>DJWR01000243.1 GCA_002441055.1 Caulobacteraceae bacterium UBA6225 | reverse complement strand
GGGCCAGCAGGGCGAGGATCCGCAGGCGCGTCGGCTCGCCGGCCGCGCGCAGCACATCGACAACCTGTGAATTGGACAACGCCATGGATCACATAAAGATATCTTTATGTGATTATGTCAAGCCTGGAGCCGAGTTCAGGCCGCCCGCGCTTGACCTTCATAGCGCCATTCGTCCGTCGTCTGTAGGGGCCTCGAGAGGTCCTGCTGCAGGCGCACCCGCACCTGTCGCCAGACCTCCGCCTCGTTGGCCGTTTCCAGCGCCAGATCATAGAGCCGGGCGAAGGCGCGCAAGTCCGTCTGGGCTGCGTCGGAGAGCAAGGGGTCCTCGCCCGACAGGAGGCCGTCATAGACGGCGCAGAGATCAGGAAAGGCCCGGCCGCTGGAGGCTGAATCCGGAAACGCGCTGGGGGACATGGAACTGACCTGATGACGTGATGGCCAGTGCAAATGCTCGAGGCCGCAGGGGGTTCATCCCACAGCGCCGTGTCAGGGCGATGTCAGGGCACGGGGCTGAGCAGCGTCTCGCCGGCCAGGTGACGGCGCAGGTTTTCGTGGGCCTGGCCGATCATCTTGGGGATCGACTCCAGGGTGCTGCCGGCCGAGTGCGGCGAGAGCACGACTTTGGGAACATCGGCCCATCTGGCCGGCGGCGTCGGCTCCTGCCAGAACACGTCCAGAGCCGCACGGCCAAGGCGCTTGTCCTTGAGCGCGGCGATCAGGGCGTCTTCATCAACCACCGAACCCCGGGCGACATTGACCAGTAGCCCACGGGAGCCCAGGGCCTCGATCACCTCAGCCGAGATCAGGTTCCGATTGGAGGCGTCGGCCCTGCAGGCGACGATCAGGATGTCGCTTTCCTGCGCCAGGGCCACAAGGCTGTCGGCTCGGCGCCATACGAGGTCGGGCTTGGGGTTTGGTCCCCACCAGGCGACCTCCATGCCAAAGGCTTCCACCCGGACGGCGCAGGCCTGGCCGATATGGCCCATGCCGACGACGCCGACCTTTCGTCCCTTGAGCGCCGGCCGGGCGCCCAGCCGGTTGTCGGGAGTCCAGCGGCCTTCGCGTACATGGCGGTCGCCCTCGACGATATTGCGCCATGAGGCGATCAGTAGGCCCACTGCGTGATCGGCCACGTCCTCGGCGTTCAGACCATCGGCGTGGGTGACTTCGATCCCCCGGGCGCGGCACCACGGCACGTCCACCCCGTCATAGCCGACGCTGATATTGGCGATCAGGGCGAGCTTCGGCAGGGTGGTCAGAAACTCAGGCTCCAGCACCACCTCGCCGGCGTGGGCGATGGCGACAACCTCGACCCGGTCGCTGTCAGCCAGGTCCCACCGGCGGACCACGCGATAGCCCTTGGCCTCAAGGCCGGCCTGCATGGGCGCCAGCATGACGTGGGACAACAGGACGACGGGCGGGGGGGCGGACATGGGGCGGTGCTCCAGCTTGCTCCCCCGCCCTATAGCCGTGGCGGCGCCCCTATGGCCAGGGCGACCGCCGCCGGATCAGCTGTGGCCCTCAGGCCGCCGCGGCGTGGCGGCCCTCGGCGATCTCCTCGATCAGCTTCTTGCAGAAGGCCGGGATGTCGTCGGGCTTGCGCGAGGTGACCAGGCCCTGGTCGACCACCACCTCCTTGTCGACCCACTTGGCGCCGGCGTTCTTCAGGTCGGTCTCGAGCGAAGGCCAGGAGGTCATCGTCCTGCCCTCCACGCCGCCCGCGTCGATCAGGGTCCAGGGGCCGTGGCAGATGGCCCCGATGGGCTTTCCGGCTTTCACGAACTCGCCGATGAAGGCGATGGCCTTCTTTTCCAGGCGCAGGGCGTCGGGGTTGATCACGCCGCCCGGCAGAACCAGGGCGTCGTAGTCGCCGGCCTTGGCCTTGGCCAGCTCCAGGTCGACAGGGGTGGTCCGCCCCTTGTCGTGATGCTCCCATCCCTGAATCTCAGGGCCCTTGGGGGCGATGACGTGGACGGTGGCGCCGGCGGCGGTCAGGGCCGCGACGGGCTGTTCCAGTTCAGACTGTTCAAAGCCGTTGGTGGCCAGCACGGCCACCTTGGCGCCTTCGATACGAGGGCTCGCCATGGCGTTCTCCTTTCGGGATTGGATGTCCCGCGGAGAACAGGTGGGAGCGCCGGAGGTTCCGCTGTGCAGCTTTTCCTCCGGCCTTGTTTTTAGCGGCTGAACTTCTGGAATTTGAGCCGGTGGGGGATGATGCTGTCGGTGCCCAGGCGGCGCTTCTTGTCTTCCTCGTAGGCGTCGAAGTTGCCTTCGAACCACTCCACATGGCTGTCGCCTTCAAAGGCGAGAATGTGGGTGCACAGGCGGTCGAGGAACCAGCGGTCGTGGCTGATGACCACGGCGCAGCCGGGGAAGTCCTCGAGCGCGCTTTCCAGGGCCTGCAGGGTCTCCACGTCCAGGTCGTTGGTCGGTTCGTCGAGCAGGATGACATTGCCGCCGGACGCCAGCGTCTTGGCCAGGTG
Organism: Caulobacteraceae bacterium UBA6225; assembly: GCA_002441055.1. GTDB lineage: Bacteria > Pseudomonadota > Alphaproteobacteria > Caulobacterales > Caulobacteraceae > Phenylobacterium. The sequence continues at coordinate 120 of DJWR01000243.1, read as the reverse complement.
GACGCGATTGCGCTCACCGCCGGACAGGAGACCGACCTTCTTCTGCTGGTCGGCGCCCTTGAAGTTGAAAGCCCCGCAATAGGCACGGGAGTTCATGTCGAACTTTCCGAGCTTGATGAC
>DJWR01000054.1 GCA_002441055.1 Caulobacteraceae bacterium UBA6225 | reverse complement strand
GCCCTGATCCGCTTCTTCCAGAACCACGGCATGATGAGCATCTTCGGCCGAGGCCTCTGGCGCACGGTGGAGGGCGGCAGCCGCACCTATGTGTCGCGCCTGGCCGCCGCCTTCAGGGGCGAGACGCGCACGGGCGTTCGGGTGGTAGGCGTCCGTCGTGAGACCGCTGGCGTCGACCTGCGCCTGGCCAACGGGCAGGTCGAGCGGTTCGACGAGGTGGTGATCGCCACCCACGGGGACCAGGCGCTGGCCCTGCTGGAGGACCCCGGCGTGGAGGAGACCCGCCTGCTGTCGGCCTTCCGCTACAGCCGCAATCTGACGGTCCTGCACAACGACCGCGCCCTGATGCCCCGTCGCCGGGCGGCCTGGACCAGCTGGAACCATCTGGGCCGCCGCGGTTCGGCCGAAGAGGGCAGCGTCACCTACTGGATGAATAAGCTGCAGAGCCTGCCGTCTCAGCCGGAGCTCTTCGTCACCCTCAACCCCAACCGCGAGATCGCGCCTGAATCGGTGATCCGCACCGAAATCTATGAGCACCCGCTGTTCGACGCCGGCGCCCTGGCCGCCCAAGGAGAGCTCTGGTCCCTCCAGGGCGCCAACCGGACCTGGTTTTGCGGCTCCTATTTCGGCCACGGCTTCCATGAGGACGGGTTGCAGTCAGGACTGGCGGTGGCCGAACAGCTCGGCGGGGTGCGGCGCCCCTGGTCGGTGAAGGGTGAGTCCTCGCGCATCTGCCTGGGCCTGGCCCCGGCCAAGGCGCCTGCCGAGGCCGCCGCGTGAGCCAGCCGGCTTCAGGGATCTATCCCGGGCTCGTGCTGCACGCCCGGACCAGACCCCGAGCCCACGCCCTGCGCTACCGCATCTTCATGCTGCTCATGGACCTGGACGAGGGGCCAGGCATCGCCCGTGGCCTGCGTCTGTTCGGCTTCGACAGTCCTGGCCTGTTCAGCTTCCATGGCCGCGACCATGGGGACGGCTCAGGGCGTCCCCTCAAGGCCCAGGTGGAGGCCCATCTGGCGGCCGCTGGACTTGAGACCGGCGGGCCCGTGCGCCTGCTCTGCATGCCGCGGGTGCTGGGGGGCGTGTTCAACCCCTTGAGCGTCTATTTCTGCCATCGCGCCGATGGGGCGCTCAGCGCCATCCTCTATGAGGTCAACAACACCTTCGGCGACCGGCACAGCTATCTGATCCCGGCGCCGGACGCCGAGCCAGGCGACGTCGTCCGCCAGGCCATCGACAAGGGGTTCTATGTCTCCCCCTTCATGGACATGGATCTCACCTACGCCTTCACGATCCGCCCGCCGGGGGAGAAGGTCGCCGTCAGTATCGAGGTCGCCGATGGCCAGGGCCCTCTGTTGTCGGCCAGCTTCGCCGGGAAGAGGCGACCGATCACCGACCGCGCCCTGTTTTCGGCCTGGCTCGCCCATCCCTGGATGACCCTGGGCGTCATGGGCGCCATCCACTGGGAGGCCCTGAAGATCTGGCTGAAGGGCGAACGCCTGCGGCCGCGGCCGGCGCCGCCGGCCTTGCCGGTGACCGTGGCCCCTCAGGCCGAGCCCCTGCCGGCCTGAGGCCCAGGTTGTCTGGTCGTTCGGCGCCCCAAGGCCCGGACGGATGTCACGCAGACGGACTATTTGGCGGCGGCGTCAAAAGACGGTGGCGCGACCCCTGGTGGCGCCGCATGATGGCGTCATACCAAGATTGGACATTTTCAGATGAGTGATTCACGCCCCTCCCCCAGGGATGCGGCGGCGGATTCTGTGTCGATTGACGTCTCGGCCATGCCCCGGGTCCTGCGCAGAATCATGGGACTGGCCCTGCGCTATCCGGGCCTGGTGGCCCTGGCCGTCGGCTGTTCCATCGGCGCGGCCCTGTTCAGCCTGACCCTGCCGCGACTGTTCGGCCAGGCCGTGGACCAGGCCCACCTGTTGCTGGCCAGCGAGAACGCCAGCGTCGATGAGGTGCAGCGCGCCCTCATGACCACCGCCCTGCTGGTGCTGGGCGCGGCCAGCCTGCGGGGCCTGCTCACCGGCTATGGCGGCTATGTGGCCGAAAAGGTCAGCCAGCGCGTGGCCTACGACCTGCGCCTGGCCTTCTTTCAGCAGCTCCAGCGCCTGTCCTTCGGCTTCCACGACAAGATCCATTCCGGCGATCTGGTGACCCGCGGCATGCTCGACCTGGAGGGGACGCGGGCCTTCATCCAGGGCGGGATGATGCAGAGCCTGACGCTGGTCATGCTGCTGTCGGTCTCGGCCTTCATGATGTTCTCCACCGATGTCACCATGGCCTTCCTGGCGCTGGCCTTCGTGCCGATCGCCGGCTGGTTCCTGGCGCGGATGGGCTTTCTGCTGCGAGTGACCTGGCTGCGGGTGCAGCAGCTGATGTCGATCCTGACGCTCACCATGGAGGAGAACCTCCAGGGCATCCGGGTGGTGCGCGCCTTCTCGGCCAAGGCTTTCGAGATGGCCAAGTTCGACGTCGCCGCCGACAACGCCCTGCAATATTCGTTCAAGCGCATCACCCTGCGCTTCCGCGCCGTCACGGCCATGACGCTCAGCTACTATGGCTCCATGGCCCTGCTCCTCTGGTACGGCGGCCACCAGGTGATCGCCGGCGCCATGTCGGTGGGCCGGCTTACCGAATTCCTCACCTACATGACCCTGCTGCAGGCCCCGATCCGGCAGATCGCCATGATCTTTGCCTCGGCGGCCCGGGCCACCTCCTCTGGCGGGCGGGTGTTCGAGGTCCTGGACCTGGAGCCGGAGATCGCCGATGCGCCGGGCGCCCAGCCGCTGGCGCCGACCCAAGGGGTTCTGCGGTTCGAGCATGTGGACTTCGCCTATGATGCGGGCCGCCCTGTGCTCTGCGATGTCAGCTTCGAGGTCCGCCCCGGCCAGACCCTGGGCGTCGTCGGCGCGCCGGGCAGCGGCAAGTCGACCATCGCTAACCTGATCCCCCGCTTCTACGACGTCACCGGCGGGCGCATCACCATCGATGGCCAGGACATCCGCGAGGTCAGCCTGGCCTCCCTGCGGGAATATGTCGGCCTCGTGCAGCAGGAGGCCTTCCTGTTCGACACCACAGTGACCAACAATGTCGCCTATGCCGATCCCTGGGCGGAGGAGGACCGCATCGTCGGCGCCGCCCGCACCGCTCAGCTGCATGACTATATCGCCGGCCTGCCCACCGGCTACACCACCCGGGTGGGCGAGCGGGGGGTGGCCCTGTCCGGCGGTCAGCGCCAGCGCATGTCGATCGCCAGAGGGGTGGTGCCCGGCCCCGGCGTCATGATCTTCGACGACTCCACCGCCGCCATCGATGCGGTGACCGAGCGCAAGGTCCGCGACGCCTTGGCCAGCGCCACCAAGGCCAAGGCCACCGTGATCATCGCCCACCGCCTGTCCTCCCTGATGCACGCCGACCAGATCATTGTGCTGGACGAGGGCCGCGTGGTGGAGCGGGGCGATCACCAGAGCCTGGTGGCGGCCGGCGGCGTCTATGCCGAGCTCTACGCCCTGCAGACTCGCGCCGACGGCGGCGGATTGTCAGAAGACCTGCCGCCCGAGCCAGCGCCTGAGGCGCCGGCCGTCAGCCAGATCGAAGGGGTGCGGGCATGAGCGATTTCGTCTTCGACCGCGGAAATGATGTCGCCTCGCAGGTGCCGCGCAAGGCCCGCGCCACCCTGGGTAGCGACGACGCCGAGGAGATCTTCGCCTCGATCAATCCGAAGATCCTCGGCCGCTTCGTCCACTATCTGAAGCCGCACAAGGCCTTCGTGATCGGCGCACAAATCGCCGTGCTGATCTCGGCGGCTACAGCCATCGCCATCCCCTACATGATCGGCCAGGCGGTGAACGCCGCGGTCGGCGGCGGCGATGACGCCCGTCTGGACACCATCATCGCCATCTTCGTGGGCGTGGTGATCCTGAATGCGGCCGCCTTCTTCCTCGAGCAATGGATGAGTTCGCGGCTGGCCCAGCGGGTCATCTTCGATGTCCGCCGCTCCATGTTCAGCCACTTCCAGGATGTCTCCCTGTCCTTCATGGACAAGACCCATGTGGGCCGGATCATGGCCAGGCTTCAGGGGGACGTGAACGCCCTGCAGGAGTTCCTGGAAAGCACCACCGGCGCCGTGGGCGACATCGCGCTCCTGATCGGCATCACGGTCGCCCTGCTCAGCATGGACCTGCAGCTGGGTCTGCTGACGCTGACGGTGATCCCGGCCCTGATCGCGGTCCGGGCCATCTGGCTGCCCTTCTCCAAGAAGACGTTCCGGGAAGCGCGCGACGCCTCGTCCACCGCCAACAGCGCGCTGGCCGAAAACATCCAGGGGGTCCGCACGGTCCAGGAGAGCCGCCGCGAGGCGATGAACTTCAAGCTCTATGAGGAGAAGGCCCGGGAGAACATGAGCGCCCAGAACAACTCGGCGGCCATGACCCAGGTGATGGTGCCGACAGTGGATGTCCTGACGGGCCTGGCCATGGGCATCGTCGTCGTGGTCGGCGGCAATGCGGTGCTGGGCGGGCGTCTGGATGTGGGTGTCATGGTCGCCTTCATCTTCTATGTGCAGCGGTTCTTCGATCCGGTGCGCATGCTGTCCATGCAGTACACCATCATGCAGCGGGCCATGGCCGCCGGTCACCGCATCTTCGAGGTGCTCGATGTGCCGGTGACCATCGTCGACAAGCCGGACGCCGAACCTCTGGCCGACTTCGAGCCGACGGTGGAGTTCCGCAATGTCACCTTCGGCTATGACCCGGCCAGGCCCGTCCTGCACAATGTGAGCTTCGAGGTTCAGCCCCGCCAGGTGGTGGCGCTGGTGGGTCCCACCGGCTCGGGCAAGACCAGCATCATCGCGCTGGCCCACCGCTTCTATGAGGTGGATCAGGGCCAGGTGCTGATCGGCGGCCGCGACGTGCGCGACGTGACCCTGGAGTCGCTGGGCCGCAACATCGGCATGGTGCTGCAGGAGCCCTTCCTGTTCAGCGGCACCATCGAGGAGAACATCCGCTACA
>DJWR01000105.1 GCA_002441055.1 Caulobacteraceae bacterium UBA6225 | reverse complement strand
GGGGGCAACGCATGAGGCCCGTCCTGCTGGCCGTCTGCGCTGGGTTGATGATGGCGGTCGCTGGCTGCGCCGAGGCGCGACCAGAGAGCGAAGAAATGGTCTTCGTCACGGAGGATGACCCGGCGGTCGTCGCTGCGATAGCGCAGGCGCAGGAAACGCTGCCGATTTTCTGGCGCCTCCATCAGGCTTCCCCGCCGGGCTATAGCGAGTTTGCCGTGAAGGTTGGCCTTCCCACTGTGTCGCGGAACGGTGAGGAGCACATTTGGGTGTTTGACGTTGTGCGGGAGCCTGGCGGTGGCCGCGGAACCCTCGCCAACCTGCCCGATGATCTCGGGGATCTCCAATACGGCTCGCTCGTCACATTCAAGGACGAGCAGATCAGCGATTGGCAGTACGAAAAGGGCGGGAAAGCCTACGGCCATTTCACCAGCCGCGCCTTGATGAACCAGTGGAACGAGCTGCAACAGGCCGAGGGCCGGGAGCTTCTTTCACCCGAACCGCTTGAGGCCGGAGTCCAGTAATGCCTCAACTCCTTCTTGAGCTCTTCTCCGAAGAGATTCCTGCGCGCATGCAGGTCCAGGCGGCCCGCGACCTGGAGCGCATGGCCCGCGAGCGTCTGGCCGAGCAGGGCTTCCTGCCGGAAGCCATGACCGCGTTTGCTGGCCCGCGCCGCCTGACCCTGGTGATCGAGGGCCTGCCTGAAGCCCAGGCCGACCGCACCGAAGAGCGCAAGGGTCCTCGCGTCGGCTCGCCGGACAAGGCCATGGAGGGCTTTCTCCGCTCCACCGGCCTGACCATGGACCAGCTGGTCGATCAGGACGGGGTCTGGTTCGCCAGGCTCGAACGCAAGGGCCGGCCGACGCCGGAGATCATCGCCGAGATGGTCGAGGCCATCGTACGGAACTTCCCCTGGCCCAAGTCCATGACCTGGGGGCGGGGGACCCTGCGCTGGGTCCGGCCGCTGAAGCGGATCGTCTGCCTGTTCGACGGGGCGGTCGTGCCGCTCTCCATCGATGGGATTGTGAGCGGCGATGTCACCGAGGGGCATCGCTTCATGGGGACGGCCCAGCCCTTCCGGGTGAAGGACTTCGACACCTATCGCGACGGCCTGGCGGCGCACTTCGTGGTGCTGGATGTGGAGGAGCGCAAGGCGCGCATCCTCGACGCCGCCCGCACCCTCTGTTTCGCCCGCAATCTGGAGCTGGTGGAGGACGAGGGCCTGCTGAACGAGGTCGCCGGCCTGGCCGAATGGCCGACCCCTGTGCTCGGCGACATGGACCCGGACTTCCTCGACCTGCCGCCCGAGGTGATCCGCACCTCCATGCGCACCCACCAGAAGTATTTCGCCGTGCGCGACCCGGCGACCGGGGGGCTGGCGCCCCACTTCATCACCGTGGCTAACATCCAGGCCGCCGACGGCGGCGCTGCCATCGCCGCGGGCAACGCCAAGGTGCTGTCGGCCCGTCTGTCGGACGCCCGCTTCTTCTGGGACGAGGACCGCAAGCTGCGGCTGGAAGACCGGCTTGAGAAGCTGAAGGGCGTCACCTTCCACGCCAAGCTGGGCGCCATGTCCGACCGGGTGGCGCGCATCACCGACCTCGCCCGCAGCCTCGCTCCCCGGGTCGGCGCGGATCCCGACGTCGCGGCCCAGGCCGCCCGCCTGGCCAAGGCCGACCTGGTCACCGGCATGGTTGGAGAGTTTCCTGAACTGCAGGGCCTGATGGGCGGCTACTACGCCCAGGCCGAAGGCCTGTCGGCTGACGTGGCCGCCGCCATCCGCGATCATTACAAGCCTCAGGGGCCGGGCGACGCCCTGCCGGAGGGCCCTGTCGGCGCCGCCCTCGCCCTGGCCGACAAACTCGATAGCCTGACCGGCTTCTTCGGCATCGACGAGAAGCCCACGGGGTCGCGCGACCCCTATGCCTTGCGCCGCTCGGCTCTGGGCGTCATCCGCATCGTGCTGGAAGGCGGCATCCGCCTGCCCCTGCGAGAGCTCGCAGGCGACGACCTGGTGGCCTTCTTCGCCGACCGCCTGAAGGTCCTGCTGCGCGACCAGGGCAAGCGGCATGATCTGGTGGACGCCGTCTTCGCCCTGGGCGACGACGACCTCGTGCGGATCGTCGCCCGGGTGGAGGCCCTGGACGGCTTCCTGACCACCGAGGACGGGGCCAATCTGCTGGCCGGCTACAAGCGGGCGACCAACATCCTCAAGGCCGAGGAAAAGAAGGTCGCCATGCCCTCTGGACCCGCGGTGGCCATGGATGGCGCCCCGCAGGCCGAGCTCGCCCTGGTGGCGGCCCTGGCCGGAGTGGAGCCGCGGGTGGCCCAGGCGCTGGCCGCCGAGGACTTCGTGGCCGCCATGCAGGCCCTATCGGGTCTGCGCGGTCCTGTGGACGCCTTTTTCGAACAAGTGCTGGTGAATGCTGAAGACCCCGCAGAACGGGACAACCGCCTGCGGCTACTGAGCCAGGTCCGCGACGCCATGGGGCGCGTGGCGGATTTCAGCCAAGTGACGGGATGAGTGGGACGATGACGAGCCTGACCAAGACGCGCTGGGTCTACGCCTTTGGCGGCGGTGCGGCCGATGGCGACGCCTCCATGAAGAACCTGCTGGGGGGCAAGGGCGCCAACCTCGCCGAGATGTCGTCCCTGGGCCTGCCGGTGCCCCCGGGCTTCACCATCACCACCGAGTGTTGCACGCACTATTACGCCAATGAGCAGCGCTATCCCGACGATATGAAGGCCCAGGTGTCTGAAGCGCTTGGACGGGTCGAGGAACTGACGGGCAAGCGGTTCGGCGATGCGGCCAACCCCCTGCTGGTTTCGGTCCGCTCGGGCGCCCGGGCGTCCATGCCGGGCATGATGGACACGGTTCTGAACCTGGGGCTGAACGACCAGACCGTCGAGGGCCTGGCCAAGCTGTCGGGCGACCGCCGCTTCGCCTTCGATTCCTATCGGCGCTTCATCCAGATGTACTCCAACGTGGTCCTCGACCTGGATCACCACATGTTCGAGGAGATCCTCGACGAGCATAAGGAGCGCCTCGACGTCACCGTCGACACGGGGCTCACGGCCGAGGACTGGGAGAAGGTCGTCGCCGACTACAAGAAGGCCGTGGCCAGCGAGCTTGGGTCGGAGTTCCCGCAGGACCCGCAACAGCAGCTGTGGGGCGCGGTGGGCGCGGTGTTCGCCAGCTGGATGAACGACCGGGCCAAATTCTATCGCCGCATGCACGACATCCCCGAGAGCTGGGGCACGGCGGTGAATATCCAGTCGATGGTCTTCGGCAATATGGGCGAGACCTCGGCCACCGGCGTGGCCTTCACCCGCAATCCGTCCACCGGCGAGGCCCGCCTCTATGGCGAGTTCCTGATCAACGCCCAGGGGGAGGACGTGGTGGCGGGCATCCGCACGCCCCAGGCCCTGACCAAGATCGCCCGCGAGGAAATGGGCGACAAGCAGCCCTCCATGGAAGAGGCGCTGCCCGAGGTCTTCGAGCAGTTCAAGGCCGCCGTCGACCGGCTCGAGAGCCACTATCGCGACATGCAGGACATCGAGTTCACGGTCGAACAGGGCCGGCTCTATATGCTGCAGACCCGCAACGGTAAGCGCACCGCCAAGGCGGCCCTGAAAATCGCTGTCGATCTCGCCGCCCAGGGCGTGATCACGCATGAAGAGGCGATCATGCGGGTCGAGCCGGCGTCGCTGGATCAGTTGCTCCATCCGACCATCGATCCCGCCAGCGAGCGCGATGTGATCGCCCAGGGCCTGCCGGCCTCGCCCGGTGCGGCCACTGGCAAGATCGTCTTCGACGCCGACGAGGCCGAGCGTCTGGCCGCCATACACGAGTCGGTGATCCTGGTCCGCGATGAGACCAGCCCGGAAGACATTCACGGCATGCATGCGGCCAAGGCGATCCTCACAGCCCGCGGCGGCATGACCAGCCACGCGGCCGTTGTCGCCCGCGGCATGGGCCGCCCCTGCGTCTCCGGCGCCGGCGAGGTTCAGATCCACGCCAAGGCTGGCGAGTTCCGTGTTCGCGGCCGGACCTTCAAGGCCGGCGAAATCATCACCGTCGACGGTTCTACCGGCGAGGTGCTGGCTGGCGCGGTGAAGATGATCGAGCCTGAGCTCACCGGCGACTTCGCCACCCTGATGGTCTGGGCCGACGCCCTGCGTCGATTGAAGGTCAGGGCTAACGCCGAAACCCCGCTGGACGCGCGCACCGCCCGCCAGTTTGGGGCCGAAGGCATCGGCCTGTGCCGCACCGAGCACATGTTCTTCGAAGAAGACCGCATCGCTGCTGTGCGCGAGATGATCCTGGCCTCAGATGAAAAGGGCCGCCGCACGGCCCTGGCCAAGATCCTGCCCATGCAACGGGCCGACTTCGTTGAACTGTTCAATATCATGGAGGGCCTGCCGGTCACCATCCGCCTGCTGGACCCGCCCCTGCACGAGTTCCTGCCCCACACCGAGGAAGACCTGAAGGCCCTGGCCAACACTGCAGGCCTCGAGCTGGCGGTGCTGGAGCGGCGGGTGAAGGAGCTGCACGAGACCAATCCGATGCTGGGCCACCGCGGCTGCCGCCTCGGCGTCTCCTATCCGGAGATCTATGAGATGCAGGTCCGGGCCATCTTCGAGGCCGCCTGCGAGATCGCCGAGGGCGGCAAGACCCCGCCGTGCCCGGAGATCATGCACCCCCTGGTGGCCAAGGGCGAGGAGATGAAGTTCCTGCGCCAGCTCACCGACCGGGTGGCCAAGCAGGTGCTGGCCGAGCGCAAGCTCGACTTCCCCTATCTGGTGGGCACCATGGTCGAACTGCCGCGGGCGGCGATCCGGGCCGCCGACCTGGCGGAGAACGCCGAGTTCTTCTCCTTCGGCACCAACGACCTGACCCAGACCACCTTCGGCATCAGCCGCGATGATTCCGGCCGATTCCTGGCCGCCTATATGGACAAAGGCATCTTCGAAAAGGATCCCTTCGTCAGCCTCGATCAGGAAGGCGTCGGCGACCTGATCCGCATCGCCACCGAGCGCGGCCGCGCCCAGCGGCCGGAGATCAAGCTCGGCATCTGCGGCGAGCATGGGGGCGATCCGGCCTCCATCGACTTCTGCGAGCGGGTCGGCCTCGATTATGTGAGTTGCTCGCCCTACCGCGTTCCCATCGCCCGCCTGGCTGCGGCCCAGTCGGCCATCGGCGAACGCGAGAAGGACCGGTAGATAGACAAAGGGCCCCGCCAGTCGCCCGGCGGGGCCCTTTTTTGCGTATGACTTTGCGCTTACCGTTTGCGAACGAAGACCGTGCCCGCTGAATAGCCGGCGCCGAACGAGCAGATCAGGCCGGTCTCACCGCTGGCGAACCCGTCATTGGCCTTATGGAAGGCGATGATGGACCCGGCTGAGGATGTGTTGGCGTACTCATCCAGGATGATGACGTTTTCCTGCGGGCTTGGATCGCGACCCAACACCTTGCGGCCGATCATGTCGTTCATATTGATATTGGCCTGATGCAGCCACATGCGCTTCAGCGCCGTGGGATCGAGTCCCAGATCGCTGGCGTGGTCCACGATCATCTCCGAAACCATCGGCACAACCTCGCGGAACACCTTGCGTCCCTCCTGGACAAACAGCTTGTCCTTGGCGCCGACGCCTTCTGGGGCGGCCCTGTTCAGGAAGCCAAAATTGTTGCGGATATTGTTGGAGAACACCGTCTTCAGCCGGGCGCCGATGATGTCCCAGCCCTGGCCAGGCGTCGCGTCCTCCTCGGCCTCCACGATCACGGCGGTGGCCACGTCGCCGAAGATGAAGTGACTGTCGCGGTCGCAGAAGTTCAGGTGGCCTGAGGTGATCTCCGGATTGACCATCAGCACCGCCTTGGCCGAGCCGGTCGCGATGTAGTCGGCGGCGGTCTTGATTCCGAAGGTGGCCGAGGAGCAGGCGACGTTCATGTCAAAGGCGAAGCCGTCGATCCCGAGCGCCTGCTGGACTTCGATGGCCATGGCCGGATAGGCCCGCTGCATGTTGGAGGCCGCGCAGATCACCGCGCCGATCTCACTTACAGGCTTGCCCCACGCTTCAATGGCCTGACGGGCGGCGGCCACGGCGATTTCGGCGAGGACTGAGATCTCCTCATTGGAACGCTCGGGGATCACCGGGCGCATGACGTCGGGATCGATCAGGCCGGACTTGTCGATCACGTAGCGCGACTTGATGCCCGAGGCCTTCTCGATAAAGGGCTCGGAGGAGGGGGTTAGGGCCTCGATCTCCCCCGCAGCGATGGCCTCTGCGTTGCGGGCGTTGAAACGCTCCACATAGGCGTTGAAGGTCGCCACCAGCTCCGTATTGGTCAGCGTGTGGGGCGGGGTGTAGAGGCCGGTGGCGGCGATGACGGCGTTACGCAAGTTCGCTTCTCCGATGGCAGCCTCTTCCGGGCTTGCGCCCCTTAAATAGCACAGCATCGGGAAAAGGAAGGGCGGGGCGGAGTGGCGGAAATGCCACATAATGTGGCCGCCATGCAATTGTCCGGGCGCGGACAAGAATGCGCCCAGATTGGCGGCGATTGAGACCGGGTTCGAGGACACACGTCCTCAAGTCGGAGTATCCCCCATGAAGTCTCTTATCACCGCCGCCGCCACCCTCGCCGTGCTGGCCGTTGCGCCCGCCGCTGCGCAGGCCCAATCGATGTCGGCCCCGGAAATCTATGGCTCGGTGGGCTACGCCCATGCCGACGCCGGCGATTTCGACCTTGGCGCGATCCAGGGTCGCCTGGGCGCCAAGCTCTCCCCGTATTTCGGCGTCGAGGGCGAATTGGCCGCTGGCGTGAAGGACGATTCGATCACGGTCGGCGGCGTCAATGCTGACGTCGAGCTGAACCATTCGGCGGCGATCTATGGCGTCGGCTTCCTGCCGGTCAGCCCCAATGCCGATCTGTTCGCCCGCGTCGGCTACGGCACGACCGAGGCCGAAGTCTCCGCGGTTGGCGCTTCCGCCAAGGCTGATGGCGAGAGCTGGAACTACGGTGTCGGCGGCCGTTATTTCATCGACGCCAACAACGGCTTCCGTGCGGACTACACCCGCCAGGAATTCCAGGACGACGGCGGCTCGGCCGACGTTTGGGCCGTGGGCTACGTTCGGAAGTTCTAAGCCTCGACGATCCATCGGATTGGTCTGAGGAGACGGCGCGTCCCGCGAGGGGCGCGCCGTTTTGCTTGACCCCACCGCCGCGCCGAGGGACCGTGCCCTCAAGGGGAGGAAAGCGCTGTGGACAAGGCGTTCCTGATACAATTCACCGGCTCAATGGCCGCCGTCGCGGTGCTCGTGGGCCTGGCGGCCTGGGCGCGGCTGGGGCGGCCCGCGCCTGGGCTGGATGAGGCGCGCGCCCGCGACCTGCTGGCCGAGGACTTCCCAGACTGGCGGATCGATCAGCTCTGGATCGCCCGAGAGGGACGGGGCGCCATCGCCCGGTCCGGGGCATGCGCGCTCGTGCTGATCCAGGTGGGTGACGGTTACGCTGCGCGACGCCTGTCCTGGTGTCAGGCCTCATCGGTCATGTTCCGCAACGGACAGCTCGACATCCGTCTGGGGGAGGTCGCCGCGCCGCGGGCGGTGCTCGCCTTCGACAACTGGCCCCCCAAGGATCTCGCCGCCTGATGGAAGAGATCGATCCGGTCGGCCTGGCCGTACCCTTCTTCATCCTGGCGATCGTGCTGGAGCTTCTGCTGGGACGTCTGGGCTGGGCCAAGGCCCGCTATGAGCCCAAGGACACCTTCACGTCGCTCGCCATGGGACTGGGCAGTTCGGTGGCGGGGTTGGCCACTGCGGGGGTGATTTTCGCCGCCAGTCTGTGGGTCTATCAACACCGGTTGTTCGACATCCCGATGACCGCGGTATGGGCCTGGGTGCTGATCTTCCTGCTGGAGGACAAGACCTATTACTGGTTCCACCGCCTGTCGCATGAGCGCAGGTTCTGGTGGGCGAGCCACGTCAATCACCACACCTCGCAGCACTACAACCTCTCCACCGCCCTGCGGCAGACCTGGACGGGCGGGGTGGCCGGGACCTGGCTGCTTTGGCTGCCGCTCTCGCTGATCGGGTTTCCACCGGCCATGGTGGCGATCCAGAAGGGGATCAGTCTGGTCTACCAATTCTGGATCCACACCGAGGTGATCGGTCGGATGCCCCGTTGGTTCGAGGCGGTCTTCAACACCCCGTCCCATCACAGGGTCCATCACGCGCGCAATCCCCGCTATCTGGACCGCAACTTTGCGGGAATTCTCATCGTCTGGGACCGCATGTTCGGCACCTTCCAGAGCGAGCTGGAGAGCGAGCCTTGCCGCTATGGGGTTGTGAAGAACCTCGCGACCTTTAACCCCCTGCGGGTGGCCTTCCATGAATGGGCGGCTATCGGCCGTGACCTGCTGGGCGCAAAGTCGCTTCGGGAGGCTGGGCTCTATGTCTTCGGGGCGCCGGGTTGGAGCCCTGACGGGTCGCGGGAAACCTCGCACCAGATCCGCGCCCGCTGGGCGGCAGGCCAAGTCCCAGATCCTGTCAGTCCCGCAGAAGCGGAAGCGACAGTCCCGAGACCGGGCGCGCGTTCAGAGTCTCCCGCCTGAAGCGGAACAACTCGGCGGGCCGTCCGCCCGTGTCGGCGTCGATCCGCCCCAGGCCCTCCACCAGACCGCTGCGCTCCAGGGCGCGACGGAAGTTCTGCTTGTGAAGGGGCGCCCCTGCAATCGCCTCCACCGCGCGCTGCAGGGCCAGCAGGGTGAAGGCTTCAGGCATCAGTTCGAACACCACGGGCCGGTACTTGATCTTGCCCCGCAGCCGGCTCAGCGCCGTGGCCAGAATCCGGCGATGGTCTGAAATCATCGGCGCGCCCAGCGCCGTGCGCAAAGCCTCTGAGCGTTCCCCAGAGGCCTCGCCACGGTCCCGGGCGGCTTCAGGCGCCAGGCCCGCCCCGTAGAGTAGCTCATAGCGTTCCAGCACCCGCTCCTCGTTCCAAGGGGCGCCATCCAGGGCGAAGGCCAGACGCGCCCGGGCCAGGCGCAGGTCCCGCTGGGCCGGCGTCGCCCGCTCGGCCCAGCGGCGAAGGGCGTCTTCGATCAGCACAGCCGCAGCCGGACGGCCCTGTCGCCAGTCTTCCCAGGGAAAGAACCGGGTCCAGGGCGCCCAGGCGGTGTCGGGCGCTTCGGTGTCGACGGCCTGGGGGGTGAGCGCCAGATAGCCCACTGAAATCACGCGGCTGGGCGGCTCGCCTGGGGCGCTCTCGGTTCCGGCGCCCATATCGGCCAAGGGGGCGTCCCGGCCGCGGTCGCCAAAGGTGTAAAGCTGTTCCACATAGCCCAGGTCAAACCGCGTCTGGGCCGTCACGAAGGCGCGCAGGGCCAGCTCAAAGGTGCGATGGCCGTCTGGGTCAAAGGGGCCGAAGGGCAGGCCGGCAGGCTCGGCGGCCAGACCGTCCTCCATCCCGCGGGGACGCACGGTCAAAACCATGGCCTCGGCGTCGCGCACCGCCACCACCACCGCCGAAAGGCCGATGACAACCGGGCTGTGGGTTGGCGCGCGGGCCATCAGTGCCGGGCTGCGAAGTCAAAGGGTGAGCCCAGGCTCACATAGCCGTTGCCGCCGATGGCGTTGATCGCATCGACCATGCGGCCGCCCCGGCCCAGCATGTCATCGGCCAGGGCGACGATTCGCCGGTTCGGATAGGCGTGGGGGGCCAGGCTTCGGAGGGTCCAGGCGATCTGGGCCTCATCGGTCTCGGGGCTGCGAGCGCAGGCCAGGGTGAAGGCGCTGGCCGTGGATCGGCTGACCCCAGCCCAGCAGTGCACCACCATGGGAGAGGTCTCATCCCAGGAGCTGGCGAACTCCAGCAGGCGGGTGACCAGATCAGCCTGTGGCGCCGTCATCCCCGCCATGGGTTGGGCGATGTCGTTCACGCCCAGCTGGAGGTGACGGTCTGGCGCGATGCCCTCGGGCGTCGGGATAGGGGTCGTCGGGTCCAAGAGCGTGACCACATGCGACGGGCGACGGGCGGCGATCACTCCAGGCAGGTCGGCCAGGCCGCAGACGATCATCGTCATGTCTGGCTACTCCGTATCGAAAGCCGCGTCGGCTGGGGCGAATCCCGCAGCCTCGGACAACACATGATAGCGCTGAATGTAACGCGCTTGCGCGACAGAGGGCGTTTGCGGGTCGATCTGCAGATCATACCCCTCTGGCGGGGCGCCAAAGAACTCCAGGGCTTCGTCCGGCGAGAACCCGGCCAACTGCGTGGCCTCGAAATAGGCGCAGGCGTGGTCGGCCCGCTTGATCAAGGTCTTCACCCAGGCCGGCGACTTTGCCGGCAGGCCAAAGCGCACATGGATGGCGGTCTCCAGCCGCTCCTCGAACAGCTTGTAGTCCAGCCCAAGCGCCTGTTTGAACGGCGAGATCATGTCGCCGATCACATACTCGGCGGCGTCATGCAGCAGGGCGGCGAGGCGCCAGCGGGGCTCGATGTCGGGCTGCAGGTGGGCGACGATCTCCTCCACCACGACGGAGTGTTGAGCCACCGAGAAGGCGTGATCCCCCACCGTCTGGCCATTCCAGCGGGCGACGCGGGCCAGCCCATGGGCGATGTCCTCGACCTCGATATCCATGGGGGAGGGGTCCAGGAGGTCCAGGCGGCGGCCCGAGAGCATCCTCTGCCAGGCGCGGGGTTCGCGGGCCTTGCGACGCAGCCCTTTCCTCATCAAGGCGTTCCTTCCACACTGCTAAGGTCAAGGCGCTCGACCACCTGGAGTTTGGTACAGATCAATGCACGGTTCGAACGCCGCTCGCATCATCGGGACCTGAGAAAAAGGGAAGCAAATGACCTGGGCGAAAATCATGGCGCCGCTGTCGGGCGGCGAGGGCGATCAGGTGGTGCTTGAGGCCGGCGCGCACGTGGCCGCCGCCTTCGGCGCCGAACTGGCTGGCGTCTATACCCCCGCCGACGTCGCCGACGTCATGCCGTGGATGGGCGAAGGCTTCATGGGGGGCGTGCAGGCCACGGCTCTGGAATCCCTGAAGGAGGCCGCCGCCGTCGGCGAGACCAAGGCGCGAGCCGCGGTGGACGCCCTGGCCTACGGGGTCAAGAGCTTCCTCGCCCTCCAGACCCCGGTCTGGGCCAATCTTTCAGCCGAGAGCCGGTTGTCGGATGTGGTCATCTTTTCCGATGAGCCGGGACGGGGGCGTGGTCCCCTGGCCGAGGCCTTCCAGGAGGTGCTGGCCGACGAGCAGCGCCCCGTGATCATCGCCCGGCCAGGTCTGAAGGTAGGAGGCGTGGTCGCTGTCGCCTGGGATGGTGGCAAGGAAGCCTCCCGAGCTGCGCGTCAGGCTGTGCCTCTGTTGCAGAAGGCGAGCAAGGTGGTGATCCTCACCGCCCCGCGGGCCACCACCCGCGCCTTGGATCCGGCCCGGTTGCAGGCCTATTACGCGGCCCGCGGCGTGACCGCCCAGTTCGAGATGTTACCTGACTCCGGCGAGGCGGCGCCCATGCTGCTCTATGCCGCCCAGAAGGCTGGGGCCGAAATCCTGGTGGCCGGGGCCTTCGGCCATCCCCGCCTTCAGGAGTTCATCTTCGGCGGCACCACCCGATCCCTGCTGGCGGCCGACTCGCCGTCCCTGTTCCTGTCCCACTAGTTACGAGGTCGCCTATGGCCCTTTCGCGCATTGTCATGCGGCTTGCCCGCAATCCTGGAACCGAATTCGCCGGCGGCGACGATCATCGGGGCTACGCCCTGACTGCGCCGCTGACGGCGGATGGCTATCTGGATGAAGCCGCCTATGCCGAGGAAAAGGCCAAATGCGTGGTGCGCCGCTTTTCGCCAGATGAAGATCCGGCCGATGGACGCCTGGCCCGCCGGGGACGTCACTGGTTCTTCGACTACGACGCTGGCGACACCGAGGATGATGAGCCCGTCCACCGCCTGGGCGAACACCGCTTCGCCCTGGGGGAATATGTCACTGTCACCGACGAGGACGGTCGGCCTCTGACCTACAAGGTGATGGAGGTCGCAGCCGCCTGAGATCTAGCCGGGGTCGTTCAGACCCCGCCGTTTTCGCGGACCAGATCCTGAATATCATCAAGAATTTCCGCATCCTCACCGTCTGTGGCCGCCGAGACTATGGCCACCGCCAAGGGGCCAGTTTTGGGGCCGCCGGCTTCCAGACCGACATAGGTCGTGCCCCCCGGTTGGCGGCCCCCCGCCAGGATATAGGTGGCGCGAACGCCGCGGCGCTCCCGAGACAGGGACTCGCCGCGCATGCGGACCTCCCGATAGATTCGCACGGTCGCGCCATCGTCTGAGGCGTCGATGTTGATGGGACCGATCTTGACCTGGGCCTCGTCCTCGGCCGCATCAATTTTCAGGCCTGGAAGGGCGATGCTGACCGACTCCTCGTTGGCGTCGACCTTGTCCCCAGGCATGCTGACCTGCACGCTGTCTTCATCGCTGGGAGAGGCGTCGGCTTCAGCCTGGGCCAGGGTGCGGGCGGCGAGGGCGGCGGTGTCTTCGCTCACATCCGCATCCTGGGCGGAGGCCGTGACGCCTTCAGGGGGGGCGAGGCTGTCGAGTTCGGCCTCAAGCCGCGCCAGGGTCGCCCTGGGACCGCCAGAAACGGGAACCAACCGCAGTTCGACGTCTGCGCCGTCGCGGGTGCGATATCGGCAGGATTGGCCGTCTTCCGCCATGCTCAGGCGGGTGAGCTGGCCCTTGGTTTCGGGGCAGTCGAGACGCCCGCTGAGCACAGGCGACGTTCCTGGCTGAGCACAACCCGCCAGGGTGATGAGGGCGCCCGCCGCGCCGGCAAATAGCAAGTGGTTCATCGGAAAGCTCCCGTACACCGTGGTCGTGACGGTGTACGGGAGCGACCGACAGGTCGAGTGAAATCGCCGTAAGCTTGGCCTACGGCAAGATCGTCCTACTGCCCCGGGCGGGAGCCGGCGCCTTCGCGCCGCGCCAGGAAGGCCAGGCGTTCGAACAGGTGAACGTCCTGCTCGTTCTTCAGCAAGGCGCCATGCAGCGGCGGGATGAGCTTGGTGGGATCACGCTCTTTCAGCGCATCGGCGTCGATATCCTCGACCATCAGCAGCTTCAGCCAGTCGAGGAGCTCGGAGGTTGAGGGCTTCTTCTTCAGGCCTGGCACCTTGCGCATGTCGTAGAAGATGCGCAGGGCCTCAGCGACCAGCTTCTGCTTGATCCCCGGATAGTGGACCTCGACGATCTGGTTCATCGTCTCGGCGTCGGGGAAACGGATGTAGTGGAAGAAGCAACGGCGCAGGAAGGCGTCGGGAAGCTCTTTCTCGTTGTTCGAGGTGATGATGACGATGGGGCGGAAGGCAGCCTTCACCGTCTCGCCGGTCTCGTAGACGTGGAACTCCATGCGGTCGAGTTCCTGAAGCAGGT
>DJWR01000146.1 GCA_002441055.1 Caulobacteraceae bacterium UBA6225 | reverse complement strand
GGCGTCGAGGCGTGAGCCAGGCGGCCTCGCCCCAGGCCATCCTGGACCAGGCCCTGGCCCTGCCGGCGACAACCCTGAGCGTTCAGTGGGGCGACGCCCAGGTGGTCAAGGTGGGCGGGCGGATCTTTGCGATCGTCGGGGCCGATGGCGGTCTGTCTTTCAAGGCCTCCGACATCGCCTATGCGGCCCTGGTGGAGAGCGGCGAGGCTAGGCCGGCGCCCTATCTGGCGCGGGCCAAATGGGTCAGGTTCGACGATCCTACGGCGCTTGATCTGGCGGACACCGCCGACTGGCTGGCCACCGCTCACGCCCTGGTGGCGGCCAAGTTGACACGCGCCCAGCGGCGGGAGCTGGGCCTCAGCTGATCTCAGCGAGGATCGGCGGGTTTCTCGCTGGCCGCGCCGTCAAGCGTCGTGGACGGCGCCGGGGCGTTTTCCAGCAGGGTGCGAAGCTCGGCGATGGACCGGGCTGCAGCCGAGCTGCGCTGACGCCAGATCAGCAGGGCTACGGCGCTTACGGTGGCGACGATGAAGGCCGTGGGGCCGAAGATCCAGCTGGCCGCCGCCAGGGCGAAATAGTAGCCCCGCACTCCAGCGTTGAAGGCTGACAGGGCCGGATTGAGCAGCCGGCCAGCCGCTGCGCCATAGGGCCTGGACAGCCCCACCGCCTCATCTGGCGCGGCGCCGATCACCGCGATGGTGTAGTTGAGCTGGCGGATCGCCCAGATGAAATCCAGCAGGCCGCGGGCCAGGGTGATCAGGACCAGAGCCACCTGGACCTCAAACAGCAGCCGGGTGGAGGTCTCGATGACCATCAGGCTGGAGGCGCTGCGGAAGGCCGATTCCCCGCCAAATAGCACCCCAGAGGCCCCGGCGATCAGGATCAGGTTCGAGGAGGCGAAGAAGGAGGCCGAGTTGATGGTGTGGCCCAGTAACTGGCTGTCCATCAGCCGGCTCTCCCGCCTGGCCATATTGCCCATCCAGGCCCCGCGGATCACCGCCATGTCGAGATTGATCATGTGGCGACGGCCAAGGGCGGCCTTGACCAGGGGCTCATAAGCCAGCCAGGCGATCGCGAAGATCACCAGCGCCACGGTGTCCAGGGTGGAGAGCTGCAGACCAGGCATCGACAGGATTTCCTAGTCCTCCAGGATACGGCTGTGGCGACGGCTGTCGCGCAGCAGCAGGGAGGTGATCAGCGCCACCCCCATGATGGCCGAGACATAGATGTAGAAGGCGCTCTCCACCCCCTGACCCTTGAAGCCCAGGGCGACCGCCTCGGCGGTGCCGCCGAACACGGCGTTGGCCATCGCATAGGGCAGCGCCACGCCCAAGGCCCGAACATGGGCGGGAAAGAGCTCTGCCTTAGTCACCGCGCTGACCGAGGTGTAGCCGGCGATGATAATGATCAGGACGACCATCAGGGCGAAGGCCGCCAACGGTTCAGTGACCCCGGCCATGGCGGTCATGACCGGATAGGTCAGCAGCATTCCGGCCCCGAAGGTGAAGGCCAGATTGGTCCGCCGCCCCCACTTGTCAGACAACCAGCCAAACAGGGGCAGGATGAACAGGTAGACCACCAGGGCGCCGGCCGTGATGTTGGTCGCCGTCTCCTTGGAGAAGCCCGTGGTGTTGACCAGGAACTTCTGCATGTAGGTCGTGTAGGCGTAGAAGGCGAGCGAGCCGCCGGCCGTCAGCAGGAAGATGGCGATGGTCTCCCACGGATGGTGGGTGAACAGCATCATGGTCCGGGCCCGCTCGGCGCCAGAGGCCTGGGCGTTCTGGAACGAGGCGCTCTCCTCCAGGCCCCTCCGGATCCAGAACACCACCACCGCCAGCAGGGCGCCGAAGACGAAGGGGATGCGCCAGCCCCAGGACTCCAGGTCCTCGGTGGGCATCACCCGCTGGAGCAGGATCAGAATGCCCAGGGCCAGCAACTGGCCGGAAATCAGGGTGACGAACTGGAAGCTGGACCAGAATCCGCGGCGGGCCTTACCCGCCATCTCCGACAGATAGGTGGCGCTGGCGCCATATTCTCCGCCCACGGAGAGGCCTTGCAGCAGGCGGGCCATCAACAGGATAGCTGGGGCGGCGACGCCGATCATCGCGTAGTCGGGGATGATGGCGATGATGGCCGATCCGGCGCACATCATGGCCACCGACAGGCTGAGCGCGGCCTTACGGCCGGCCCGGTCGGCATAGAGACCCATCAGCCAGGCGCCCAGAGGTCTGGCCAGAAAGCCGATAGCGAACACGGCGGCCGCCTGCAGCAGCTGCGAGGTCGGATCGCCTGAGGGAAAGAAGTGCGGCGCGAAATAGAGGGCGAAGGACGAATAGGCGAACCAGTCGTACCACTCGACCAGATTGCCCGCCGAGCCGCCGGCGATGGCCTTCAGGCGCTGTAGTGGGGTCAGGCCAGGGACGAGCAGCCCCGGCGGGGCCTGTGAGTCTGCGCCTGTTTCCGTCGCCGTCATGCCCGTCTCCCCCGCGGCCCGTGTCTGGGCGCGATGCTAGGGAGGTGCGGCGAAGAGCGGAAGCCCCATAGAGGCCTCCGCGCCCTGCGGACTAGATTCGCCCCATCAGCACAAGAATGAGCACGATCAGCAGGACCAGGCCCAGACCGCCAGACGGAAAGTAGCCCCAGCTGCGGCTATGGCCCCAGGTGGGCAGAGCGCCAATCAGAGCGAGGATCAGAATGATCAGAAGGATTGTGCCAAGCGACATGTGCGGTTCCGGTCCCAGGAACGCCCCCCAGCGGGCGCTCGCGGGAAGAGGAACGGCGTCGCGCGGTCAAGGTTCCTTCTGCCGGCTTGGTCACAGACCCTAGTCGGCGGCGTCGGCGGTATGGATGGCCGCGTCGCTCTCCTTGACCCCCAGGGCGTAGAGCCCACCGATGAAGGCGCCCTTGATCCGCGGCAGCAGCAGAAGGGTGGCGCCGGTCAATGGTAGCAGGGTGGCGGCCAGGACGACGGCGACCGGGGCCTGCCAGATGAAGGGAAACAGCAGCAGCGGCGCCACGATGACGTGGCCGACGATCAGAATGGTGAAATAGGCCGGCCCATCATCGGCGGGGTATTGGGCCAGGTCATGGCTGCAGGCCGGGCAGGTGGGCTCCACCTTCAGGTAGCGCCAAAAAAGCCGTCCCTCGCCACAGGCGGGACAACGCCCCTTAAGGCCTCGGTTCAGGGCGGTCAGAAAGCCAGGGCGCTGGGGCGTGGTCATGGCCCCCATATGCGGTGGCCCCTGGCGAGATGGAAGGGCGACGGAACCGCGCAGAACGCTTTTCCGCCGCCCTCTATGGGT
>DJWR01000216.1 GCA_002441055.1 Caulobacteraceae bacterium UBA6225 | reverse complement strand
ATGCGGGCGAGAGCATCCGCAGCGTCGTGGTCTTTTAAGGCCGGCCGATGAGCACCGAGGTTCTCCAGCAGCATCGCGTCCATGGCGGGACCCTGCGCTATCTCCGCCACCAGAGCGCCGTCACCGGCACGCCCATGCGCTTCTCGCTCTTCCTGCCGGAGGGGGAGGGGCCGTTCCCCATGCTCGTCTGGCTCTCAGGGCTCACCTGCACGGAAGACAACTTCACCACCAAGGCCGGCGCCTATGGCCCGGCCGCCGCCCACGGCCTGGCCATCCTGGCGCCCGACACCAGCCCCCGCGGCGAGGGCGTGGCCGACGATCCGGCCTATGATCTCGGCCAAGGCGCGGGCTTCTATGTGGACGCCACGCAGGCGCCCTGGACGCCGCACTTCCAGATGGAGACCTATGTCACCGGCGAGCTGCTGGAGACGGTGGTCGCCGAGTTCCCCATCGCGCGGGAGAAGGTCGGCGTCTCCGGCCACTCCATGGGCGGCCATGGCGCGCTGACGCTGGCCCTGCGTCACCCGGACATCTTCCGCTCGGTCTCAGCCTTCGCCCCCATCTGCTCGCCGACCCGCTGCCCCTGGGGGGAGAAGGCGTTTGCCGCCTATCTGGGCGAAGACCGCGCCGCCTGGGCGGACCACGACGCGGCCTTGTTGATCGAGGCCGGCGCCGCCCAGGGCCGGTTCGACGACATCCTGGTGGACCAGGGCCTCGCCGACAATTTCCTCACCGACCAGCTCAAGCCCGACCTGCTGGAGGCCGCCTGCGCCGCCGCCGGCCAGAAACTGATGCTGCGTAGGCAGGCGGGCTACGACCACTCCTACTTCTTCATGGCCACCTTCATCGCCGACCACGTGGCCTTCCATGCGGAGCGGCTGAAGGGTTGAGGGGCGGCGGGCGCCTGCGCGACCTTCTGCTCACGACCCAAAGCGGACGTTGGGAAGTTCCGCTTGTCGGACCACGGCTGGGAGTTATTTTTCGACGGATGACCCGCATCACCGTCGCGCACGATGGCCGTCTCACACACGACGGGCGCAAGGCCGAAGAGCCGTTCGCCAATTACCTCTATGCGGTGTTCGATGATGGGCGGCGCGTTGCAGAGGTCACCCACACGTGCCGGGGCGATGAGCTTTCTATGCGTTTGGTCGGAGGCGACTGGGTTGATGCCCAAGACCGGATCATAACAGGCGGCGGGCCAGAACCGGTGCGCCTAACGAAAGCTGGTGAACAGCTCTTGGATAAGCTTCGCCGGGCGTGAACGCCCCCTTCTCACGCCTCTCGGCGGTTTGGCGGGTCTGCTTTTTGACCGGGCGGGCCGAAGTCCTCTCTCGGCTTTGGCTGTCATGGCCGTTCCCGACCCTTTGCGAACGTCCCAGGCCTCTGCTTGTTGGGATGCCGGTTAGTAGCGACTATTTGAGCCATGGAAGGGGCGCGAGCATTGCAGGACGGACGCATTCGACTGGGCCATGAAGTGGTTGCAAGCCCGACCCTTACCGAGGCCCAACTTGTTGAGGCGATGGGCGACAAGGCCAAGCCTTCCGTGGCAAACGGAGCGCACCGATCATACGTGCTGCCGACCCTATCGCTGCTAGGGCGTCCCTACACACCGTCGGTCTATTTCACTGATGGTCTGGTGACTACGATCTCCCTGACATGGGCTGATCCAGCGAGAGTTGCAGGAGGCGACCCGTGGGCACAATGGTCAGCTGAACGTGAGCAAGCCATCGCTCAGGAGGACGCTAGGTGGCTTTCATCGGTACTGGGTGGGGCAGGCTCCACCACAGGCGCTTACTCGTTCGATTGGGGCAGCGTTTGGTCGGGCTTCGACCCGCGGAGTGGCTACTCGTCGGTCGGGATCCGATACGATAGCCAATAGGCCAACGCCCGCTTCCCACCCGTTGCGGTCGCGCTAAGGGTCGGCTCTCGAGGCAGCGACCATCCCCACATCGTCATGCTCGCCCTTGTGGCGAGCATCCCTGTCGAGGGCGGGCGCGAGCGGCGATAGGGTTTCTCGGCACAAGGCCGAGAATGACGCGGAGGGGTGGACCCGGCGCTGATGTTTGGCCGCGCAAGCCTCCAACTCGCCTAATCCAACGCCCCCACGTCCAGCACCGGCGAGGCGTCGATACCCTCCGCATTCAGCAGGGCGGCGACCCGCTCCAGGCCGGCGATGATTGAGGCCTGCTCCCAGTCGGCCAGGTTTTCGAAGCGGGCGGCGAATCGGTCCTGCAGGACGTCGGGCATGTCGGCCAGGGCGCGGCGGCCTTCCTGTGTCAGCTCTACCGACACCCGGCGCCGGTCCTGACTGCCGCGGTTGCGGATCACCAGGCCGCGGGCCTCAAGCTTGTCCAGCAGGGCGGTGACGGTGGCCTGGCTCAACCGCGCGGCCTCGGCGATGGCGCCAGCGCCGGGCTCGCCTTCCCGGGCGACGATCTGCAGGACGATCAGCTGAGAGGGCGTCAGGCCGGTGGTCCGGGCCAGATCCCGCGAGGCGAATTCGGCGGCCCGCACGATCCGGCGGATCGCCACCAGGGCGTCACTGACGCGGCTCTCCATCTCCGTCTCCTCCAGGCGTCCTGAGTCATCGCAGACCCCTGATCTCGCAGAAGTCGCCGGGAGGCAAGCGTCCGGACACGCGATGTCACGAACAATTTGAAGCGCAAATTAACAAGAATCGTCAATTCTCAGGGAACTGCCTGAAATCCTCGCGAATTCCCACATGCCACTCTGAATGCCTGCGCAAACGCTGGGCAGCCAGGGTTGACATATTTAGTTCCACGAACGAAATAACGGCCATGGATATGCAGAGCAATCAAACGTCGTCCGGTGCGCCGGGCGTCGGAGAGCGCTCGGGGGGCGGGTTGGAGTTTTCTTCACCCACAGCAGACGACGGTCTTGCGGTTCACCGCCTGATCGCCGCCTGTCCGCCGCTCGACCAGAACTCGGTCTATTGCAACCTCCTGCAATGCACCCACTTCGCCGACACCTGCGTGGCGGTGAAACGGGGTGCCCAGCTGGTGGGGTGGATTTCCGCCTACCGGCCGCCACAGGAGCCCGACGTCCTCTTCGTCTGGCAGGTGGCGGTGGGCGAGAGCGCCCGGGGCTTAGGCCTCGCCGGCCAGATGATCGACCACTTGTTGCAGCGCCCCGCCTGCGAGGGCGTGACCAAGATCAAGACCACCATCACCCCGGACAACGGCGCCTCCTGGGGCCTGTTCAAGGGGGTGGCGCGCAGACTTTCAGGGCCGCTCAACGACGCGCCCTGGTTCCTGAAGGGCGACCACTTCCCCCCAGGGCACGAGACCGAGCACCTGGTGGTCATAGGCCCCTTCGAGCCGCCCAGCGGCCCCTCGACTGAAACCGGCGGCCTGGCGGCCGACACCCCATTCACCGACCCGACCCCAAGGAAGGGAGTTCAACATGTTTGACGCAGAGACCCCGGCGCGGACCCCGCGCCCCTTCGCCACCTTCGAGCGCCTGGAATCCCAGGTGCGCTCCTATTCCCGCAGCTTCCCGGCCATCTTCGACCGGGCCGAGGGCTCCTGGCAGTACGACAGCGAGGGCAAGGGCTATATCGACTTCCTGACCGGCTGCTCAGTGCTCAACTATGGCCACAACCATCCGGCCATGAAGCAGGCCCTGATGGACTACATCGACCGCAATGGCGTGGTTCACAGCCTGGACATGCACTCCCGGGCCAAGGCCGAGTTCCTTGAGGCCCTCGAGAGCAAGATCCTCAAGCCCCGTGGCATGACCTATCGCGCTCAGTTCACCGGCCCCACCGGCGCCAACGCCGTCGAGGCGGCGATGAAACTGGCCCGCAAGGTGACCGGCCGCACCAACATTATCGCCTTCACGAACGGCTTCCACGGCGTGACCCTGGGCGCCCTGTCGGCCACCGGCAATGGCCACCATCGGGGCGGCGCCCACACTCCGCTGAACGGGGTCACCCGCATGCCCTATTGCGGCTACTTCGGCGACGACGTGGACACCGCCGCCCAGCTTGAGCAGATGCTGAGCGATCCCTCCGGCGGCGTCGATGATCCCGCTGCGATCATCGTCGAGCCGGTCCAGGGGGAGGGTGGCCTGAACGTCGCTTCGGCCGAGTGGATGCGGAAGATCGAGAAGATCGCCCATAAGCACGGCGCCCTGTTCATCGTCGACGACATTCAGGCCGGCTGTGGCCGCACCGGGACCTTCTTCAGCTTCGAAAACATGGGGGTGAAGCCGGACATCGTCACCATGGCCAAGTCCCTGTCGGGCATGGGCCTGCCCATGGCCCTGGTGCTGGTGAAGCCGGAGTTCGACCAGTGGGCGCCGGGCGAGCACAACGGCACCTTCCGCGGCAACTGCCACGCCTTCGTCACCGCCAAGGCCGCCATCGACACCTTCTGGTCCGACGACAGCTTCGCCGCTGAGGTCCAGAAAAAGGGCGAGCGCCTGCGCAAGCGCCTGCGGGAGATCGCGCTCGCCAATCGCAGCGTGGTCAAAGGGATCAAGGGCCGCGGCATGATGTGCGGCCTGGATGTGGGGTCATCCAAGATCTCCGACCCCGTCGTCGATGAGGCCTTCAAGCGTGGCCTGATCATCGAGACCAGCGGCGCCCACGACCAGATCCTCAAGGTCCTGGCCCCGCTCAATATCACAGAGGCCGACCTCGACGCCGGCCTCGACATTCTTGCCGACTGTGTCGCCGAGGTTGCTGAGCGCCAGGCGCTCGGCTCGGCGGCCTAAGGAGTAGTTTCAATGATTGTACGCGACCTGCACGAAGCCGAGCAGACCCGCCGCCGGGTGGTCACCAAGGGCTGGGAGAGCACCCGCCTGCTGCTGAAGGAGGACCAGATGGGTTTCTCCTTCCACATGACCACCATCTACGCCGGTTCTGAGCTGCCGATGCATTATCAGAACCATCTGGAGTCCGTTTATTGCGTCTCCGGCGAGGGCTCGATCGAAGACATCGCCACCGGCGAGGTCCACCAGATCAAGCCGGGCGTCATGTACGCCCTGGACAAGCACGACAAGCACATCCTCCGGGCCAAGTCCGAAATGAAGATGGCCTGTGTGTTCAATCCGCCCCTCAACGGGCTGGAGGTCCATGACGAGACTGGCGCCTACCCGCTGGAAGCCGAGACCGTCTGAGGCAGGTCCGGGGCGGTTCTGCGCCGCCCTTCGCCCCACCCTTTGACTTGATGGAGCCTCTGACCCGCCCCCCGAGGGGGCCGGTCTGGAGCCCCGAGGCGGAAGGAGCCTTACATGACCGATCTCTATCCCTCGCGGGTCGCCGCCGAGCCCCAGTGGCTGGCGCGCAAGGATCCCGTGATCCACAGCGACTGGCATTCGGAATCGCCGCTCAGCCAGGCGCAGCATGACGCCTTTGAGCGTGACGGTTTCCTGGTGCTGGAAAACGTCTTCGAAGCTGACGAAATCGCCGCCTTGCAGGCCGAGATGAACCGCCTGCGCGGCATTCCGGCCACCCTGGATGCGGACACCATCGTCGCCGAGCCGTCCTCGGGCGCCCTGCGCTCGATCTTTGCGGTTCACCAGCAGAGCGCCCTGCTTGGGCGGCTGGCGGCCGACGAGCGCCTGGTGGCGATCGCCAACCACATCCTGGGCGACGAGGTCTACCTCCATCAGACNNNGCCATCTCCATGTCGGTGCAGCTGGTGGACAATTTCGCGTTCAACGGGCCGCTGATGCTGATGCCCGGCTCGCACAAGACCTTCGTCACCTGCGTCGGCGAGACGCCGGAGGATCACTACAAGCAGTCCCTGCGCAAGCAGGAGTACGGCGTGCCCGACCGTGACAGCCTGGCCAAGCTGGCCGAGCAGCACGGCATCGTCGCGCCGACCGGCCCTGCCGGCTCGGTGGTGATCTTCGACTGCAACACCATGCACGGGTCCAACGGCAACATCACGCCGTATCCTCGGGCCAACGCCTTCATGGTCTACAACGCCTGGGCCAACCGCCTTGAAAAGCCCTTCGGGGCCGAACGCCTGCGACCGGAATTCATCGGCGCGCGGGAGCATACGCAACGGCTGGTCCCGGTCTCCGGGAACCTGGCCCAACAGGTGAGGGCGGCCTGATGAACGGACACACAGTCGAGAAAATCGGGGGCACCTCGATCTCCAACACCGATGCGGTGATGGCCAACATCCTGGTGGGCGACCGCCAAGGCGCCGACCTCTATGGCCGCATTTTCGTGGTGTCGGCCTATGCCGGCATCACCAACCAGCTTCTGGAGCACAAGAAGACCGGGACGCCCGGCGTTTATGCCCTGTTCGCTGGCGCTTCGGCGTTGGAGGCTTCAGCCTGGCTCGACGCCATGGCCCGCCTGCAGGCCGAGATGCTGCGCATAAACGCTGATCGGTTTGGCGAGGGCGAGGATCGTCAGACCGCCGACGCCTTCATCCTGGCCCGTATCGAAGACGCCCGCTCAGCCCTCAGCGACCTGCAGCGTCTCTGCGCCCATGGCCATTTCCGGCTGGACACCCAGCTGGGCGCGGCGCGTGAGATGCTGGCCTCCCTCGGCGAGGCCCACAGCGCCCATAACCTGACCCTGGAGCTGCGCGCGCGCGGCGTGAACGCCCGCTTCGTCGATCTCACCGCCTGGCACGACAAGCGGGCCCTGACCCTCGACGAGCGCATCCAGGACGCTTTCGCCGACGTGGACGTGACCGCTGAACTGCCCATCGCCACCGGCTTTGGCCAGCGCCGCGAAGGCCTGATGAAGGAGTTTGGCCGGGGCTATAGCGAGGTGGTGTTCAGCCGCATCGCCGTCCTGACCGGCGCCCGCGAGGCCATTATCCACAAGGAGTTCCACCTCTCCAGCGCCGACCCCAACCTGGTGGGCGCCGAGGCGGTTCGGAAGATCGGCCGGACCAACTATGACGTGGCCGACCAGCTGGCCAATCTGGGCATGGAAGCGATCCACCCCCGGGCCGCCCGCGGCCTGCGCCACGCCGGTATCCCCTTGATCGTAAAGAATACTTTTGAGCCCGAGGATCAGGGCACCTCGATCTGCGGGGAGTTCGTCTCCGAAACCCCGCGGGTGGAGATCATCGCCGGCATGAAGGGGGTCACCACCCTGGAGCTGCTGGAGCAGGACATGGTGGGGGTGAAGGGCTATGACGCGGGAATCCTTGAGGTTCTGTCGTGCCACGATGTGCGGATCGTCTCCAAGGCGTCCAACGCCAACACCATCACCCACCACCTGGACGCCAATCCCAAGCAGGTGAAACGGGTCATTTCTGACCTGGAAGAGATGTTCCCAAATGCGGCCATTTCGACCCGAAAAGCGGCCATTGTTGCGGTTATTGGCAGCGATTTGAACGTGCCTGGACTGACCAGCCGGGCGACGCTGGCGCTGGGCGAAGGTGGGGTCGAGGTGCTGGGCCTCCAGCAGCTGTCCCGCCGGGTCGATATCCAGTTTGTGGTTTCAGAAGAGAGCTACGCCGCGGCCGTCACCGCCCTGCACCGACGGCTGGTGGAGGAGGAGGACGGCGCGGTCGCCCGACCCCTTCGCAGCGCCGCCTAGCACCGAATTTATCGCCCGCGGCGCCACCGCCGCGGGCCTTTTCGCATTTGATTTAAGCCTATACCGCCAGAGGTCCGCGCCATGACCATGATCGTCTTTCTGCTCTGCCTGGCCGGCTTCGTGGCCATT
This sequence comes from Caulobacteraceae bacterium UBA6225, assembly GCA_002441055.1. Lineage (GTDB taxonomy): Bacteria > Pseudomonadota > Alphaproteobacteria > Caulobacterales > Caulobacteraceae > Phenylobacterium. The sequence continues at coordinate 3,179 of DJWR01000216.1, read as the reverse complement.
GGCCTGGCGTCTGTGCGCAAGGCGGAGGCCTCCAAGAAGGACTACTACCTGGCCAGCAGCAATGTGCGCCCGGCCATGGCCGGCCTGTCGGCGGTGGCCACCAACAACTCCGGCTACATGTTCATCGGGGTGATCGGCTTCACCTACGCCACGGGGCTGGCGGCCATCTGGCTGATGGTGGGCTGGATCCTCGGCGACTTCCTGGCCTCCCTGTTCATCCACCGGCGTCTGCGGGAGGTGACCGAGAGCTCGGGCCAGGTGTCCTTCGGCGCCGTGGTGGCCAAATGGTCGGGGCAGGACTTTGGCCTGTGGCGCAAGATCGCCGCGGTGATCGCCGTCCTCTTCCTGGGCGCCTATGCGGCCGCCCAGATCGCCGCTGGCGGCAAGGCCCTGCAGGGGGTGCTGGGCTGGAGCCCGCAGACCGGCGCCATGATTTCGGCGGCCCTGATCCTGGCCTACAGCGCGTTCGGCGGCATCCGGGCCTCGATCTGGACGGACGCGGCCCAGTCCATCGTCATGGTCTTCGCCATGAGCCTCTTGCTGTTCGTGGCGGTGGCCGGGCGTGGCGGCATCGACGCCACCTATCTGGAGATGGCGGCCATTCCGGGCTTCCTCAACCTGTTCCCCGACGACCTGCTGTTCCCAGGCCTGCTGGGGATGGCCCTGTTTGTTCTGGGCTGGATGTTCGCCGGCCTCAGCGTCATCGGCCAGCCCCACGTCATGGTCCGCTTCATGGCTCTGAACGAGCCCAGCGACATGGCCGCAGCCCGGGGCTGGTACTATGGCTATTTCACCCTGTTCTACCTGTTGGCCACGGGCGTTGGCCTGATGTCGCGGCTCTATCTGCCCGACCTGGGCGCCCTGGACCCGGAGCTCGCCCTGCCGACCATGGCGGTGGAGCTGCTGCCGGCCGCCCTGGTGGGGGTGATCCTGGCCGGCATCTTTGCGGCCACCATGTCCACGGCCGACTCCCTGGTCCTGGCCTGTTCGGCGGCGATCACCAGCGATCTGGCCGGCGGCCGGATCCAGAAGGCCTGGGTGATGAAGTCAGTGACCGCAGGGGTCACCATCATGGCGCTGATGTTTGCGCTCAGCGGATCGCGCAGCGTCTTCAGCCTGGTGATCCTGGCCTGGTCGACGCTCGCCTGCGCCTTTGGCCCATTGATGATCGTCCAGGCCCTGGGGCGGCGCCTCAGCCAACCCCTGGCCATCGCCCTGATGTTGGGCGGCGTGGCCATCGCCTTCGCCTGGCGGATGCAGGGCTGGCACAACCAAGTCTATGAGGGTCTTCCCGGCATCCTGATCCCGACCCTCATCGGTCTGGCCATCAGCCACAAGGCGCCGGCGCGGGACGCCGCCCGGGATGCGCCCGCAAGCGGAGCGGCGCCGTCACAGGTCTGATTGCGTGGCCACCGGCGCCCCTTGAGCACACCGGAGCCTAGAAATCCGGGGCGAGGGGTGCGATGTCGTTGGGCCATAAGAAACGACCGGAGGACGACATGCGCCTGGCCAAGCCCAGAATCGAACCCCTCGCCGACAAGGACTTGGACGCCGATCAGCGCGAGCTGCTGGCGCCCATGGCTGAGCGCGGAAGGGTGATCAACATATTCCGCACCCTGGTGCGTGAGCCCAAGGCGATGAAGGGCTTCATGGGCTGGGGCAACTACATCCTGTCGCGCCGAAATGGTTTGCCGGCCCGGGAGCGGGAGATCGTCATCCTGCGCATCGGTTTCCTTTGCCGCTCCGGCTACGAGTGGACCCAGCATGTGCCCATCGGTAAGCAGGCGGGCCTCACCGACGACGAGGTCGCCCGCATCAAGGCTGGCCCTGACGCGCCAGGCTGGAGCGCGGCTGATGCGGCCCTGATCCGGGCGGCTGACGAGCTGCACCACGACCAGTTCATCACCGACGCCACCTGGAAGGCGCTGGACGCCCATTTCAGCGACAAGCAGAAGATGGACGTGGTGTTCTCGGCCGGCCAGTACACCCAGGTCTCGATGATGCTGAACACCTTCGGCGTGCAGCTGGATGAGGGCCAGACCCTCGACCCCGACCTGAAGGGCTTCTGATGGGCCGGCTTGCGGGCAAGACCGCCGTCGTCTGCGGGGCTGGCCAGACGCCAGGCCAGACCATCGGCAACGGCCGGGCCATGGCGATGCTGTTCGCCCGGGAAGGCGCCAAGGTCCTCTGTGTCGATCGGTTGGCCGAGCGCGCCCAGGAGACGGTGGAGATGATCGCCGCCGAGGGCGGGCAGGCCGAGGCCTTCGCGGCCAACATCGCCAAGGCCGACGGCGCCGCTGCGGTGATCGCCAAGGCTGCTGAGGTCCTCGGGCGCATCGACATCCTGGTCAACAATGTGGGGATCGGCGGCGGCGACGGCCCGGCGCACAAGGTCGAGGAGGACGCCTTCGACCGCATCCTGAGCGTCAATCTGAAAGGCGCCTGGCTGACCAGCAAGGCGGCCATCCCCCTGATGCGGGAGCAGGGCGGCGGCGCCATCGTCAACATCTCGTCCCTAGCCTCGATCGCCGGGGGGACCCAGGTGGCCTACGAGGTCTCCAAGGCGGCTATGAACCGGCTGACCACCAGCATCGCCCAGTCCAACGCCAAGTACGGGGTGCGCTGCAACGCCATCCTGCCGGGCCTGATGGACACGCCGATGGCGGTGGCTGGCATCGCCCAGGCCACCGGCCAGGATGAGGAAGCCGTCCGCCAGGCCAGAGGCGCCCGGGTGCCCCTGCGGGCCAAGATGGGCACGGCCTGGGATACGGCCTATGCCGCCCTGTTCCTGGCCAGTGACGAGGCCGCCTTCATCACCGGCGTCCTGCTGCCGGTGGACGGCGGCATGTCCAGCCGGATCGGCTGACCCGATTTTCTATCCATTACTTCTCAGGAGCGTGTTTTGAAGAACCTGTTCAGCGTCGAGGGCAAGGTCGTCCTCGTGACCGGCGGCAGCCGGGGCATCGGCGAGATGATCGCCCGCGGCTATGTGGAGAACGGCGCCAAGGTCTATATCTCCTCGCGTAAGGCCGAGGTCTGCGACCGGGTGGCCGAGGAGCTTTCAGAGTACGGGACCTGCATCTCGCTGCCCTTCGACCTGGGCGGCATGGCCGGCATCGAGGGTCTGGCGAACGCCATCAAGGAGCGGGAGAGTCGCCTGGACGTGCTGGTGAACAATG
>DJWR01000103.1 GCA_002441055.1 Caulobacteraceae bacterium UBA6225 | reverse complement strand
CCATCGAGGAGAACATCCGCTACAACACCGAGGGCGCCTCCCGGGAGGACGTGATCGCCGCGGCCAAGTCGGTCTCGGCTCACGACTTCATCATGCGCTTGCCAGAGGGCTACGACACTCAGCTCGGTCAGCGGGGCCGCAATATCTCGCTCGGCCAGCGGCAGCTGATCTCGTTTGCCCGCGCCCTGGTGGCCGATCCCCAGATCCTGATCCTCGACGAGGCCACGGCCAATATCGACTCCTTCACCGAACAGGCGATCCAGAAGGCCCTGAAGGTGCTGTTCGCCGGGCGGACCTGCATCGTCATCGCCCACCGGCTGGCCACCATTCGCGACGCCGACAAGATCATCGTCCTGCAACAGGGCCACATTCTGGAGCAGGGACCCCACGACGTGCTGATGGCCAATAAGGGGCTCTATTCACGGCTCTACACCTCGGCCCACGCCTCCTTCGACGACGCCCAGGTGGCCGCCACCGGCGATGCGGAGTTCGCGACCAGGACCTAATTGTCGGGCGTTCAGGCGACCGGCGCGGTCCTCGGGGCCGCGCCCGGTCCCGGCCTTGCCTCCACGTCGCGGGCGGTGACGGCCTCGCCGCATTCGGAGCAGACCTGCACGGCGTGGAAGTCGCAGCCGCAGCCCTTGTGCCGGCGCAGGATCGGCGGGCCGGCCTCGCCCGCATAGTGGCGGTCGCCCCAATCGACGATGGCCATGATCACCGGATGCAGGTCCAGGCCCTTGTCGGTCAGGCGGTATTCGTGGCGGACGGGGCGGCCCTGATAGGGGCGGCGCTCCAGCACGCCCTCGGCGACCAGCAGGTTCAGCCGCTCGGTGACGATGCTGCGGGAGATGCCCAGTCTGGCCTGGAAGGCTTCGAACCGGCGGACGCCCAGAAAGGCGTCGCGCAGGATCATCAGGGTCCAGCGGTCGCCGATCACCGCCAGGGACCGGGCCACCGAACAGGGCTCCTGCGCCAGTTCATCCCATTTCATTGCGGTCGCCTCCTGCTACCGGCCAAGGATGCGATTGACTCCGTTCAAATTCAATACGAACCTGAGTTCGAATTCAGAACGGAGTGTCTCGATGACCGATGAACCCAGAGGCGCCTGCGTGGTCATCGGCGCCGGAGACGGGGTCGGCGGCGCCATCGCCAAGGCCTTCGCCGCCGAGGGTTTGGTGGCCTGCGTCACCCGCCGGCCCCGCCATGAGGACCAACTCCAGGCGCTGGCCGATGAGATCATAGCCGCCGGCGGCCAGGCCCGCGCCTATGGGGTGGACGCCCGGGAGGAGGGCGAAATGACCGCCCTGTTCGACCGCATCGAGGCCGAGGTCGGCCCGATCGAGGTGGTGGTGTTCAACATCGGGGCCAATGTCCGTTTCCCCATCCTGGAGACCACCAGCCGGGTCTTCACCAAGGTCTGGGAGATGGCCTGTTTCGCGGGCTTCCTCACTGGCCGCGAGGCCGCCCGGGTGATGCTGCCCAGGGGCCGCGGGACGATCCTGTTCACCGGCGCCACGGCCTCGGTCCGGGGGCGCGAGGGGTTCGCCGCCTTCGCCGCGGCCAAGCACGGGCTTCGGGCCATCGCCCAGAGCCTGGCTCGGGAACTGGGGCCGCAGGGGATTCATGTGGCCCATGTGGTGGTGGACGGGGCCATCGACGGCGTCTTCAGCCGCGCCAACATGCCCGACATCGAACAGCGCCTGGCGCAGGACCGCGTCCTCAAGCCCGCCGATATCGCCGCCACCTATGTGGCCCTGCACCGCCAGGCGCGCTCAGCCTGGACCCACGAGCTAGATATTCGTCCGTGGTCGGAAAACTGGTGAGCAAGGAGAGACCCTGATGGCCGCCACCGTGGAGTTCCTGTTCGATTTCGGCAGTCCCAACGCCTACCTGTCCTGGAAGGCCTTGGGGCCGATCCTGGGGCGCACCGGTGCTGTGGTAAAGGTGACGCCCGTCCTGCTGGGCGGCCTCTTCAAGCTGACCAACAACCGCTCGCCCATGGAGGCCTTCGGCGAGGTGAAGGGCAAGCTCGCCTATGAGAACCTGGAGACCAAGCGCTTCGTCGCCCGCCATGGGCTCGCCGCCTTCCAGATGAACCCGCACTTTCCGGTCAACACCCTGCTGATCATGCGCGGCCTGGTCGCCGCCAAGCGGGCCGGGGTGGCGGAGGCCTATATGGAGGCCGTACTGGCGGCCATGTGGGAGCAGGGGCGCAAGATGGATGATCCCGCCGTCGTCGCCGAGGTGCTCACCGCTGCTGGCCTCGACGCTCAGGGCCTGCTGGAGGCCACCCAGGATCCAGCCGTGAAGGCCGAATTGATGGCCGCGACCGAGGCCGCCGCCGCCCGGGGCGCCTTCGGCATCCCCACCTTCTTCGTGGGCCAGGAGATGTTCTTCGGCAAGGACCGGCTGGGGCAGGTGGAGGAGGCGCTCAGCGCCTGAGGGTTGCAGCGCCCCATTGCGTCAGGTCAAGGCGAGGGCCACATTCGCGGCGAAACTGCGCCATCACCGCTTCGGAGCGCCCGCCTTGTCCAGACTCTTCGCCCGCCTCGCCCGCGCCGCCGTCCTGATCGCCGTTCCGCTGGCGCTTGCCGGCTGCGGCATCAACACCATTCCCACCAAGGACGAGCGGGCCAAGGCCGCCTGGGCCGAGGTGCAGAACCAGTATCAGCGCCGTTCGGACCTGATCCCCAACCTGGTCTCCACCGTCCAGGGCTTCGCCGCCCAGGAGCGTGAGGTCCTGGTGGCCGTCACCGAGGCCCGTGCCTCGGCCACCCAGGTGCAGGTCAACGCCGACACGATCACCGATCCGGAGCAGTTCCAGCGCTTCGCCGAGGCCCAGAACCAGCTGTCGGGGGTGCTCGGCCGGCTGATGATGATCCAGGAGCGTTATCCGGAACTGAAGTCCAACCAGAACTTCCTGGCCCTGCAGAGCCAGCTGGAAGGCACCGAAAACCGGATCGCCATCGCCCGGCGCGACTACAATGAGGCCGTGCGCGACTACAATACCGAGATCCGCACCTTCCCCGGCGCTATCTGGGCCAACACCGTCCATGGCTGGGCCGAGCCCATGCAGACCTTCGAAGCCTCGGCCTCGGCCCAGACCGCGCCGACGGTGAGCTTTGAGCAGCCGGCCGCTCCGGCCCCCGCGCCCGTTCCGGCCCCTGCGCCGGCCCCTGCCGCTGAGCCCGCACCGGCCCAATGAAGTCGTTCGGCGCGTTCTGCGCCCTGGCCTTTGGTCTCGTCCTGGCGCTCGCCGGGACGGGACACGCCCAGACCGCGCCCAGCTTCCCTGAGCTGACCGGCCGCGTGGTCGACGGCGCGAACATGCTCTCGCCCCAGACCGAGGCCCAGCTCACCGAACAGCTCGCCGCCCTGGAGGCCGCCAGCGGCCGCCAGCTGGTGGTGGTCACCCTGGCCGATCTGCAGGGCTATGAGATCGAGGACTTCGGCTATCAGCTGGGCCGCCACTGGGGGATCGGCGAGGCCGAGACCGACTCCGGCGTCCTGTTCATCGTCGCCCCCAACCAGCGCAAGGTCCGCATCGAGGTGGGGTACGGCCTGGAGCCGATCCTCACTGACGCGCTGTCGTCGACCATCCTGCAGGCCGTCGTCCTGCCCCAGTTCCGCGAAGGCCAGATGGAGGCCGGCGTCATCGCCGGAACCCAGGCCATCATCGACCAGCTGGCCCTGCCGGAGGACGAGGCCCTGGCCCGGGCCGAGGCGGCCGCTGAGACTGCCCAGGGCGAGGAGGGGCTGATCGCCCCGATCATCTTCGTGCTGTTCATCGTGCTCTGGATCATCGGCGGCTTCATGGGCGCCTTCGGGCGGGGCCGTGGACGCCGCGGCCGGGGCTCCAGCCTCTGGTGGCTGCTGCCCCTGCTGATCTCCAGCAGCAGCGGTCGCGGCGGCGGTGGCGGCGGAGGTGGCGGCTTTGGCGGCGGAGGCTTCTCCGGTGGCGGCGGCGGTTTCGGCGGCGGCGGATCCTCGGGGAGCTGGTGAGATGCTGAACGATCAGGAAACCCAGGCGGTCAAGGCCGCCGTCCGAGCCGCCGAGCAGCGCACCCGCGGCGAGCTCTATTGCGTCATCGCCGAGGAGTCCTCGGACTATCGCGAGACCCCCTTCCTGTGGGCCGGGCTGACGGCGCTGGCGGCCCCGGCCATCCTGCTGCTGGCCGGCGTCGAGGTCTCCGTGCCCGACGCCTTCGCCCCCTGGACGGCGGCGCAAGCCGGCGCCGCGGCCGAGATGGCCGTGCGCGGCGCCCTAACCACCACGCTCGTGCTGCAGGCGGTGCTGTTCATCCTGGTGGCGGTGGTCGGGTCCCTTGGCACCGTGCGCCGCTTCATGACGCCGCGCAGTGTCAAGCTCGACCGCAGCCGCCGTCACGCCCAGGAACTGTTCCTGGCCCGCAACCTGCACCAGACCCGGGAGCGGACCGGCGTTCTGATCTTCATCTCCCTGGCCGAGCACGCCGCCGAACTGATCGCCGATGAGGGCATCGCTAAGGTGGTCGATCAGAAGCGCTGGGATGACGCCATCGCCGCCCTGGTGGCCGGCGCCAAGGCCGGGCGTACCGGCGAAGGCCTGGTGGCCGCCGTCACCCAGGTGGGCGACATCCTCGCCGAACACTTCCCGGCCGACTCGTCCGACAATCCCAATGAGCTGCCTGACGCGGTGATCCAGATCCCCCGGATCTGAAGCGCGTTCCGATAAGTGGGAACCGGCTATCGGATCAAACGCCCGCCAAGCCAGGGCGAAGGTCGAACAGGCGTTTACCTTGGCCCCGCCCGCCCGTACTCTCGGTATCTGAGGAAACCAGAACAGGGGAACGGGCATGGCCTACCAGCTCAACGTCAACGGCAAGGCGATGACCGCCGACGTCGATCCCGACACCCCGCTCCTGTGGGTGCTGCGCGACACGCTCGGCCTGGTGGGAACCAAGTTCGGCTGCGGCATCGCCCAGTGCGGCGCCTGCACCGTGCACGCTGACGGCGCGCCCATCCGCGCCTGCATGACCCCGATTGAAGCCATCGGCGACGCCAAGATCACCACCATCGAGGGCGCCAGCGCACTTGAGGTCGGCGCCCGGGTGCAGAAGGCCTGGAGCGAGCTGGACGTGGCCCAGTGCGGCTACTGCCAGCCTGGCCAGATCATGTCGGCCACGGCGCTGTTGACCCAGAACCCCAGCCCCACCGACGACGACATCGACGCGGCCATGGCCGGGAACATCTGCCGTTGCGCCACCTATGTTCGCATCCGCGCCGCCATCAAGCGCGCCGCCGGCCAGGAGGCCTGAAGACCATGGGCATCGTTCAGAACATCACCGAAGGCTTCTCCCCCTCCCGCCGGGCCGTGCTGGCCGGCGGCGGCGCCGGCGGCCTGATCCTGGCCTTCAGCTTCGCCGGCAAGGGCGCGGCCGCCGACGGTCTCGCCAAACTCAACGCCTATGTGCAGATCGCCCCGGACGGCATCGTCACCATCGTCTCGAAGAACCCGGAGATCGGTCAGGGGATCAAGACCTCCCTGCCCATGCTGATCGCCGAGGAGCTGGACGTGGACTGGGCCAATGTCCGCACCGTCCAGGCCGGCAATGATCCCGTCGCCTATGGCCGCCAGTTCGCCGGCGGCAGCATGGCCACGCCCCTGCACTGGGACCAGCTGCGCCAGGTGGGCGCGGCGGGCCGCGCCATGCTGATCTCCGCCGCCGCCGCCGACTGGGGCGTCGAGGTCGCCAGCCTGACCACCGAGCCCGGCGTCGTCGTCCACGCCGCCAGCCGCCGCCGCGCGACCTATGGGGCGCTCACCGCCAAGGCCGCCGCCCAGACCGCGCCGGAGCTGTCGAGCCTGAAGCTCAAGGACGCCTCGGCCTATCGCATCATCGGCCAGCCGATCCCGCAGGTGGACACCGCCGCCATCGTCACCGGCCAGCCCCTGTTCGGCATCGATATGCGCCTGCCGGGCATGCTCTACGCCGCCTACGCCAAGGCGCCGGTGTTCGCCGCCAAGGTGGCCAGCGTCGATCTTTCGGCCGCGCAAGGGGTCAAGGGGGTCCGCAAGGCCTTCGTGGTCGAGGGCGGGACCGAGCTGGACGGCCTGCTGCCCGGCGTCGCCGTGGTCGCCGACTCCTGGTGGGCCGCCAACAAGGGCCGTCAGGCGCTAAATATTCAGTGGACGGATCATCCCACCTCCAGCCAGTCCACCGAAGGCTATGCCGGTCAGGCCCGCAGCCTGAAAGCCGCCAAGGGCGGCAAGACCCTGCGCAGCGACGGCGATGTGGAGGCCGCGCTGGCGGCCTCGGCCAAGACGGTGGAGGCCGACTACTTCTATCCCTTCCTCTCCCACGCCACCCTGGAGCCGCAGAACTGCACGGCCCACTTCCATGACGGCAAGATGGAGATCTGGGCCCCGACCCAGCTGCCCGAGCCCGGCCGCCAGCTGGTGGCCAAGACGCTCGGTCTCGCGCCGGAAAACGTCATCGTCCACATGACCCGCTGCGGCGGGGGCTTTGGTCGCCGGCTGATGAACGACTACATGGTCGAGGCCGCCTGGATCGCCCGGGAGGCCGGCGCCCCGGTCAAGCTGGTCTGGACCCGCGAAGACGACATGCGCCACGACTTCTACCGTCCGGCCGGCTTCCACCATTTCCGCGGCGGCGTCGACGCCTCAGGGAACATCACCGCCTGGGCTGACCACTTCGTCACCTTCGGCGAGGGCGAGGCCACGGCCCGCAGCGCCGGCATGGCGCCCACGGAATTCCCGGCCCAGTTCCTGGACAACTACAAACTCGACGTCTCCATGATGCCGCTGGGCGTGCCGACGGGTCCCCTGCGCGCGCCGGGCAGCAACGCCATCGCCTTTGTGGTGCAGTCCTTCATCGACGAGCTGGCCCATGCCGGCGGGGTTGATCCGGTGGAGATGCGTCTGCGCCTGCTCAGCAAGACCGCCGCGGCCGGCGGCCAGGGCGGCCTCAACGCCGAGCGCATGGCCGGCGTCGTCCGCCTGGCGGCGGAAAAGGCCGGCTGGGGCAAGACCACGCTCGGCCCCCGCCAGGGCCAGGGCATCGCCTTCCACTACAGCCATCTGGGCTATTTCGCTGAGGTGGCCCAGGTGGCCGTGACCGAGGACGGGACCGTCAAGGTGGAGAAGGTCTGGATCGCCGCCGACGTCGGCCGCCAGATCATCAATCCGCTCGGCGCGCTCAACCAGATCGAGGGCTCGGTGATCGACGGTATCTCCGAGATGTACGGCCAGATCACCATCAAGGACGGTCAGGTCGAACAGGCGAACTTCGACACCTTCCCCCTGCTGCGCATTCCCGACGCCCCGGTGATCGAGACCCACTTCATCAAGTCCGACAACCCGCCCACCGGCCTTGGCGAACCCGCCCTGCCGCCGGTGGTCCCGGCCGTCACCAACGCCATCTTCGCCGCGACGGGGAAGCGGGTGCGGAGCTTGCCGCTGAACGCATCGGAGTTGGCGGCGGGGTAGGGGACCCGGTCGCCCGCCGGAGATCAACTACCAGCCGCCCCTTCATTGGCGGCTATCGGAACCAGCCAGCCCGAGGCCAACCTTCGTAACAACAACAGCCCTGGAGTTTCACCGGGGCGTTCTTGATACGATGTCTTAGGGATAGGATTTAGTGTTTTGCGGCTGGAATAATAGGTTTCCCGATCTGAACAGCGATGTAGTTTCTGTGGTGGCCGCCAGCCCTTGAGTTGTCAAAGTCGAGCGCCAAGAATCTCCAGAGAGGAAGGTCAATCATGACCTCCTTGTCAGCGACCCCGGCAACTACCTCAAACCCCTTGGCGATTAGCTGACCGTCTCGCAGTTTGCCCATAACCTCAGCATTCGCCTCCCGCACAAGTTTCTCGTAGTGATTGTGCTGGAGGGAGGCTTCTGTGCTCAGGTTTTGGAAGTGATCACGGAATTTGTCATCGGCCAGGGCATTCGCGTTACCCTCCCACTCTAATCTAGCGTGCTCGGCGAGGAACTTTCTTCGGCGCCACTCTGCATGAGACTCTTCGATTTCGCGGCGCAGCCGGTTCTCGATAAATTGTTCACGCGCCTCGATGGGGTCCAACCATGTTTCTACCAGATACGAAGTGAGTTCGGTGCCCGTCTTATTCGCGCCCGCCCTTCGACGGGCAAACACATCAAGCCAGATGCCAAGCGCGAACCCAGCCGAACCGAAAAGCAGGCCTCCGGCAACCCAGCCGAACCAAGGCTGACCGATGAGATCAAGCGCACTGCTCATGGCGCTAGCGACACGATTTCCAGGACTGTCGAACGCCCCTCGCTCAGCTGCGAGCGCGGTAAGGAACGGGACGCCAATCGTGGCAGCGAGCAAGCTCCAAATCCCGCCCACGATCCAGAGAGTCCAACTGCGTAATGTCCGAGGCGCTTTGATCTGCATGAATGGATCATGGCCGTGAATCCCGGCCAGCGGCAACGCTTGGTTGATACGCATAGGACGGGGTGACGCTCGCCATCGTCTCCGGTGACGGTCGCATCGTCCTTACTGTGGTTGCTTACACAATGCAGAAAATCCTGGTCGCCGACGCCTATCTCCGCGGCGGGTTCACCGACAGCCGGATACACATCTCCCACCGCTCGCCGCGCCGCGGCTGACGCCCCCCCTCAGTGTGGGACGTACTGGCGCAGGACGTCTTCGATGATGCGTTCCAGCTGGTCGAGCGTGTTGCAGGTCTTGGCCAGGTGGCAGAAGGGCAGGTAGCGGTTCATGACGCTGTCGCCCTGGTTCCAGTAGCTCTCCGGCTCCGGGTTCAGCCAGATCACCGAGCGGGACCGCTCGTGGATGGTGCGCATGATGTCCAGGCGCGGATCGGCATAGTTGGACCGGGCGTCGCCTA
>DJWR01000015.1:4074-4372 GCA_002441055.1 Caulobacteraceae bacterium UBA6225 | reverse complement strand
TGGCCGCCGGTCTGTGAGACAGCATCGATCGTCTCGCTGCGAAGCTCGTCAGCCAGGGTCTGAAGCTGTGAAACCGTGAAGCCGCGCGTGTCGGCGGGCGCGGAAACCTGATCCAGGAGGGGCGTGTTCTGCGGCATGAAGTGGGCAAACAACTGATGCGGCGGCTAGTTGCGGCGCTGTAACACGAAATCGACGCTCGCCCGCAGGAAATCAGCCGGCGGGCCGAAGGGGTCAAGGTGCGACTTGGTCTGTTCGATCAGCAGGTTCAGCCGCTCCCGCGCCGCCTGGGCGCCGAGCA
>DJWR01000015.1:531-4011 GCA_002441055.1 Caulobacteraceae bacterium UBA6225 | reverse complement strand
TCCTGGGCGAAGGCCATCAGGGCGTGGCGCTCGGCCTCGCCGGAATGGGCCATGACCAGGGGCAGTTCGAAGGCGCAGGCGATCAGAGCGCCGGTCTTCATCCGTTGCATCCGGGCCACCGCCCCCAGGTCGTCGCGGACACCCAGCAGATCGATCATCTGTCCACCGCACATGCCCTTGGCGCCCGCCGCGGCCGCCAGGCGCAGCACCAGTTCCGAGCGCACGGTGGGATCGGGGTGGGTGTCGGGATGGGCGAGGATTTCGAAGGCTGAGGCCTGCAGGGCGTCGCCCGCCAGGATGGCGGTCGCCTCGCCATAGGCCTTGTGCACCGTCGGCCGNNCGTGGACGCATTCCAGGGCGCAGGCCGCCCGCAGCAGCGGACGCTCCTCCACCTCGAACATGCGGCCGGTCTCGATGACGAAATAGGGTCGCATTCGCTTGCCAGGCCCCAGGGCGGCATAGCGCATGGCCTCCGTAAGGCGAGCTTCGGGACCGTCGGCCCGGGGCAGAAGTTCGTCGAGGGCGACCGTGACCAGGTCTGCGGCCTCGGCCACGCGGCGCTCGACCTCAGAGGACATCAGCTGAACTCGGCCGGTTCAGTTCCCGGCGTCCCCTGAGCGCCAACCACGATCTTCTCGACCCGAAGGCGGGCGGCCTCCAGGCGCGACTCGCAGTGGGCCTTCAACAGGGCGCCGCGCTCATAGAGNNCGGATGGAGTCATCCAGGGCGGCCTGGCCGGACTCCAGCCGGGTCACAATACCTTCCAGTTCGGCGAGCGCCTGCTCGAAGGTCAGGGCTTGAATGTCGTCGGTGTCGGCCATTTCGCTCCTCGCGGGAGCCGCCAACCTAGAGACCGGGGACGGCCGCCGCAACGGGCCACCCGGCTAAGCGGTCTCAAGGATGCTCGAAGCGACGCATGGACCAGTATTTGAACCCCTGGCTCAGGGCGATCCGCCAGCCCNNCGACCATGAAGTTGAAGAAGCCATGGGCCAGCACCACCACGTCATGCCCTTGCTCAGCGGCCGCGATCAGGCGCTCGGCGGCGGCGGCGGCCCGGTCCTCGGCCTGCCGGCGGGTTTCCTCGCCCTCATGGTGATTGAAGAACCACCAGCAGACCCGCGCCAGGAAACCCCAGTAGGAGGGCCGCATCTTTATGAAAGACGGGAGATTGGGCGGCGGCAGGGGCGCCTCGACGAACAGGGCCTCACTGGCGAACTCCCGACCGCAGGTCAGCGCGATGGCCGTCTCGATCGAGCGCTGGCGGGTGGAGGAATAGACCACGCCGGCGTCGGCCACGAAGGCCTTAAGAGTCTCAGGCGGAGTCTGGCCCGGCAACAGGCCGAGGACTTCATATTGCGCCCAGAACTGTCGATAGCCGGCGGCGTTAAGCCAGACCCGACGGCTGAGCGCCGGCTCCCCATGGCGGGCGAGAATGATGGCGCCTGGGCGCACAGCCCCNNCGGCAGAATCGACGGTCACAGAATCGGCCATGTCATCCCAGGGTTTCGCGCCAGGCAGGCCAGGCGCACCCATCACCCCCGTTGCAGGGCCAGGACGTGCGCCACCGCCGACCGGCCCAGAGCCTCAAGGTCGTATCCGCCCTCGAGCGCCGACACAACCCGGCCGCGCGAAGTGAGCCGAGCCACGGCGACGATCTGATCAGTGGCCCAGCCATAGTCCTCGGCGCCCAACTGCTGGCCGCCGGGNNATCAGACTGGAGAAGGCGCGGCGCCAGCCCTCGACCCCACCGCCGGCGGGAGAAATGGCGTTGACCACATTGTCGGGGACCGCCTCGTCGGGATGTCCGGTGCCCGGCCACTGGGGCCATTGCTGGACAGAGGCGAACATCAGGCCAGGCCGCCCCGCCAGGGCCGCCTGGGTGCCGTTCCCGTGATGAACGTCGAAATCCACCACAGCCACCCGCCCAAGGCCAGCCAGCTGAGCCGCCCGGGCGCCGATTGCGATGTTGGAGAAGATACAGAAGCCCATGGCCGCGCCAGGCTCGGCATGGTGGCCCGGGGGACGCACGGCGCAGAAGGCGCGGTCGAACTGGCCCGCGGCCACGTCGCGAACCGCCGCCACCACCGCCCCGGCCGCGCGACGGGCGGCCAGCAGCGTGCCGGGTGACATCACCGTGTCCTCATCCAGCCGGGTCAGGCCAGCCTTGGGCGCGGCGGCCATGATCTGCTGCACATAGTCGGCGTTATGGACAAGCAGCAGATCGGCCAGTTCCACCTGGGGCGCATCGCGCGGCTCGAAGTCCAGGGCGTCGTGGGCCTCCAGGGCCTCGATGACGGCGGCCAGTCGCTCGGGACGCTCCGGGTGGGTCGCGCCGGGGCGGTGGTCGAGCATGTCCTCATGGGTGTAGAGGCCGATCATTGGCCCATACTAACGGACGCTTGAGCCTTGGGAATGCAGGACGTGATCATCCGCCGCGCTGGCCCGGACGACATTCAAACCCTCGCCGAGGTGGGACGGGCCACCTTCACTGAAACCTTCGGCCACCTGTATCCGCCCGAGGATCTGACGCGCTTTCTGAACGAGGCCTATGGGCGCCCCTATCTGNNCCGGGCCCTGTGGCTGGTGGAGAAGGACGGCGTCCCCGTGGGGCATGCCTTGGCTGGCCCCTGCGATCTGCCCCACCCCGAGGTGAGCCAGAGGTCGCGGGAGGTGAAGCGACTCTATCTGACCCGCACCGTTCAAGGCGGCGGCCTCGGCGCGCGCCTGTTCGAGGAGGTTCTGGCCTGGCTGGAGCGTGACGGACCCCAGGATTTGTGGCTGGGAGTCTGGTCCGACAACCATGGGGCGCAGCGGTTCTACCNNGCGGTACGGGTTTGAGCCGGTGGGTGAATATGGCTTCCCCGTAGGCGCCACGGTCGATCGCGAGTTCATTTTTCGGCGTCAGGGATAGTTTTTCTACAATTCCTGTCACATTTGCTCGTCATATGCCCCGGACTGACGCCGCCAATGGGTGCAGCTGGTGGATTATTGCCGAGATTTAACGCCAGCCGCTTTGACGCGGGGGCTCCGTTCAGGGCAATTAGGCGCCTGTCATTTCTGCGCGGAAGGACGTCGGTTGGATGCTGAGGATTGGCTATGTTCGCCTGCGTGATGCGCGGTCGTCGGAGGATACCGCTGTCCTGAAGCAGCTCGGCTGCCATGTGGTTCGCGCCGAGGAGCCGGCGGCGGATGGCGACGAGACCGCGGTCCTCTATTCCATTCTCGACTTCATCGGCGAAGGCGACCAGCTGGTGGTGACTCGCCTCGACCAGCTCGGACACTCCACCCGCCAGGTTCTGCGGGTGATCGACCAGCTTGAGGCGCGCTGCGCCAGCCTGTTTGTGGTCGAGCCGGACCTGACCACGGAAGGCGAAGGCGGCCGGGCCCTGAAGGCCGCGCTAAAGGCTGTGGCGGCGGTGGAGCCGGCCTGGGCGGGACGCAAGCGCCGCAGCGCGCCGGCCACCGAGGATATCCGCGCC
>DJWR01000015.1:0-489 GCA_002441055.1 Caulobacteraceae bacterium UBA6225 | reverse complement strand
TCTTTCCCGGCCGCTGACGCTGGACATCGGGCTCTGGCCGCCCCATCCTCTGCAGTCAAACGTCTGTTCGTCCCGCTGTTTGGGAAGGCCTGCCCATGTTTATGCAATTTTTCACCGAGCTGCGCCAAGCCAAGGTGCCGGTGTCCCTGAAAGAGTACCTCATGCTGATGGAGGGACTCGACAAGATGGTCATCGACCGCTCGGTCGAGGACTTCTACTACCTGTCACGGGCGGCCCTCGTGAAGGACGAGAAGAACATCGACCGGTTCGACCAGGTGTTCGGCCACGTCTTCAAGGGCCTGGAAAAGGTGGACGGAGTCGGCACGGCCGACATTCCCGCCGAATGGCTCGAAAAGATCAGCGAGAAGTTCCTCACCGAGGAGGAGAAGGCGCAGATCGAGGCCATGGGCGGCTTCGACAAGCTCATGGAGGCGCTCGCCGAGCGCATGAAGGAGCAGAAGGAACGCCACGAGGGCGGCAACAAGATGA
>DJWR01000198.1 GCA_002441055.1 Caulobacteraceae bacterium UBA6225 | reverse complement strand
TGGCGCCGACAGCGTCTATTGCGGCCTGCGCGATGAGACCAATGCGCGGAATTTTCCTGGCCTCAACTTCGATGCGGAGGAGCTGGCGCGCGCGGTGGATTTCGCCCATCGCCGGGGCGCCAAAGTGCTGGTGGCCATCAACACCTTCGCTAGGGCCGGCGGCGAGGATCGCTGGCGGGCCTCGGCTAAGACCGCCATCGGGGCGGGCGCAGATGCGATCATCGCCGCCGATCTCGCCGTCCTGGCCCATGTTCGCGAGCTGAGCCCAACCATGCGGTTGCACCTGTCGGTGCAGGCTGCGGCCAACACGCCTGAAGCCATCCGGTTCTATGTGGAGACCTTTGGCGTCCGGCGGGTGGTCGTCCCCCGGGTCATGTCCGCACCGGAGATCGCTGAACTGATCAAGGAGTCCAGCGCCGAGGTCGAAGCCTTCGTCTTTGGGGGCCTCTGCGTCATGACCGAGGGTCGCTGCGCCCTCTCATCCTATGTGAGCGGCCAGTCGCCCAACCTCTCTGGCGTCTGTTCGCCGCCCGAGGCGGTCAGCTTCGAGCGCACGGCCGAAGGCATGGTGTCACGCCTCTCGGGCCTGGCCCTCGACAAGACGCCCTCCGGCGCCACCGCCGGATACCCGACCCTCTGCAAGGGACGTTTCGCCGCCGACGGGGAGGCCGCCTATCTGTTCGAGGAGCCCACCAGCCTCAACGCCATGGGCCTGCTGGCCCGTCTGGGCGAAGCTGGGGTCACCGCGGTCAAGATCGAGGGGCGCCAGCGCGGCAAGGCCTATGTCGCCCGGGTCACCCGCGCCTTCCGCAAGGCCATTGACGCCCTCGATCGCGGCGAAAGCACCGCGCCCTACGAGCACATGCTGACTGACCTGGCCGAAGGCGGGCGCGAGACCCAGGGCGCCTATAACAAGCGGTGGCGGTGACATGAGCCTCGAGATCACCCTGGGCCCCCTGCTGTTCAACTGGGCGGCGGAGGACATCGCCGGCTTCTATGAGCGGATGTCCCGTGAACCCCTGGTCCGCCGCGTCTATCTCGGCGAGGTCGTGTGCGGAAAGCGCGAGCCGCTGGCCGCGGCGACCCTGCTGGCGGCGGCAGATGTCTTGCGTGAGGCCGGCAAGGAGGTGGTCTGGTCCACCCTTGGCCTGATCGCCACCCCCAGAGACCGGCGCCTGCTTCAGGGGATCACGCAGCAGGATGAGCCCCCCCTGCTGGAGCTCAACGACATCGCCGCCCTGAGCCTGCTGCCTGCGGGCCGCAGCTTCGTCGCGGGCCCGCTGCTCAACATCTACAACGGCTCGGCCGCCCGGTTCCTGGTCGACCGCGGCTGTGAACGCCTGTGCCCCAATATCGAGCTGTCCCTGGCCGCCATCGGAGAGATCCACCGCGCCTGCCCCGATCTCCAGATTGAGCTGTTCGGCTTTGGCCGCCTGCCCCTGGCGCTCTCGGCGCGCTGTCATCATGCCCGACAGGCGGGGCTCTCCAAGGACACCTGTCGTTTTGTGTGTGATCGCGACCCTGACGGTCAGGCGGTGGCGACGATCGAGGGCGAGCCTTTCCTCAGCATCAACGGCATTCAGACCCTGTCGCATGGCGTCCACACCCTCTCGGCGTCCCCCGATGACTTGCAGGCGGCCGGGGTCGGCGCTGTGCGGCTCTCGCCCCACCTGTGCGACATGTCCGCCGTGATCGCGGCCTATGGACGATATTTCGAGACCGGAAACCGCGAACGGCTGCTGGCGCAGCTCCGCGCCTGTGATCTTCCAGGGCCCCTGGTCGATGGCTATCTGGAGGGCGCGGCGGGCATGCGTCTGGCCGCCGCCCTGTGACGTCACAGGCCTATGGGGCCATCATCCTGGGTGGCGGTCTGGCCGGCGCCGCCCTGGCCGCCGCCTTGGCCCCGCGGGTCAGCCTCCTGATCCTCGAACGGGAGACCCATCTCGGCCACCACGCCAGTGGGCGATCCACCGGCATGTTCATTCCGTCCTACGGCGGGCCGACCATCGCCGCCCTGGCCGAAGCCAGCCGGCCCTATTTGGAGGCGCCCCCGGGCGGCGCCGGCCCCTTGTTGACCCCCCGCGACGTCCTGCACGTCTCCCGCCGACGATGCCCCGCCCCCAGCGCCACGGTCCTCCCGGTCAGCCCCGCAGCGGCTCACGCCCTGAGCCCCATGCTCAAGACCCAGGGCCTTAGATCAGCCTGGCTGGAGACGGGAACCGGAGAGCTGGACGCCGTCGGATTACACCAGAGCCTGATGGCCTCGGCGGTGCGCCAGGGTGCAGGGCTGAGACTGGGCGTCCGGCCGCAAGTCCTTGGGCATGACGGGGCGGTCTGGCGCCTGCGGGTTGAGGGCGAGACGCTTTGCTGTTTCGCCCTGGTCAACGCCACGGGCGCCTGGGCTGACGAAACCACAGCCGCGCTCGGCCTCCCGCCGCTGGGGCTGACCGCCTATCGCCGCACTGTCATCCTGGTGGACCCGCCCCAGCCCCGCCCGCAGGTGCTGGCCGGTCCGATCATCAAGGACCTGGAGGACCGCTACTATGTCCGACCCTATGGCCAGGATCTGCTGGTCTCGCCCTGTGACGAGACCCCATCGCCCCCGACCGACGCCCAGCCCGAAACGTGTGACATCGCCCTGGCGGTCGCCCGGCTCAAACAGGCTACGGGTTATGAGCCGCAAACGATCAAACATCGCTGGGCCGGCCTTCGCAGCTTCGCACCCGACCGTCTGCCGGTAATCGGTTGGGACCTGCGGGCGCCGCGGCTCTTCTGGCTCGCCGGACTGGGCGGATATGGGGTTCAGACCGCGCCCGCGGCCGGCCAGCTGGCGGCGGATCTGTTCTTCGGGGTGAAGGCGCCGGCCCTCGACACGATGATCCCTCAGATTGCGCAAAAGGTCTCACCCGAGCGCCTTATGACCCCACGACTCCATGCCGCTAGGGTATAGAAGCCTGGCTCGGATCAGGTTGCCCCCGACAGATTCAGGATTGTTCCCCATGACCGACTCACACTTCGACCAACTGCTGAAAACCGCCGCCAGCCAGTCGGAACCCCATCAGCTGTTGTTCGTATTCGCCGCTTCTGAACTGCCTGATGAGGCGACGGCGGCCCAGCGTGAGCGGTTCCTGGCCGGGGCTGGAGGCGCCCTCTCGCCCCTGATGTGCGTGGACAAGGCGCCGGGGGACCTCGCCGACTTTTCCGCCCTGGCCGAGGAAGCCAAGCGCGCCGGCCCCCCATGGCAGATCGTCTTCGCCGCCGCCCTGGCCGGACAGGACGGCAAACCGCCGACCACGGCGCAGATTGAGGTCGCCCTGCAGTCGATGGTCGACGCCGTCCTGGCCGGTGGCGTCGGCCGCTTCGCCGCCTTCGACACCCAGGGAGACCCCATCCTGTTCAACTAGCCGCGACCAGTCCGCCATAGCCGTCAGGCTTCGGGCCGCCTGGCCCGGGGCGGAAGGGCGAATAGGGGCAAGGTCATCCCCAGGCGTCCCATTTTAGCGAATTGCCCTCTCGGGATGGGGGCCATAGTCTCGCGTCAGGCGCAACGACCTGAAGGGAACGGGGATGGGGGCCTGCATCGCGCCTCGCAGCGGCGTTGCAAGCGTTTCGCTGGCTGCCGCACTGCTGCTTGCGTCTGCAGCTTTGGCACAGGAAAAGCCTGTCCTTGACGGCTGGGGCCCGCTGAGGTTCGGCATGAGCATCGACGACGCCCGCAAGGCCACAGATCTGGCATGGGATCCTGATGCCTGTACGGACGAAAAGAAGATCGCCCTCGACGGATGCTATCTGTGGCCCAAGGCTTTTGGCGCCGGTGAAGTCGTCATTGATGGCATGGGCTTTTCTCCAGGGATACGCTTCGACCGCTGGGGGAGGCTTCAGCAGATTGATCTTTCATTTGGCGTCCGCCGGAGCGCGTTCGAGTCTTGCCAGTCGCTGTTCGAACGCACCGTAGAGAATCTCGAACAGCGATATGGCCAACTCCAGCCTGTACGAGAGCCGCACGCGAGCAGTGACATCGCCGAAGGCTGGATCAGACAGGATTATGCGCTGCAGAATGGTGTCACCTACCACGTCGCGAGCAAAGGCAAGACCAACCATGTCAGCGGTCGGCTAAGCACGGATATGGCGGCCTTCAATGAACATATCGGCCCTTCGGAGCGCCCTTCGCGACCCTACATTACCGTCAATTTCGGCCTCGTAGAGTCTAGCGACGGGGGGGCATATTGCAGCATTCCGATCTCCTACCATTCCGCCCACATGCCGCCGCCAACGGCCGCTGGTGACAGCAACAAGTTTGATTTCTGAGATATCGCACGCTCAGTTCAACCGAAGGGGCAAGACCATGCGGGACACCAAACATTTGTCTTCGTTGCGCCGCCTGTGAGGTGGCGCCGGTTCTCCGTA
>DJWR01000048.1 GCA_002441055.1 Caulobacteraceae bacterium UBA6225 | reverse complement strand
GAGCTTGAACTTGGCGTTCTTCACCGGGTCCACCGGGGTGGCGCTGGCCTTCCATTCCTTTTTCGGGCCGTCCGGCGCGCCGCGGCGGCAGGTCTGGACCACCGAATAGCCGGCGCCGGCCCGGGTCCAGTCGGCGGTGGCGGCCTCGCAGGCCTTCTGCATGGCGTTAGGGGTGCGAGCCACCTCGTACCAGCGGCCGGTCATCTTGGTCAGCTCGACCCGACTGGCGGGCTCCGGCGCAGCGGCGTGCGCCATTGGCGCGGCCGACAGCAGGGCGGCTGAGAGGATCAGGCCAGGGATCAGGCGGCGGGGAGAGGGGGCGTTCAACATGGCCGGGAAGTTAGAAAAACAATGCGCCCGGAACAAGGACGCCCGCCGACACGGGCCGGCGGGCGTCGCAAGGGTGGTCTGTTCGCAGCCTTATTCGGCGGCGATGGTGACAGGCTTCAGGGCCCGTTCCTTGAAGTTGATGGCCTGGAGATAGACGATGCCCTCCTCGGCGATGTCGTCGCCGACCATGCGGTCGCCCTCGGACTTCAGCTCATCCATGTCCACATAGATGGCGTAGAAGGCGCGCGTGCGGTCGGTGATGATGCCGGCGTTGAGCAGGGTCTTCACCAGCACGCGGAAGATGTTGGTCTGCTCCTTCATGTTCTCCCGGCGGGTCTCGTCGGTGACCATTTCGGCCATCTCGGCGATCACCTTGTCGGGGTCGAGGCCGAACTCCTCATAGAGGTCGCGCTGCTGGCTGGGGGACACCAGGTTGAACAGCAGGGTCTGGAAGCAGTGGGCCGCCCAGTCCTCGATGATGGCGTGCTCTTCGGCGTTCAGGTGCGGGATGGTCCGATCGGCCCAGATCTTCCCGAACTTGTGGTGGAAGGCCTCGTCCGTCATCACCAGCTGCAGCAGCTTCTTGCCGGTCGGGTCATTGATATTGTTGAAGAAGGTGGCGAAGGCGCCCATGGCCAGACCTTCCACCAGCATCTGCATGCCAATGATCTTCTTATAGACCTCAGAGCTGCCGATGATGTCGACCAGCAGGGTCTTCAGCGTCGGGCCGCATTCCACCGGCCGGCCCCAGCGGGCCTTGATGTATTTGGCGAAGGCGGTGACGTGGCGGGCTTCCTCGCGGGTCTGGTTGGCGGCGTATTCCTGCGCGCCCTGATCCTTCAGCACATGGCACAGGCTGGCCGACAGGTTCAGCGCCCCCTGCTCGCCGTGCAGAATCGAGGAGAAGGACCGCAGGGCCGACTGGTTCACGAAGCGGACGCGGGTCTTCCAGTCGCTCAGGTGATTGGAGACGTAGTCGGTGGACATGGAGATGATCATGTCCTCCGGCAGGATCATCTGGTTTTCCATGTCGAAGGGCTCGTCGAAGTCGATGTACTTCTTGTCGAGCGGATCCCAGAAATGGTCGTGCGTCGCCGAGATGATCTTGTCGAAGGCCGTCGAGCGGGCGTTGTAGCGGTCCAGCTCCAGCATGGACTCGAAGTCGTCGGGCGACACCGCGTCGTAGATGATGTCCTTGGTGATGTTGCCGTCAGCGGCCATGGCTAGCTCCTCCAGGTAGACGGGGGCAGGCTCTGTGGCCATGGCTCCGCACCTTGCGGGCAGCCCCTTCGATCTGGCGGCAGATGATGCACGTGAACGACGTTCAGTCAAGAAGATGACGGAGGCGTCATTTTCGCAATTTCGCACCTCGTCGTCAGTCGGCGGCCGCCTCGATGGCCTCGATCTGGTCGTCTGACAGGCCGAAATGGTGGCCGATCTCGTGCACCAGGACGTGACTGACCAAGTCCTCAAGGGAGACATCGCCCCGGGCGGCCCATTCATCCAGGATCGGCCGTCGATAGAGCAGCACCATGGACGGCTGGATTTCCGGGTCCAGCACAGAGCGATGGGTCAGGTCCACGCCGTGATAGAGGCCGGTCAGGTCAAAGGGATCCTCGATCTCCAGGGCGTCCAGGGTCTCCTGGTCGGGAAAATCATCCACCCGGATCAGGACATGGCCTGTCATCTGCCGGAACTGCGCCGGCAGACGGTCGAAGGCGGCCGAGGCTAGGGCGGCCATATCGTCGAGACTGGGCGCCAGGCCCGAATAGCGCTCGGTCATTCGTCGGCGATCACGGTGTGGGGCGCCTCGGGCGGGCGCACCTCGAACAGACCGATGTCCAGGGGCTGTTGCGGTCGCAGGGCGCGCAGGGGTTGCCGGGTCAGGGCGTTCAGGGTGTCCCGGTCGGCTTCGGCGCCGGCTCGCCGCACCTTTCGGGCCTGCGGGCCGTCCATGGACGCCTCGACCCTGGCGCCGACCTTCCAGAAGGAGACCTGGAGACGCCACACCGTCGCCACCGGCGCGGCTGGCGCCGAAGGCCAGCGACGACCATCCTTCAGGACCGGGCGGGCCAGGGGCGGCACGGGTCTTCGCCCGCCCACCTGGGCGGCGAGTTCCGCCAGGCGGCAGAATCGGTCCTCTGGCGCCACGCTAACCAGCCGGCCAGGGCGATCGTCCTCGACCTTACCCGCATAGGCGTCGAGCGCCGCATCCCGGCTGACGAAGTCGGGGCCCACGGCATGGGTGACGAAACTGACCACCTCGCCCGCAGCCAGATGGCGGGCCTCCCGCTCCCGGGCGGCGCGGCCTAGGGGGGCGGCCAGGGCGGATTCGGCGTCGACTGCGACCGGATAGAGAATGGCGCTCATCGTGACATTGTCGCTCAATCGGCCGCCCGTGGGAACGGACCGCGCGTGCGACGTCCCGGTTTGGGTCCTATGTTGGCGAGTGGGTGATTCGCATCGGCGCAAGCGCCGTCGATGGAGTGATGATGAACGCAGACGAACTGATCCTGGCGGCGGCTGCAGGCGCGGTCTGCCTGGCCATCTGCGCCACCCTCTGGGCGCTTGCCCAGCAAAGGCAGGGGCGTCAGCGTCTGGTTGGCCTGCAGACGCGGGTCGCCGAACTGGAAATGCGCGCCGAGGTGGCCCAGTCCTCGGCCGAAGCCTTTGATTCCGCCCTGCTGGCGGTGGAGGATGGTCGCGCCCTCCTGGCCTCAGGCGAGGAGAGTCTTGCGGTCTGCGCCGCCGCCCTCGACCTTGTGGAAATTGACGCGCAGGGCCTGGTCAACGCCCTGATGCGCGCCGATCCGGACCATGCACGGCGACTTCGCGGCCTTTTCGAGCGCGGCGAGGCCTGCGCCTTCGAGGTGAGGGGTCCCGCTGGCGTCGTCTCCGTCGAAGGCCGCGCGGCCGGCGCGCTCGCCTGGCTGCGGCTGTCTGCGGTGATTGGTGAGGATGCCGGCCTGCCCACCGCGCCGCGTTTCGCCGCCCTGCTGGACGCCCGCCCCGGGCCCGCCTGGATCGCCTCGGCCGATGGGGCGCCGGTCTGGGTGAACGCCGCCTGGCTCGCCGCCGTGGACGCCGCAAGTCTGGACGAGGCCGCGGCCAAGGGCCTGACCTTCGACAAGGCCGCTGACGAGCTGGCCAGCGAGGCCGCCAATCTGGCCCAGGTGCGGGAGACCACCCGCTGGCTGACGCTGGGCGGCCGCCGCCGCGCCTTCCACATCACGGCCAGGCCCCTGGAAGGCGGCGGAGTCGGCGTCTGGGCCGAGGACGCCACCGAGACCGAGGAGATGCGCGAGGCGCTGAAGCGCCACGTGGCCGCCCATGACGAGACCCTCAACCATATCGCCGATGCGGTGGCCATCTTCGGCGCCAACAAGAAGATGATCTTCCACAATACGGCTTTCGCCGAACTGTGGGGCCTGGAGCCGGCCTGGCTGGGGGAGCGGCCGGGCCACGGGGAGCTGCTCGACCGCCTGCGCCAGCGCCGCCGCCTGCCCGAGACGGCCGACTATGTGAAGTGGCGGGCCGCCGAGCTCGACCGCTACGAGGCCCTGGGCTCAAGCCCCGACGACCTGTGGAGCCTGCCAGATGGCCGGACCCTGCGGGTGGTCCGCCAGCCCCACCCCATGGGCGGGGTCCTGCTGCTCTTCTCCGACATCACCGACGAACTGAAGCTCAAGGCCCAGTACAACGCCCTGATCCAGGTGCAGCAGGC
>DJWR01000008.1:1099-9706 GCA_002441055.1 Caulobacteraceae bacterium UBA6225 | reverse complement strand
CGGAAGACGAAGCTGGTGATGCAGGGGCTGGTGAAGGGCGGCGGCTCGGGCTCGCTCTGGGCGGTCATCACCAGGAAGCGGGTGGTGTTGTGCCGCTCGTCCTCGATGTCCCGCAGCAGGATCTCCAGCCCGTAGATCTCCGCGGCGAGCGCCGGCGAGATGGCCGCCCGGGTCCGGTCCGGGGTCTGGGCCAGCATCCGCGCCGCGCCGGCGGTGTCGCCCACCGTCTCGGCCTTCAGGCCCAGGCGCTTGACCGTCTTGCGGCACTGGCTGATGGCGATGGCCATGGACTGCACGGTGGTCACCTCCTCCAGCTTCACGCCGGGATTGACCATCAGCTGGAAGCGGATCGGCTTGAACTTCTCGCCGATGATCTTCAGGCCGGAATTGGGCAGCAGGTGATGCACGTCGGCCACCCGCCCGGCGATGGAGTTCTCCACCGGGATCATGCCCAGCTGGCAGTCGCCGCTCTTGATGGCCTCGAAGGCCTCGTCGAAGGTCGGATGGGGAACGGGCTCATAGTCGGGGAAGTAGGCGGCGCAGGCCTCATGGCTGTTGGCGCCCAGCTCGCCCTGGAAGGCGATACGTCCCTGGCTCATCGAAGTCCCTCGGTCATGGCTCGGGCGTGGGCCCGGGCGCGTTCCAGATCGGCGGGGTTGTCCACCGAGATCGGCGCGGAGTCGATCACCGCGGCCCAGATGGTCATGCCCAGCTCAAGGGCGCGCAGCTGCTCGAGCCGCTCCCGCTGCTCCAGGGGCGAGGGCGGGGCGGCGGTGAAGCGCACCAGCGCCTCACGCCGGTAGCCATAGACCCCGTGATGCAGCCAGACCGGCCCGTCCCCATAGAGGGTCGAGCGGGTGAAATAGAGCGCCCGGCCTGCGCGGCCGTCCGCCGCCATGGCCAGCACCGCCTTTGGAATGTCCGGGTTGGACCGCTCAACGATGTCGCTGTCGGCCACCACGATGGTGGAGATGTCGCAGCCCGGCTCCCGGGCCAGCAGGTCGGCGCAGTCGGACACCACCTGCGGCGCGACGAAGGGAATATCCCCCTGCAGATTGATCACCACGTCGTGACGTCCCTGGGGGTCAAGCACCTCCAGCGCCCGCAGGATGCGGTCAGAGCCTGAGGGCAGGTCCGGGTCGGTCAGCACCGCCTGGCCGCCCGCGGCCTCCACCGCCGCGACGATCTCAGGGTCGCCCGCCGCCACGGCCACCGGGCCGATCCCGGCGGCCTGGGCCTGACGCAGCACGCGGACGATCATCGGTACGCCTTCGATGTCAGCCAGGGGCTTGCCCGGCAGTCGGGTGGCGGCCATGCGGGCGGGAATGAGGACGATGGGCGTCATGATTCGATGGAAGCCTGTGGGCGGCGGCGCTTGCAGGGGGGAGCGACCAACTGGCCGGTTGCACGAGCGCCGGTAGCGTGTAAGAGACGCGGGCGCAATAAGGGGCGGGAGATTCCCGCGCGTATGCCGGTTTCGACGACCGGCCTGAGAAAGGGCCGAATCTAAGACTATGAGCGACCTTACGTTCAACAAGGTCGCCGGCGCTGTGCTGGCGACGGGCTTGGCGGTAGTTGGCCTTCGTGAAGCCTCCGCCATCGTCTTCGCCCCTCACGCCCCCGAAACCCCGGGCTATGCGATTGCGATCTCCGAGGACACGGGCGGCGCTGCGCCGGCTGAAGCCCCCATCGACTGGGGCACGGTTCTGCCGATCGCCGACGTGGCGGCCGGCGAGGCCAGCTTCGCCAAGTGCCTCAGCTGCCATACCATCGCCCAGGGCGGCGCCAATGGCACCGGTCCCAATCTGTGGGGCGTGGTCGGCCTGCAGCCGGCGTCCCATGCGGGCTATTCCTATTCCAGCGCCTTCACCGAGTTCGCGGCGGCCAATCCGGTTTGGACCCATGCCGAGCTCGGCGCCTTCCTTGAGGCGCCCCAGCGGCATATCGCCGGCACCAAGATGACCTTCGTCGGCCTGAAGCGCCGCGAAGAGCTCATCAATGTGGTCGCCTATCTGCACTCCATGGGCGGCTCCATCCCCTTCCCGGCGCCTGCGCCGGTGGCCGAACCGGCCGCCGAAGGCGAAGCCCCGGTGGAGGGCGAGGAAGCCCCCGCCGCCGAAGGCGAGGCTCCGGCCGAAGCCCCGGCCGCCGAGGCCGAGGCCCCCGCCGCCACCTGAGCGGACGCATAGCCACACAAGATCAAGCCCGGCTCACGCCGGGCTTTTTCTTTGGCCGGAAGGCTCCGACGAAGATCTAGGGCCGACGGTAGCTGGTCGGCTCGCCAGAGCCGGCGGCCTCGATCCGGGCGATGGCGGTGTTCAGCGGCTCCACCGCCACGGCCATGTGATGGGCGTTGGCGTGGATGATCGTCTCAGGGTCCAGCATCATCGCCACATGCCCCTTCCAGAACACCAGATCCCCCCGCCGCAGGGCGGTTGGATCAGCGTCCTGGAAAAACGCCTGCTCCTGCTGATCGGTGTCCCGGGGACAGGCCCGGCCGCAGGCCAGCAGGGCCTGCATGACCAGGCCCGAACAGTCGAGGCCCAGGCTCTCACGACCGCCCCACAGATAGGGCGTTCCCAGGTGCTGCTCGGCCACAGCCGCCGGATCGAGGGCGTAGTCCAGCCCCACGGACGCCAGATGGCGATCGACAAACCAGGCGCCGCCGGCGTCGCGCAGAAGGCGGCCCTCGACCTCCACCACACTCACCAGGGCGTTGAGGCTGTAGGGGCCGAGCGCCGGCGCCTTGATGCTGGGACGTTCGAACCCATACGTTCGCAGCGCCGCCACCCGGTGGGTGGGGAGAACCGCCTCGCCGAGGACGTCGAGGGCCACATAGCCCACATAGCCATCCCGGCGCGCCTGCCCCCAGGCGAAGCCGTCGGCCTCCTCCAGCACGTCGAAGATTTCCCCCAGCAGCAGCTGGTCGGCCTGCTCGGCGCCTGGCGAAGGCGCGGTTCGGATCGCAGCGGCGGCCACGCAGCAGGCCCGGGGGGTTGTGGGCGCATAGCGGGCGGCGGGCGCGACGCCTTCGAGCCCCGTGGCGGCGAGGTCTGGGCGGGCCAGCGTCAGGCGAGGATCGCGGCTCACCCGTAGCGGTCCTGCAACAGGCGGAAGAGGGCGCGGATGGCCATCACCTCGCCGCCGGCCGGATAGCCGGGCCGCCCCTTCGGATTCCAGGCGAAGATGTCCAGATGCACCCAGGACCCCTCTGGGGCGAACCGTTGCAGGAAGAGGCCCGCCGTCACCGCCCCGGCCTGAGCCCAGGCGTCGGGATCGTTCTTCAGGTCGGCGACGTCGCTCTCCAGGGCCTCGGCATAGCCCTTCCACAGGGGCAGACGCCACAGGGGGTCCTCCACCGCCTCCGACGCCGCCATGATCGCTGCGGCCAGGGCCTCGTCGTCGGTCATGAAGGGCGGCAACTGCGGCCCCAGCGCCACCCGCGCAGCCCCTGTCAGGGTGGCCAGATCGATGGTCAGGTCGGGAGCAAATTCGGCGGCCCGGGTCAGGGCGTCGGCCAGGATCAGCCGGCCCTCGGCGTCGGTATTGCCCACCTCGATGGTCAGGCCCTTGCGAGAGTCCAGCACATCGCCCGGGCGCATGGCGTCGCCGGAAATGGCGTTCTCCACCGTGGGCGTCAGCACCAGCAGGCGCACAGCCAGGCCCGCAGCCATGACCATCCGCGCCAGGGCCAGGGCGTGGGCGGCGCCGCCCATATCCTTCTTCATCAACCGCATGCCGGCCGAGGGTTTGATATCCAGGCCGCCGGTGTCGAACACCACGCCCTTGCCGATGATCGCCACCAGGGGGTCGGTCTCCCGGCCCCAGGTCATCTCGATCATCCGCGGCTCCCGGCCCGGCGCGGCCGCGCGGCCCACGGCGTGGACAGCCGGATAGTTGGCCTCCAGCAGGCCTTCTCCGGTGATCACGGTGATGGAGGCCCCATGCTGCTCGGCGATTTCCCGGGCGATGGTCTCGATCTGCAGGGGACCCATGTCGTTGGCCGGCGTGTTGACCATGTCCCGGGCGAGGGCGCAGGCGTGGGCCATGGCCCGCACGGCGGCCACATCGGCGCCCCTCGCCAACAGGCGAGGCCGCTCGTCGGGCTTCTTCTTGTAGCGGTCGAACCGGTAGCTCCCCAGGGCGAAGGCCAGGGCCGCCTCGTCGGCGGTGATATCGTCCGGCTTGCTGATGATCTCATAGGTCCCACGGGGCAGCCTGGCCGCCAGGGCCCGCACCGCCGAACCCCGCCCCTGGCCGAGGCCGAACAGCACCTGATCCAAACCACCATCAGCATTGGGGACCAGCAGAATCTGGCCAGACTTACCCTTGAACTCCTGCGCGGCGGCCAGACCCCGCCCTTGCGCCCCCAGCGCCGCAACGGCGGCCTCCACATCGGCCTCCCGCAGGAGGCGGACCGGGACGATGACGCCCTCTGCGGCGTCCAGGATCAGGTCGGACATGGCGGCTGGCCCTTCGACTTATGCTTAACGCTTCCTTTAAGGCGACCGGTCCAGTCTGGCCGGAACCCACGGAGGCTACCCTTGGTCATGTGTCGCATGTCGGCCCTCGCCGCAACCGCCCTCGCGTTCAGCCTGGCTGGCGCCGCACCGGTGGCGGCCTTCCCGTTCGGCGGCAAGAGCAAGGAGGGCGTCCAAGCGCCAGCCGCGCCTGAGGCGCCCGTCGCCGCCCCGGACGCCATCCAGAAGGCCACCGGCCAGGAACGCGCCCTGGCCACAGGCCTCGACCCCCTGTCGCGCGCCGCCTTCTGGGCTAGAGAAGTCAATATCGATCCCACCGACATTGAGGCCGGCCTCGGCCTGGCCCGCGCCCTGCGAGGCCTGGGCCAGACGGAGGAGGCCGCCGCCTCGGTCCAGCGGCTGGCGGTCCTGGCGCCGGACAATGTGGAGGTGCTGCTGGAGCTGGCCCGCGCCCAGCTGGCCCGCGGCGAGGGCTTCTATGGGGTGGCCCCGGCCCTGCAGGCCCAGACGCTCGCGCCCAGCGACTGGCGCGCGCCCTTCCTGCTGGCCATGGCCTATGAGCAGGCCCAGCGCGATACCGAAGCCCTGGCCGCCCATCGTCGGGCCGTGCAGCTGGCGCCGAACAACCCGGCGGTCCTCTCCAACCTGGCCATGTTCCAGGCCGCCCGGGGCCAGGCCGCCGAGGCCGAGGCCCTGCTGCGCCAGGCCGCCGCCCTGCCTGGGGCCACGGCGGTCATCCGCCAGAACCTGGCTCTGATCCTGGGACTGCAGGGACGCATCAGCGAGGCCGAAACCCTGGCCCGCCAGGACCTGCCGCCGCAGCTGGTGGCCAATAACCTCGCCTATCTGAGAAGCGCCAGCCAGACCGTCGCAACGGGCGGATCAGGTCGGTCCTGGGAGTCGGTGGGCTCGGTCCAGTAGGACGACGCCCCCGTCTGGCCCTCAGCCAGCCTCAGGAGGCGCCAGGCGCCATCATGTCCATGACCCGCAGGACGGCGGGACCCAGGATCACCAGGAACAGCACAGGCAGGAAGAACACGATCATCGGCACGGTCAGCTTGGCCGGCAGCTGGGCGGCGGTCTTTTCGGCGGCGGCCAGACGCAGGTCGCGGTTCTCCTTGGCCATCACCCGCAGGGCTGCGCCGAGCGGCGTGCCATAGCGCTCGGCCTGGATCATGGCCGTGGTCACCGACTTGATGCCCGGATGGTTGGTCCGCCGCGACAGACCCTCATAGGCCTGACGACGCTCAGGCAGATAGGAGAGCTCGGCGGTGAGCAGGGTCATTTCCTCGGCCAGCTCGATGGACGAGCCGCCGATCTCCTGGCTGACCTTCTGGATGGCCGCCTCAATGGACATGCCCGATTCCACACAGATCAGCAGCAGGTCGAGCGCGTCGGGAAAGGCCCCGACGATGGATTCCCGCCGCTTCTGGGCGATGTTGCTGATGTAGATGTTGGGCGCGTAGTAGCCGAGCGTCAGGCCGACCACGATGGCGGCCAGCCGGTTCATCCCGCTCAGGCCGAAGTCGTTGATCACGAACAGGTAGAAGGCCACTGAGGCGGCGAAGGCGAAGGGCAGGACGAAGCGGAAGAAGTAGAAGGTGCTGACCGGCCGGGGCCCGCGGAAACCGGCCTGGGCCAGCTTGTCCACCACCTTGGGGTCCTCCAGCAGCCGCGACAGCTGCAGGCGTTCGACCACGCGCTTGTAGAGCCCCTCGTCGGTCTGGCGCAGGGTGCCGCCTTTGGACGCCGCCAGGGCTTCGCGCGACTTGCGCCGCAGCTCCTCGCGCCGGGTGGACACTGACTTGAGCCGCGCCTCCAGATTGTTGGTGCGCATCAGCGGCGCGGCCAGGGTCACCAGGGTGGCGAAGGTGGCTATCGCCACGAACACCGTCAGGATGTTGGCCGGATTGGTGAAGGCGCTCAGATCCATGGCGCCCTCAGATCTTGAAGCTGATCATGCGGCGCATGACCCAGATGCCGAGCGCCATCAGCAGCGCCCCGCCCAGCAGGATGAGACGGCCGCGGGGATCGACGAACAGGGGCGCCATATATTCCGGCGCCATAAGGCTGATCATCACCACCACCGCCGGCGGCAGGGAGCCGATTATGAAGGCCGAGGCCACCGCCTCGCCGGACAGGGCCTTGATCTTCTCGCGCATCAGCTTGCGGGCGCGGATGACGGTGGAGAGGTTGCCCAGGGCCTCGGCCAGGTTGCCGCCGGTCTTCTGCTGGATGGCCAGGACGATGCCGAAGAAGCGGACCTCCTGGGCGGGCATGCGCTCATACATGCGCTCAATAGCCTGATCGATGGAGACGCCCATGCCGGTGTTTTCGGTCAGATAGCGGAACTCCGCGGCTAGCGGCTCAGGCGCCTCGACGCCGATCACCCGCAGGCTGTCATTGACCGGCAGGCCCGACTTGATGCCCCGCACAACGATGTCCATGGCGTCGGGAAAGGCCTCGACGAACTTCTTGATTCGCCGGGCGGCCATGATGGAGACGATCCAGCGGGGCAGGCCGAGGCCTGCGGCGAAGGCCAGGCCCAGGGCGATATAGGCCGGCTGGCCGAGGGTCACCGTCAGCAGGAAGACGGCGACGCCTAGGCCGCCGCTGATGATCCAGAAGGTGCGCACCGTGGTGCCGAGACCCGCCTGCTGCAGCCGCGCCTTGACCGACAGCGAGGCCTTGCGCTGGGCCCGATCCTGCTCCTTGAGGCTTTCAAGGATCTGCTTGCGCCGCTGGTCCTGGGTGTTGGAGCCGCTACGCCGAGCCTTGGTTTCCCGGGTCTCCCGACCCAGCATGGCCTGGGTGCGGCGAGCCGCCCGGGCCTGGCCCGGGGATTGTCCGACCAGGACGAATCCAAATCCCGCCACAGCGACAAAGGCGAGAACGGCAGCCAGAATGGAGACCAGGGTCGGGCTCATTCGGCGGCGTCCAGGGCCTCTGCCAATTCCCGCTCCAACCCATAGTATCGGGCGCGGTCCCAGAACCTCGGGCGGGCGATGCCGGTGGAGCGGTGACGTCCGACCACGCGGCCCTCGGCGTCCTCGCCGGTGATTTCATAGACCATCAGGTCCTGGGTGATGATCACATCGCCCTCCAGACCCACGACCTCGGTGACATGGGTGATCCGCCGCGAGCCGTCCCGCAGGCGGGCGGCCTGGATGATCACGTCGATGGAGCCAACGATCATCTCCCGGATGGTGCGGGAGGGCAGGCCATAGCCGCCCATGGTGATCATCGATTCCAGACGGCTGACCGCCTCGCGCGGGCTGTTGGCGTGCAGGGTGCCCATGGAGCCGTCGTGGCCGGTGTTCATGGCCTGCAGCAGGTCGAAGGCCTCAGGCCCGCGCACCTCGCCGACGATGATCCGTTCGGGGCGCATCCGCAGGCAGTTCTTCACCAGATCGCGCATGGTGATCTGGCCCTGGCCCTCCAGGTTCGGCGGGCGGGTTTCCAGGCGCACCACATGGGGCTGCTGCAGTTGCAGCTCGGCGGCGTCCTCGCAGGTGACGACCCGTTCAGTGGGGTCGATGAAGGCGGTCAGCGTATTGAGCAGGGTCGTCTTGCCCGAGCCGGTGCCGCCCGAAATGATGACGTTGCAGCGCACCCGGCCGATGATCTTCAGCACCTCCGCGCCCTCGGGCGTGATCGCGCCGAAGCGGACGAGCTGGTCGAGGGTGAGCTTGTCCTTCTTGAACTTGCGGATGGTCAGCGCCGCGCCGTCGATGGACAGCGGCGGCGCGATGACGTTGACGCGGCTGCCGTCGGGCAGGCGCGCGTCGCAGATCGGCGAGCTCTCGTCGACGCGGCGGCCGACCTGGCTGACGATGCGCTGGCAGATGTTGAGGAGCTGCTGGTTGTCGCGGAACCGGATGCCGGTCTGCTCCACCTTGCCGGCGACTTCGATGTAGACGTTCTTCGACCCGTTCACCATGATGTCGGCGATGTCGTCGCGGGCCAGCAGCGGCTCCAGCGGGCCATAGCCGAGCACGTCGTTGCAGATATCCTCGAGCAGGTCTTCCTGCTCGGAGATCGACATGATGATCGATTTGAGCGCGATGATCTCGGCGACGATGTCGCGGATTTCTTCGCGTGCCGCATCCTGGTCCATGGTGGCCAG
>DJWR01000008.1:0-1060 GCA_002441055.1 Caulobacteraceae bacterium UBA6225 | reverse complement strand
CCCGCCTCGACGCGGGTCGAGGCGGCAGGCACAACCGGCTTGACCGCCGGAGGCGGGCTGCCTGCACCGGGAGTATTGCCGCCGAAACTGGTACGCTTGCCGAACATTGCCGATCAGCCTTTCAGGCCCGCTTGCGCGTGAGGAACGAGGGCAGCTTGAGGCTGTGTCGCGCCAAGCTGCGCTCGGGCGTGTTGCGGCCGGTGACGTGCATGCCGACGAGCCTGAACACCTCGTTGGCCTTATGCGATGCCGCCATCTCCGCGATCATCTGCCCGTTGTTCGCGGCGGTGCCGAACGTCACCGCATCGAAGGCCACCTGCCCGAGCAACCGGCTTTCGACCGAGCTGGCGAATTCGTTCGCCGCGATCTCAGGGCGCTTGGGCACTCCGACCTTATTGATAACCAACAGGGGCTCTGACTCGGCAGGGCGCAGTGACTTGATGGTGTCCGAAAGGTTCTTGGCATTGCGAAGATTGGCAAGATCGGGCTCGGCGACGATGATCACCTCGTCGACCGTGGCCAGCGTCTGGCGCACCCAGGCGGTCCACATGTGCGGAATATCGAGGATGACGACCGGCACACTCTTCTGGCTGATTTCGAGAACCTGCTCGAATTCGCGCTCTTCGAAATCGAAGGCGCGGTCCAGCATGGCCGGCGCCGTCAGCAGGCTCACATGGTTGGCCGCCTTGGAGGTCAGGCGCTCCAGCATGGTCTGGTCGATCTTCTGGCTGTTGCCGATGGCGTCGATGATGCCGTGGGGCGGATCCTGATTGAAATCGAGCCCGGCCGTGCCGAAAGGCAGGTCGAGATCGATGATCAGGGTATCCTGACGCAGGTGCTGGGCGATGGCCCAGGCGACATTGTGGGCGATGGTCGACGCGCCAGCGCCGCCCTTGGCGCCGATAAAGCCGATGGTTCGGCCGATCGGCGCGGCATTCTCGGAAGCGAACAGCTCGGTGATGATCGAGACGATGGCCTGCGAGGTGGTCGGCAGGACGAGGTATTCCGAAACGCCGGAACGGATCAGCTCGCGATAGAGCAGCACATCGTTGACATGGCC
>DJWR01000087.1 GCA_002441055.1 Caulobacteraceae bacterium UBA6225 | reverse complement strand
CAGGGTGGCGCGGATCGCGTGGTGAACCTGGGTGATGTCCTCCAGGGTCGGCGTCAGGCCCGTGCCAATGGCCCAAACTGGCTCATAGGCCACTGTGAAGGCCTTGCCCGCCAAGTCTTGCGGCAGTGAACCTCGCACCTGACGGGTGACGATCGCCAGGGCGCGCCCCTCCTCCCGCTCGGCGCGGGTCTCGCCAACGCAGATGATGGGCTCCAGCCCCGCACGCAGGGCGGCCTTGACCTTGGCGGCGACCAGGGCGTCGTCCTCCCCATAGCCTGCCCGTCGTTCCGAATGGCCGATGATCACCAGAGCCGCGCCGGCCTCCGCCAGCATCTCCGCCGACACATCCCCGGTGAAGGCGCCTGAGGGCTCGGCGTGGCAGTCCTGCCCGCCAATCTCGAGCTTCGAGCCCGCCACCTCCCGGCTCATCCGCTCCACCAGGGTGGCTGGCGGGCAAAGCGCCAGACGAACCCCCGCCTCGCTTGCGGCGTCGGCGATGGCGCGCGCCTCGGCCAGGGCCTGTCCCGTCCCATTCATCTTCCAATTGCCGGCGATCAGGGGGGTGGGTTGGGTCATCTGGGCCTCTCCGTGGGATGGGTCAGGCCGATAAGCCAAGCGATCGCCGCTGTCACGTGCTTGCGGGGGGGAAGCCGCCTCCACTATACCCGCCCCTCTGGACTTCGCGCCCGAGGAAGGGTCCCCCATGATCTCCGCTTTCCGCGCCTTCGCCAAATCCTGGGTGGCGGCCGTACTGATTGGCCTGTTGGTCATCAGCTTTGCTGTGTTCGGCATGTCCGACATCCTTCAGGGCCAGATTTCGTCCTCTGTGGTGAAGGCGGGCGGCCGCAGCTTCAACGATCAGGACTTCCGTCGGGAGTACGATCAATGGCGCCAGGGCGCCGAGCAGCAGATGGGTCAGCCGATTACGCCTCAGATTGCGGCCGAGAACGGCGTGATCACGGGACTTCTGGAGCAGATCGCGACCCGTGAGGCCATGGCCGAACTGCTTGAGCGCATTGGCCTGCGCCCCGGCGACAGTCTCGTGGCCGACCAGTTGCGGGAGATCCCAGCCTTCTTCGACCCGATCAGCGGTCGCTTCGACAAAAACCTGATGGAGCAGCGCCTCGGCGAGGCCAATCTGACCTCGGACCGCTTCATCGCGGTGCTTGAGGACGAAATCGCCCAACAGCATTTTGACGCGGGCTTGGTCAGCGGTCTGCGTGCGCCTCGGGCCTACAGCGCCCTGGCCGCGATGCTTGAGCGGGAGGAGCGCGATCTGGGCTACTTCCAGGTCGGGGTGTCCTCCGTCGAGGCCCCTGGCGCGCCCACGGACGCCCAGTTGCAAGCCTTCATGGAAGAGAACGCCGACCAGTTGCGGCGGCCGGAATACCGGGTGATCTCCCTGGTCCGCTTCGCGCCGCGGGCCCAGGACCTCGAGGGGACCGTCGCCCAGGCCGAACTGGAGGAGCGCTTCGCGTTCCGAAAGGACACCCTCTCACAGCCGGAGACGCGGACTCTCGTGCAGATCCCCGCGCGCGATCAGGCCACCGCCGCCCGCATCGTCGAGCGTCTTCGTCAGGGAGAGGCGCCGACCGCCGTGGCCCAGGACCTGGGCGTGGAGCCCGTGACCTATGAGGCGCGCCCCCGCAGCGCTATCGCCGACCGCAAGGTCGCCGAGGCGGCCTTCGCCTTGGCCCAGGGCGCCGTCAGCGCCCCCATCGAGGGCGACCTTGGTCTTTCGGTGGTGAAGGTGACCGAGATCACCCCTGGCCGGGAGCCGACCCTGGAGGACGTGCGTCCGATGCTGGAGGCTGAAATCCGTCGGGATCAGGCCGCTGAAAAGGTCTATGAACGCACTCAGGCCTATGAAGAGGCCCATATCGGCGGTGCGACCCTGGCAGAGGCCGCCCAGGCGGCCGGCGCGACGGTGATCACCCTGCCCGCAGTCAGCGAGCAGGGGCGCGACCAGGAGGGGCAGCCCGTTCAAGGGGTGACCCCGAAAATCCTGGAGACCGCGTTCGACCTTTCCGAAGGCGCTGACTCCGACCTCACCGAGTTGTCTGAAGGCGAGTACTTCGCCGTTCGCGCTGAACGGGTGATCCCGGCGGCCCTGCCAGACCTGGACGAGGTCCGTCCGGTCCTGACCCAGGTCTGGATGCAGCAGGAGATGCTCAGCCGTCTGGAGGCCAAGGCCGAGGAACTGGCGGAGGCCGTTCGCGGCGGCCAAACCCTCGAGGCCGCGGCCAGCACCCTCGGGGTCCGGGTGACCCGCGCTACGGGCCTCAGCCGGGCCACCGCCCAGCCCAATGAGCGTCTGTCTGAGGACGTGCTGGTCAATGCCTTTGGCGTCGCGCCGCAGGAGGTCTTCACCGCGCGCGACGTCCGCTTCGGCATGATTGTCGGCAAGGTTGAGGCTGTTCGGGCCGGCGATGTGGCCCAGATGGCTCAAGCTGTCGAGGAAGGACGCGGCCAGGCCAGCATGGCGCTGTTCCGCGACATGTCGGCCGCCTCCCGTCTGGCGGCTCGCGAAAAGATCAAGGTTCGCATCGACGAGGCTCGCGCCCGCGCCGTCCTCGGGCTTGACCCGGAGGTCCCTGCGTCCAAGGCCGAGGGGAATGCGCCGGCGACAAAGGAACCCGCGGAGTGAGCCTGGAGCCTGAACGCGAGGATTTCGCCGCCCGCTACGAGACGGGCGCCGCACAGGTGGTGTGGACCCGCCTGATCGACGATCTGGAAACCCCAGTCTCCGCCTATCTGAAGATCGCGCAGGGGCAGCCCTACGCCTTCCTCTTCGAATCGGTGGAGGGCGGCGCCTGGCGGGGTCGCTATTCGGTGATTACCTTGAAGCCTGATCTGGTCTGGCGTTGTCGGGGACAGGTGGCCGAGATCGCCGAAGGCGAGGATATCGCTGCGGGTCGCTTCACGACCCAGGTCGCGCCGACACTCGACTCTCTGCGTGATCTTGTCGCCAGTGCGCGGCTGGAGATCCCAAAGGGCCTGCCGCCCATGGTGGCTGGCGTGTTCGGCGCCTTGGGCTACGACATGGTTCGCCTGGTCGAGCGTCTGCCCGACGTGAACCCTGATCCACTCGGCCTGCCCGACGGGATCATGACTCGCCCGTCCATCGTCGCCATCTTTGATTCGATCGGCCAGGAGATCATTCTGGCAACGACTGTGCGGCCGGGCCCGCTCTCCGCCCAGGCCGCCTACGACGCCGCCAAGGCCCGCCTTGAGGCGGTGTGTGAGGATCTGCGTCAGCCCACCCCTGGCCTGACCGGACAGGGCGTTCCGACCCCTGACGCCTTCACCACGCCGGTCAGCCGCGAGACCTACCGGGAGATCGTCGAGAAGGCGAAGGCCTATATCCGGGCTGGCGACATCTTCCAGGTGGTTCCGAGCCACAGGTTCCGAGCCCCCTTCCCGCTCGATCCCCTGGCGCTCTATCGCTCCCTGCGCCGGACCAACCCTTCGCCCTTCCTGTTCTATCTGAACTTTGGCGACTTCCAGCTGGCGGGTTCCAGCCCCGAAATCCTGGTCAGGCTGCGGGACGGCAAGATCACCATCCGTCCCATCGCCGGCACCCGCCCGCGGGGGGCGACGCCCGAAGAAGATCTGGCCCTGGAGCAGGAGCTGATCGCCGACCCCAAGGAGCGGGCCGAGCACCTCATGCTCCTGGACCTCGGCCGCAACGATGTAGGCCGCGTGGCCATGCTGCGTCAGCCAGGGCGGAACGCCGAGGCGCCCCGGGCCAAGGGGCCAGCCGTGCGCGTCACCGACTCCTTCTTTGTGGAGCGCTACAGCCACGTCATGCACCTGGTCTCGAATGTCGAGGGCGACGCGCCTGACGGCGTCGATCCGGTAGACGTGCTGATGGCCGCCCTGCCGGCCGGCACCCTGTCGGGGGCGCCGAAGGTTCGCGCCATGCAGATCATCGACGAACTGGAGCTGGAAAAGCGCGGCATCGCCTATGCCGGCGCCGTCGGCTATTTCGGGGCCGATGGGTCAGTGGACACCTGCATCGTCCTGCGCACAGCCTGCTTCAAGGACGGCCAGATGTTCATCCAGGCTGGCGGTGGCGTCGTGGCCGACTCCGATCCTGACGCCGAGTATGACGAGACCCTGCACAAGGCTCGGGCGCTCCGTCGTGCGGCCGAAGACGCCTGGCGGTTCGTTTAGAGCGCCGAGTCCAGAGACTCTGCGTCAGAAGTGACCATTGGCTGGCTGACAACTGGCGGCGCAGTGATCATCGCGCCGGCCAAGGCCAGGGCCGCGACGGCGGCGAAGGCCGCTGCTGCAACCACAGGCCAAAGGCGCTCCTTCTTAGGCGCGGGCGCCAGGAGGCGCCTGGCCTGGGCGATGGCGTCGGAATCTAGCGAGGAATCGGTGAGCGACATGGGGCGAGCATCCGCCCGCCCGGCGTCCTATGCAATGTGGCGCTTTGCGCCGCCGCAGCCTTTCGCCTAGAGCCCTTTCCGATCTGATCGCTTCAATCAGATCGGATAAAAAGGGCTCCAAATCATAAAGTTAGAGCATTTTTCGATCCGATAACCGCATCACACTTATCGGAAAATGCTCTCGAGCCTTGAGCCCGTTTCGTCCGATAACCAGTTTCCACTGATC
>DJWR01000169.1:3182-3955 GCA_002441055.1 Caulobacteraceae bacterium UBA6225 | reverse complement strand
CTTGCAGGTTCGAAGGTTGGGACCTGGCGGAGGCCGATCTCTCCGGTCTCGACCTTGCGGGATGCGCCTTCATCCGCTGCCGGGCGGGCCGGGCCAGTTTCGCCAATGCCGACCTCACCGAGGCGCGGTTTGAGGGGTGCGACCTCAATAACACCGCATGGCGCGGGGCGCGGCTGGCGGCGGCTCACCTGGCCGACTGCAAGCTGACCGGGGCGCAGTTTCAGGAGGTCAGCGCGCTGGGCCTCACCTTCGCCCGCTGCCTGCTGGTCAACGCACACTTGCGGGGGGTGAGTTTTCGCAAGACTGAGCTCGAGGCGTTGAACCTGCAGGGCGCTGATCTGGCGGGGTGTGATTTCCGCGAGGCGGTGCTGATCGACTGCAATCTGCGCGACGCCCACCTGGCCGAGGCGCGGTTCGAGGGCGCCGATCTGCGCGGCGCAGACCTGGGAGAGCTGCGGCTGTCGGACGCCAGCCGATTCCGGGGCGCCTTCATCTCCAAGGCCCAGGCGGCCCAGCTCCTGGTCGGGCTGGGCCTGAAGGTGGTCTGAGGGGTTCTAGACCCGCAGGGGCATCAGCACGTACTGCACGTCGCTGTCAGCCGGATCGAGGACCAGGGCCGGATCATTGGGCCCGCCAAAGCGGAACTCGGCCTCCGGGGCGGTGATCTGGTCGGTGACATCCAGGATGTAGCGGGCGTTGAAGGACAGCTCGAAGGCCTCGCCGGAATAGTCGGCCTCGATCTCTTCCACCGCCTGGCCGGCTTCCATGTTGCG
>DJWR01000169.1:0-3077 GCA_002441055.1 Caulobacteraceae bacterium UBA6225 | reverse complement strand
CGAGAGCTGCAGGTCGATCTGCTCGCCGGCGTCGTCCAGCAGGCGACGGGCTTCGCCGATGGTCTTGCGCGGCACGATGACGCCCGGCGCCCCAACGGCTCCCTCCGGGGCCGGCATTTCGGCCAGGGCCAGGCGGTGACCGTCCGTGGCCACGGCGCGCAGCTTCTGGATGCCGCCGTCATTGACCACATGCAGATAGAGGCCGTTGAGGTAGTAGCGGGTCTCTTCGGTGGAGATGGCGAAACGGGTCTTGTCGATCAGGCGGATGAGCTCGTTCACATCCACGCCGATGCGGCCTGACAGCCCCTCGGCGGACATGACGGGGAAATCGCCCGCTGGCAGCACCGGCAGGTTGAAGCGCGAGCGGCCGGCCTGGACCGTCAGGCGGGGGTCTTCGCCGGTGAAGCTCAACGAGACGTCAGCGCCCTCCGGCAGCTTGCGGACGATCTCATAGAGGGTGTGGGCCGGCGCGGTGATCTGGCCGGGCTGATCCACCTGAGCCATGGCCTCGTCGGTGATCTCGAGGTCGAGGTCCGTGGCCGAGAAGCTCAGGCGCTCGCCCTCGGCCGAGAGCAGCACATTGGACAGGATCGGGATCGTGTTGCGCCGCTCGACGGCGCTCTGCACATGACCCAGCGCCTTGAGGAGCGCCGCCCGTTCGATCGTCAGCTTCATGATTCCGTCCGAACCTCCCTGCGCCGACGAGACGATTCGTCAGCGCCCCCCGGGTGGAGGGGACTTGGGACTTTACTCATTTGCCCGGCCTGGGAAAGCCCTGGCCGGGCCGAAGGCGGCGGTTCTGTCTCAGGCCTTGGTGTCCACCGCGCCGCCGGCCTCTTCGGTCTCGCTCGCCGCATAGGGGTTGGCTCCGGCGTTTTCGGAGGGCGCGGGCGCCAGATCGGCCCCCGACCCCTTGGCGGCGACCACCACCATGGCCGGCCGCACAATACGGCCAAACAGCTCGTAGCCGGTCTGCAGGGTCTGCAGGACGCCGCCTGCAGCCACGTCGGGCGCCGGCTGCTCCATCATCGCCTGGTGCTTGTGGGGATCGAACTTCTCGCCCCGCGGCGGCTCGATCTTCTTCAGGCCGTTGCTCTCAAAGGCCGTTTGCAGCGCCTTTTCGGTCATCTCGACGCCGAGCACGAAGTTCTTCACCGCCGGATCGTCCAGGTCGGACGGCGCGGCCGCGGTGGCCCGGGACAGGTTGTCGGCGGCGCCCAGCAGGTCGCGGGCGAATTTCTGGATGGCGTAGGCGCGCGCGTCATTGGCCTCGCGCTCGGCCCGGCGCTTGGTGTTCTCCGCCTCGGCGGCGAAGCGCAGCACCTGTTCCTTCAGCGAGGCGTTCTCGGCCTTCAGGGCCTCCAGCATCTCGATGGCGGCGTCGGCGACGGCCTCGGTCTCAGCCGGCGTGTGATCGTCGGACATTCTCTACTTCCTTACGCATTCATCACCTGGCCCAGCACCTTGGCGGTGTAATCCACCAACGGGATGATCCGGGCATAGTTCAGGCGAGTTGGGCCGATCACCCCGATCGCGCCCAGAACCTTCTGACGCCCCGTCATATAGGGCGCAGCGATCACGGAGGAACCCGAAAGCGAAAACAGACGGGTTTCGGCGCCGATGAAGATGCGCACCCCTTGCGCCTCGCGCACCCCGTCCAGCAGGCCGATCATCTGTTCCTTCTGTTCGAGATCGTCGAACAGCATGCGCACCCGCTCCAGATCCTCCAGCGCGTCGCGGTCGCCCAGCAGGTTGGCCCGGCCCCGGACGATCAGGGCCCGATTGGCGCCGTCGCCGCCGCCCCAGGCGGCCAGTCCGTCCTCCACCAGCCGGGCGGCCTTGTCGTCCAGCTCCCGGCGGGCGCGGTCGAGGTCCTGGCTGATCTCGCTGCGGGCGTCGTCCAGGGTCTTCCCCCGGGCCCGGGTATTGAGGAAGTTCGAGGCCTCCTGCAGGGAGGATGGCGTGACCCCGGCGCCCAGGGCCATGAGCCGGTTCTCCACGGTGCCATCCTCGAACACCATGATGGCCAGGGCCTGGTCGCCGCCCAGGGCCACGAACTCCACATGCTTGACCTCGGCGTCCCGCACCGGCGTCACCACCACGCCCGCCCCTCCGGCCAGACCCGACAACAAGGACGACGCCTCATTGAGGGCCTCCTCGAAGCTGCGGCCCTGGACCCGCAGGCGGGTTTCGATCAGGCGGCGCTCGTCCTCGCCGACATCGCCGACCTCCAGCAGGCCATCGACGAACAGGCGCAGGCCCGCATGGGTGGGCAGGCGCCCGGCGCTGGAATGGGGCGCGCCCAGCAGGCCCAGCTGGGTCAGGTCCTGCATGGTGTTGCGGATCGAGGCCGGCGACAGGGAGACGCCGCCCCGGGACAGGGTTCGTGAGCCGACGGGATCGCCGGTGTCGAGATAGCTCTCGACGATGCGGCGGAAGATGTCGCGCGCCCGCTCGTCCAGTTCGGCGAGCGAGGGCCCGCGGGAGAGCAGTGGTGTGTTCACGTTCTGGCGGCCGAAGCCTTCACCTGTTGCGAGGGCCCATGGACGGGCGGTTCAAGTTTTAGGATAAGCGCGCGCCACGGCCGTGCAAGTGACGCGGCGCTCTGGCGGTCTTGTTATCACGCCGCTCACGACCTCAGGAAAGGTTCTCGCCATGCGCCCCTCCCAACGCGCCCCCGACATGCTGCGCGCCGTCACCCTGGAGACCGGGGTCAACCGCTATGCCGAAGGCTCCTGCCTGGTCAGCTTCGGTCACACCAAGGTGCTGGTCACCGCCAGCCTGGAAGAGGGCGTGCCCCCCTTCCTGCGCGGCAAGGGTCAGGGCTGGGTGACCGCCGAATACGGCATGCTGCCCCGGGCCACCCACACCCGTGGCCGCCGTGAGGCCGCCCAGGGCAAGCAGTCGGGCCGCACCCAGGAGATCCAGCGGCTGATCGGCCGATCCCTGCGGGCCGTCACCGACATGAAGGCGCTGGGCGAGCGCCAGATCTCCCTCGACTGCGACGTGATCCAGGCTGATGGCGGCACCCGCACCGCCTCGATCACCGGCGCCTGGGTCGCCCTGCGCCTGGCCAC
>DJWR01000102.1 GCA_002441055.1 Caulobacteraceae bacterium UBA6225 | reverse complement strand
CGGCGCCGGCGTCGTGGCCAAGATCGTCGAATAGTCTTCAGGCCTCACCGCCTGACACGAAGGCCAAGGCCGCCAGGGGAAACCCCGGCGGCCTTTTCCTTTGGGGAAGTTCCTGGCTTGATGGCGGCGGGGCGCTATCGGTAGGACGGCCGGAGAGCCAGCGCGTCAGGGGTGGGCCATGGGATATCTGAAGACCTTCATCAGCGCGGGGGCGTTCGCCCTAACCCTTTGCCTTGCTGGGACCGCCAGCGCTGCGCCTGATCTGTCGGTCATGAGCGCGGGCGAGCGGATCGCCTTCACCAAGGCCATGCCCAAGGGCGGCGAACTTCACAATCACATCGCCGGGGCGGTCTTCCCTGAAACCCTGCTGGCCTGGGCGGCTGAGGACGGGCGTTGTATCGATGTGCCCAAACTTGCCCTGGCGCCGCCGCCCTGTGAGGCCGAGGGACTGCGTCCCGCCGCCGAGGCCATCATCGATGGCGAACTCTATTCCGACCTGCTGGACAGCTTCAGCACCCGCCAGCCGGGCTTTCTGGATCGGTCGGGGCATGACCAGTTCTTTGGGGTGTTTGACCGGATCAGCGGTCTGGGGTCTGGCCGGGCAGGGGACATGCTGGCCGTGGTCATGGACGACCTCGCCCATCAGAACACCTTCTATCTTGAGGCCATGATCACCCCGCAGGGCGGCCCCGCCGCCGCGCTTGGCCTGACGGTCGGGCTCAAGAACGATCTGGCGCAGATGAAGGCCGAGCTCGACGCCGCAGGCATGCCGGCCCTGGTCACCGCGGCCATCGATGCAACAGACGCCATGGAGGCTCGGGCCCGGCAGGTTCTGGCCTGCGGCACGCCGGCGGCCCGGCCAGGCTGCCAAGTCACGGTCCGCTACCTGGTTCAGACGATCCGGGTCCTGCCGCCCGAGGCCACCTTCGCCCAGCTTCAGCTCGGAGTCGCCCTTGTCCAGGCTGACCGGCGGTGGGTGGGCCTGCAGATGGTGGCGCCGGAGGATCATCCCACCGCCTTGGCCAACTACAGCCTGCACATGGAGATGGTTGGATTTCTGACTGGCCGTGGACAGCTGGCGCCTGTGGCCCTGCATGCCGGCGAGCTGACCTTTGACTATGCGCCCCCAGAACATCTCCGTGACCACGTCGCCCAAGCGGTCCGGGTCGCAGGCGCGCGGCGCATTGGGCATGGGGTCGACCTCCCCCACGAGATGGGGGCCGAAGCCCTTG
This sequence comes from Caulobacteraceae bacterium UBA6225, assembly GCA_002441055.1. GTDB lineage: Bacteria > Pseudomonadota > Alphaproteobacteria > Caulobacterales > Caulobacteraceae > Phenylobacterium. Next base: position 1,870 of record DJWR01000102.1, on the reverse strand, counting down.
TGGCCGAGATGGCGCGCAAGGGGGTCCTGGTGGAGGTGAACCTGACATCCAACGCCGTCATCCTTGGACTGGGCCCCGAGGACCACCCCTATGCCTGGCTGCGCGACCGGGGGACGCCTGTGAGCCTGTCCACCGACGACGCAGGCCTGCTGCGTATCGACCTTTCCCATGAGTACGAACGGGCTCACGCCTATGGGGCCAGCTATGCCGATCTGAAGCAATCAGCGCGCAACGCCCTGGCCTTCTCCTTCCTGGCGGGGGAGGGGCTCTGGGCTGACCCCGGCCGCTATCGCCAGCCAGTCACCGTCTGCCGCGGCCAGATCGGCGAACAAGCGCCCCGGGGCGCCTGCGCCGCCTTGGTGCAGTCGAGCGACAAGGCCCGTGAGCAATGGCGCCATGAGGCGCTGTTGGCTCGGTTCGAGGAGAGTGTCGCCGCCATGGGGCGTAGATGAACGCCAAGTCATGACCACGAATTAAGCTGCCCCCCATGCCGGCCACAGCTAGCCTGTGGTCAGATCAATCAAGGGAGCGACCCATGGCCCGTTCAATTCTAGCCCTCAGTCTCGCTGCTGCTGGTCTTTCCATGGCCGGCGCCGCTCAGGCCGCCTCGGTCGAAGTGCGTGACGCCGTCGCCCGGGTCATCATCGCCCCCGAGGCGCGCAGCGACATCCGGGTGGAGATGCTGACCACCAATCCGAGTCTGCCATTGAGCGTTCGCACCCGGGGCGATCAGGTGATCATCGACGGCGACCTGGCGCGGAAGATCCGCAACTGTTCCTCCCGCGGGGGAGGCCCGCGGGTCACGGTCTCCGGCGTCGGGGAGGTGGCCTATGCCGACCTGCCACAGGTGGTCATTCGCACGCCCATGGATGTCGATCTGCAGGTGGGCGGCGCCGTCTTCGGGGCGGTGGGACGCAGCCAGAGCCTGAAGATCTCCAACGCCGGCTGTGGGGACTGGACCATCGCCAATGTCGCTGGACGGGTCGAGGCCTCTCAGGCTGGCTCTGGCGACATGCGCATGGGCAGCGCCGCATCGGCGGTCTTGCGGGTCGCCGGCTCCGGTGACTTGGCGATGCGCAAGGTCGCGGGCGAACTGGAGGCCGACGTGGCGGGCTCGGGCGACGTGAAGGTGGCTGAGGTCACCGGCCCGCGCCTGCAGGCTCGGGTGGCCGGTTCCGGGGACGTCACGGTGGGCGACGGACAGGTGGACACCATGTCGGCCACGGTCGCAGGCTCCGGGGATGTCCGCTTCAACGGCGAAGCCGGCGCGCTCAAGGCCAGCATCGTCGGATCTGGCGACGTCCGCGTGCGCCAGGTGCGCGGCGCCGTTGAGCGCTCGGTCATGGGTTCGGGCGAAGTCCGGGTCGAAGAGGACTGATAAGGGGAGGGAACGGCTCGCAGGCCTTGACGCAGGCGAGTCGCCTCTGTACTACCGCGCTTCCTGTTGGACCGGCTGTGCGACTTCTGTCGCAGACGCGGTCCGCAGAACGACCTGAGGCCGTGCCATAACACAGCGTTCTTAGGGGTAGCCTTCGCGGCGACGCGAGGGCCGAATTCGTTTTTGCGGGCTACGCGTACGGCGCCTCTTGCTTTGGGGGTTCCGGAGTTGGTCTTTGAAATGGTCAAAGTCACGCGGGCGGACCGCCGTCTGTAGGGAAAATTAAGAGCGATATGGATCGTCAGAACATCCGCATCCGGCTCAAGGCCTTCGATCACCGCGTGCTGGATCATTCCACTCGCGAGATCGTAAACACGGCTAAGCGCACCGGCGCCACCGTCAGGGGTCCCATCCCCCTGCCGACCCTCATCGAGAAATTCACCGTCAACCGCTCGCCGCACATCGACAAGAAGTCGCGCGAGCAGTTTGAAA
>DJWR01000130.1:6439-10946 GCA_002441055.1 Caulobacteraceae bacterium UBA6225 | reverse complement strand
TCGGGCTCAGGCGCCGGCTGGGCGGCGGCCTCGGCTTCGGCGGCGGCGCGGTCGGCTTCGCGCTGGGCGCGCTCTTCAGCCCGCTCCTTGGCCTTGCGGCCCGGCTCGGCCTTCTGCGGGTTGTTGCCGTGCTCCCACTTCACCAGACCCTGCTGGGACAGGAAACGGGCGACGCGGTCGGTGGGCTGGGCGCCCTTCTTGACCCACTCCTCGATGCGCTCGACCTTCAGGACGACGCGGTTGGGGTCATCCTTCTTGAGCAGCGGGTTATAGGCCCCGACCTTCTCGATGAAGCGGCCGTCGCGCGGGGCGCGGCTGTCGGCGACGACGATCGAGTAATAGGGACGCTTCTTGGCGCCGCCACGGGACAGACGAATCTTGAGCATGGATGTTCCTTGTGGGCTCTAGGATTTCTTGAAGGGATTGATGCCCGGCGGCAGACCGCCGCCAAGGCCGGGAAGTTTGGGGAGACCGCCGCCGAGGCCGCCCATACCGGGCCCGCCAAGACCGGCGAGACGGGCCTTGGCCTCCTCGATCTCCTGCGGGGTGGGAGCCTTGCCGCCGCCCATGGCCTTCATGCGGGCCATGTCGGCCCCACCGCCGCCGGTAAGCATGCCCGCCATCTTGGCGAAGCCCTTGCCCCCGTCGCGGCTCATCATCTTGAAGGCGTCGGCCATCTGACGATGTTGTTTCAGGAGGCGATTGACCTCGGCCACCTCCACGCCGGCGCCCTTGGCGATGCGGCGCTTGCGCGAGGCCTGCAGGATGTCGGGCTTCTTGCGCTCGGCCTTGGTCATGGACGAGATGATCGCGGCCTGACGGTCCAGGGTCTTATCCGAAACATTGGCCTCGGCCATCTGCTTCTTCATCTTCTGGACGCCCGGCAGGAAGCCCATCAGCCCCTCCATGCCGCCCATCTTCTTCATCTGGGCGAACTGGTCGGCCATCATGTCCAGGTCGAACTGGCCCTTGGCCAGCTTCTTGGCCATGACCTCGGCCTTGGCCTGGTCGAAGTCCTGGGCCGCCTTCTCCACCAGGGCGACGACGTCGCCTTGGCCGAGGATCCGGCCGGCCACCCGGCGGGCGTCGAAGACGTCCAGGCCGTCGATCTTTTCCGAGACGCCCAGGAACTTGATGGGCAGGCCGGTGACCGCGCGCATGGACAGCGCCGCGCCGCCGCGGCCATCGCCATCCGACCGGGTCAGCACCAGGCCGGTGAGCGGCAGCCGCTCGTGGAAGGCCTTGGCGGTGCGCACCGCGTCCTGGCCGGTGAGCGCATCGGCCACCAGCAGGGTCTCGGATGGGCTGGCGATCTTCGCGATCTCGGCCGCCTCGGCCATCATCGCCTCGTCCAGCGTCGTGCGGCCGGCGGTGTCGAGGATCAGGACGTCATAGCCCTGCAGCTTGGCGGCCGAGAGCGCCCGGCGGGCGATATCGGGCGCCGATTGGCCGGCCACGATGGGCAGGCTGTCGACGCCGGCCTGGGTCGCCAGGGTGGCCAGCTGCTCCATGGCCGCCGGACGGCGGGTGTCCAGCGAGGCCAGCAGGACCTTCTTGCGCTCGCGGGCCAGGCGAAGGGCCAGGCGGCCGGCGGTGGTGGTCTTACCCGAGCCCTGCAGGCCGGCCATCATCATGACGGTGGGGGGATTGAGGGAGAGGTTCAGCCCCTCGACCTCGTCGCCGCCCAGCATCTCCACCAGGCCGTCATAGGTGATCTTGATNNTCGCGCACCACCGGCAGGGCCACATCGGCCTCCAGCAGGGCGATGCGAACCTCGCGCAGGGCCTCGTCGATGTGCTTTTCAGACAGCACGCCGTGGCCCGACAGACGGTCGAATACCCCGGACAGCCGTTCAGAAAGTGCGTCGAACATTCAAACTCCCATGGGGTGACGACGTCACGCCCGCTTGTCTTCCGGCTCCATGGCGGCCTGCGGACAGGAAACCATGAGCCCAAACGCGATCAACCCCCGTGGACGATCACGTCGACGGGGGGCCTCGCCGCCCTCGTCCCATATGGTGATGGGGGTCGTGGCGGGGGAGGGCGCTGACCGAGGTTGCGCCGGAAGGGCGCGCTTATGCGCCTGTGGATGGTTTAGGTCAAGATCGCCGGGGCCGGCCGGGCCCGAGGCAGGGCCGCCGCAGCCTGGGCCAGCGCGGTGATCCGGTCCCAGTCGCCGGCCGCCACCGCGTCCTTGGGCGCCACCCACGAGCCACCGATACAGGCCACATTGGGCTCCTTCAGATAGTCCGGCGCCCCCGCCGCATCGATCCCGCCCGTGGGACAAAACACCGCCTGAGGGAAGGGGCTGGCCAGGGCCTTCAGCAGGCCGACCCCGCCGACCACGCTGGCCGGGAACAGCTTGAAGGCGGTGAAGCCGTGTTCCATGCCCGCCATCAGCTCGGTGGCCGTAGCGATCCCCGGCAGCAGGGGAATCGGACCCTCTAGCCCTTCGCCCGGGATCAGGCCCGGACTGACGGCGAAGCGGGCGCCCATCCGGGCGGCGGCCTGGCGGGCGGTGGCCGAGGTGACCGTGCCGGCCCCGACCACGGCTTCCTCCACCTCACCGGCGATGGCGGCGATCGCCTCAAGGGCGGCCGGGGTGCGAAGGGTGACCTCCAGGGCGAACAGCCCGCCCCGGGTCAGGGCGCGGGCCAGGGGGACGGCGTCGGCGACGTTCTCGATGATCAGCACCGGCACCACCGGGGCCAGGGCCATGATGTGGTCCAGAGGCATGGGCGAGGTCACAGGCGCACCCCTTCCAGCTGGGCGAGCTCCCGGCTGCAGCCCACCAGGGCGGCATAGGGATGGGTGATCAGATAGGTGGGAATTTCGCGCACATAGTCGGCCAGGCGGCCCTTGGCCTCGAAGCGGTCGCGGAAGCCCCCGGCCATCAGCCGCTCGCCCATGCGCGGGGCGATGCCGCCGCTCACATAGACGCCGCCGCGGGCCCCATGGGTCAGGGCCAGGTCCCCGGCCACGCCGCCGAGAATGGCGCAGAAGCGGTCCAGCACCGCGCCGGCCGCCGGATCCCCCCCGTCGGCGGCCTCCACCACCGCCCGCTCATCGGCCAGGTCGGGTGTGCGGCCGGCCAGATCCTCCATCGCCAGATAGAGGTCAAAGAGGCCCTGACCCGACAGCACCCGCTCCACAGACACCCGACCATAGAGCCCCTGCAGCCGCCGCCAGACATGGGCCTCCACCTCGTCATGGGGGGCGAACCCCGCATGGCCGCCCTCGGTGGCCACGGCGATGTCCACATGTTGGGAGCGGGCCACGGCGCCGACGCCGAACCCGGTCCCGGGGCCCAGGACGACGATGGGACAGGTGGGCGCCCCGCGCAGCTCCGGCCCGATACGGCGCAGATCCGCGGTCGCCAGAACCGGCGCCGCCATGGCCTGGGCGGCGAAATCATTGATCAGCTTGATGGCGTCGAAGCCGAAGCTGGCGATCAGGTCGGTTTCCGAGACCTGCCAGTCGAGATTGGTGAACTCGATCTCCCCGTCCACCACCGGACCGGCCACGGCCACCACCGCCTTGGCCGGACGGCGCTTGCCGGCGGTCTCCTCCAGATATTCGGCGATGATCTCATCCAGCCCGCCATAATTGGCGCAGGTATAGACCTTGGTGTGCCGCAGGTGGCCTTCGCCATCCACCAGGGCGAAGCGGGCGTTGGTGCCCCCCACATCCCCCACCAGACCGGAATAGATCGCGCCCATCAGGCCACCTCTTCAAACAGGACCGAGGCGCCCGCCTCGGCCGGACCAGCCGCCCGGCGCATCCAGCCGAACAGCTCGCGGCCAAACCCCCGGGCGTGAACCGGCGCCTGGGCCGCCGGCCGCGCCGCCAGGACGGCGGGGTCGACCTTGATCTCCAGCCGACCCTGTAGCGCGTCCACCAGGATCATGTCGCCATCCTGCACCTTGGCCAGAACGCCGCCATCCGCGGCCTCTGGCGATACATGGATGGCGGCCGGCGCCTTTCCCGAGGCGCCCGACATCCGGCCATCGGTGACCAGCGCCACCTTCAGCCCNNACGGCGACGAAATCCTCCGTCAGCTCCCCGCGGCGGAAGGCCTCCAGCAGGTCGTCCTGATCGTCGAACACCCTGGCCGGCGCCTCGACCACCAGGTGTTCGGCCTTGACCGCCGAGGTCTTCATCACCGCCCGGCCGAGCCCGCCCGCCATCAGGCGCAGGCCGCCCTCCGGCTGGAAGGGGTCATCGATGGGCCGCAGGATGTCGCGGTTAAGGGACTGCGTCGGCCCTTCCCGCCAGACCAGGGCGCCGTCCTCCAGGAAAGGTTCGCGCTGATAGGCGCGCAGACCGCCGCCGGCCACGGTCACCACGTCCTCATGGGCCAGGCCCGCATCCAGCAGCTGGCGGATGACAAAGGCCATGCCGCCGGCCGCCTGGAAGGCGTTCACGTCCTCCGACCCGTTGGGATAGACCTTGACGATCAGCGGGACGACCCGGGACAGGTCGTCGAAATCGGCCCAGGTCAGCAGGAT
>DJWR01000130.1:0-6411 GCA_002441055.1 Caulobacteraceae bacterium UBA6225 | reverse complement strand
ATGATCTCCACCGCCCGCTTCGCCGCCGCCGCCGTCAGGGCCTCGCGCAGGGGGGTGTGGGGATGGACGAAGGCCGCGCCCGGCAGTTGCAGGCCGGTCATCTCCATCATCATCTGGTTGGTGTTGGCCGTGCCATAGAAGGTGCAGGTGCCCGGCCCGTGATAGGACTGCATCTCGGAGTCCAGCAGCTCCTCGCGGCTGACCTTGCCCTCTGCATAGAGGCCCCGCACCCGGGCCTTCTCGGCGTTGGAGAGGCCCGAGGTCATCGGGCCCCCAGGCACGAAAATCACCGGCAGATGTCCGAAGGCCAGGGCGCCCATGGTCAGGCCCGGCACGATCTTGTCGCAGATCCCCAGCATGAGGCCGGCGTCAAAGGCGTCGTGGGAAAGCGCGATGCCCGTCGACATGGCGATCACGTCCCGGGAAAACAGGGACAGTTCCATCCCTGGCCGGCCTTGCGTCACCCCATCGCACATGGCCGGCACCCCGCCGGCCACCTGGGCGGTGGCGCCCACGGCTTCGGCGGCGGCGCGGATCACATCGGGAAACCGCTCATAGGGCTGATGGGCCGAGAGCATGTCGTTATAGGCCGTCACGATGGCCAGGTTGGGCGCCATCGGGTTGCGCATGCGGGTCTTGTCGTCGTCCGGCATGGCGGCGAAGGCATGGGCGAAGTTGGCGCAGGACAGCTTGGCCCGGCCAGGGCCCGAGCGCTGAGCGGCGTCGATCTGCGCCAGATAGGCGGCCCGGGTGTCGCGGCTGCGGGCGATGATCCTGTCGGTGACCTCGGCGACGACCGGATGAATGGGCATGTCGGCTCCTTCAGGGCGTCCAGAGCACCCGCACCGGGGCGCGGCTCTGGGTGAGGAGGGCGGCGACGGGCAGGTCGGCGCCCGCAAGGGCGTCCTCGACAACCCGCCGTTTTTCCGCCCCGGCGATCAGGATGAGAATGGCCTGGGATTGTAACAACGCCGCCAGGGTCAGGGTGATCCGCGGGAGGGGCGGATCGCCGATCGCCTGGTCGAAACCCAAGCACATCCGCGCGCCATGCGGGTCCATGGCGGCCTCCAGCCCGACGGCGCCCGGGATCAGCGAGGCCACATGGCCGTCCGGTCCCATCCCCAGCAGTGTGACGTGGAAGGGCGTAAGCGCAGCGACCTCCGCCTCGGCCGCCGCCGCGCAGGCGGCCGCATCGGCTGCCGGCCGCCACAGGGGGATGAACCGGGCCGCCGCCGCCCGAGCGTTCAGCAGCCGCGAGGCCACCAGTCCCTGGTTGGATGCCGGATGGTCGGGGGGGACGAACCGCTCGTCCGACAGGGTGACGTCCACCCGCCCCCAGTCCAGCACAGTCTGGCTCAGACGGTCATAGACCAGCCCCGGCGAACGGCCGCCGGTGACCACCAGCCGGCCGCGTCCGCCGCCGGCGATGGCCGCCGACAGGGCCTCGACCACGGCGCTGGCCGCAGCGTCAGCCAGGGCTTCAGGGGTCCCGAAGGTCTCGATCATGCCCCCTTCTAGTCCCTCGGACGCGGCCTTGCAGCCCCAACTGGGCGGGACGGCGGCCTATCGGCGTGGAACGTGGGCCAGCCGCAGGATGTTGGCCGCGCCAGGCGAGCCCATGGGCAGGCCGGCCAGGATCAGGATGCGGCGGCCCGGCGCCGCCAGGCCCAGGTCCCGGGCGATCTCAGTGGCGATCTTGGCCAGGGACTCAGAATCCGTCGGCTGGGGCACCACCCTCGCCTCCACCCCCCAGGTCAGGGCCAGGCGTCGGGCGACCTCCACATGGGGCGTCAGCGCCAGGGCCGGCTGCAGGGGCCGTTCACGGGCCAGGCGCAGAGCCGTCTGGCCGGTGGTGGTGAAGCTCGCCAGGCAGACGATGGATGGCCCTTGCGCGGCGCGGCCGGCGGCGGCCACCAGGGCGTCGGCGTCGGCGTCCTCGATCGGATATTCCGCCGCCATCAGCTCAGGCCAGCGAGGGTCGCGCTCCACCCGGCAGATGATGCGGTCCATGATCGACACCGCCTCCAGGGGGAAGTCCCCAGCCGCGGTCTCGGCCGACAGCATCAGGGCGTCCGCGCCCTCATAGACTGCGCCCGCCACGTCGGAAGCCTCGGCCCTCGTCGGCGTCGGGGCGCTGGTCATGGATTCCAGCATCTGGGTGGCCACGATCACCGGCAGGCCCCGGGTGCGGCAGGCGCGGATCAGGGACTTCTGCACCACCGGCACGTCCTCCGGCGCCAGCTCCACGCCGAGATCGCCGCGGGCCACCATCACCCCGTCACAGAGGTCGAGAATTTCGTCCAGGGCATCCAGGGCGGCGGGCTTTTCGATCTTGGCCAGCACAGCGGCCCGGCCCTGGACCAGCTGGCGCAGCTCGGCCATGTCGGCGGACCGCTGGACGAAGGACAGGGCCACCCAGTCCACCCCTTGATCCAGGGCGAAGGCCAGGTCCTTGCGATCCTTGGGCGTCAGGGCCGGGATGGGGATTGGATGGCCCGGCAGGTTCAGGCCCTTGTGGTTGGACAGAGCCTCGCCCACCACCACCTCGGTCTCGGCGAAGTCCTTGCCGTGGCGCACCACCCGCAGGCGCACTCGACCATCGTCGATCAGGATGTCAGCGCCGACCTTCACCGCCGCCAGGATCTCGGGATGGGGCGCGCAGACGCGGGTGGCGTCGCCAAGGGCGGGGTCCAGGTCGAGACGGAAGGCCTGGCCAGGGGAGATGGCCACCTGACCGTCGGTGAACCGGCCCAGGCGCAGCTTCGGACCCTGCAGGTCGGCCAGCACCGCCAGGGGACGGCCGACCGCCGCCTCGGCCCCCCGCACCGTGGCGATGGCCTTGGCGTGGTCCTCGTGCGTTCCATGGCTGAAGTTCACCCGGAAGACGTCGGCGCCGGCCCGGGCCAGGGCCTCGATCTGATCCGGGCTGCGGCTGGCGGGGCCCAAGGTGGCGACGATACGGGCGCGGCGGGCTCGAATCATGGGTTCCCCGTTTGGCGGCAGGCCCTGCACAGGGCCAAGATGGCGGCGAGTCGCTTGGCACGGCCTTAAGACACAGCTTAGCAAACGGCGCCCGCGCGCCGTCGAGAATAAAGAGGACGCAGACCCATGCGACATAACTCCCGCGAGGCCCTGTCCCTGTGATTCAGACCCTGGACCTTTTTCCCATCGGCAACTGCTCGGCCAGCGCGCTGATCGACCGGCATGGACGTTTCGTCTGGGGCTGCGTGCCGCGGGTGGACGGCGACCCCTTCTTCTCAGCCCTGCTCAGCGACCGCGACCCGGCTGACGCCGACGTCCAGGGCCTGTGGGACATCCAGGCCGAGGGGCTGGCCCAGACCCGGCAGGCCTATCTGCGCAACACCCCCATCGTGCGCACCGAACTGACCAACAAGGACGGGGAGAGCCTGGAGATCCTCGACTTCGCCCCGCGCTATCGGCAGTTCGGGCGGGTTTACCGGCCCCTGGCCATGATCCGGCTGATCCGGCCAATCAGCGGCGCCCCTCGAATCCGCATCCGCATGCGGCCCAGCGTGAATTGGGGCCAGGCCGCCGCCCGCCAGACCGCCGGCTCCAACCACATCCGCTATGTGGGCGGCCCGACGACCATGCGGCTGACCACCAACGCGCCGGTCAGCCACATCACCGAGGAGCGGCTGTTCCGCCTGGAGGAGCCCATCGCCATGTTCCTCGGCCCCGATGAGGGGTTCGACGCCGATGTGATGGCCACCAGCACCCGCATGCTGACCGAGACCACCCACTACTGGCGTGAATGGGTCCGCACCCTGTCAGTGCCGCTGGAGTGGCAGGAGGCGGTGATCCGTTCGGCCATCACGCTGAAGCTCTGCGCCTATGAGGAGACCGGCGCCATCGTGGCGGCGCTCACCACCTCCATCCCCGAGCACGCGGAGTCCGGACGCAACTGGGACTATCGCTACTGCTGGCTGCGGGACGCCTATTACGTGGTCCAGGCGCTCACCCGGCTGGGCGCCGCCGACATGCTGGAGAACTATCTCGCCTATCTGCGCAACCTGGTGGCCGAGGCCGGCGGGGGCCATGTGCAGCCGGTCTATGGGGTGGGGCTGGAGCCCGGGCTCACCGAGAAGATCGCCACCGCCCTGCCCGGCTATCGCGGCATGGGGCCGGTGCGGATCGGCAATCAGGCCCATGAGCATCTGCAGCACGACGTCTATGGCCAGATCATCCTGTCGACGGTCCAGGCCTTCTTCGACGAGCGCCTGCTGCGTCAGGCCACGGTGGAGGACTTCCGCGCCCTCGAGCCCGTGGGCGAGCGGGCCTATGAGGTCTATGCGACGCCCGACGCCAGCCTGTGGGAGTTCCGGGGCCGCGAGGCGATCCACACCTATTCGGCGGTGATGTGCTGGGCGGCCTGTGACCGCCTGGGCAATGCGGCGGTGCAGCTGGGCCTCCTGGAGCGGGCGGCCCTGTGGAACGCCCGGGCCGACGAGATGCGCCAGGTCATCGAAGCCCGCGCCTATAACGAGGAGCTCGGCCGCTACGCCGCCACCTTCGACGGGGACGAGCTGGACGCCAGCCTCTTACAGCTTGTGGACGTGCGCTTCACCCCAGCCAGCGACCCGAAGATGGCCGCCACCATCGCGGCCGTGGAGACGGGGCTGCGGCGGGGGCCCTATATGCTGCGCTACGCCCTGCCCGACGACTTCGGCGAGCCCAAGACGGCCTTCAACATCTGCACCTTCTGGCTGATTGAGGCCCTGCACCTCTGTGGTCGCAGCCAGGAGGCCCGGGAGCTGTTCGAGGAGATGCTGACGAGGCGCACCGCCGCCGGGCTCTTGTCGGAGGACATCTCCTTCGATGGGAACGAGCTGTGGGGGAACTATCCCCAGACCTATTCCCTGGTGGGTCTGATCAACTGCGCGACGCTGCTGTCCAAGCCCTGGGCGGCGGTGCGCTGACCTGGCTCACCCCGCTGGCGGCGGGGTGAAGCCGCGGACGTTCTCGTCAATGGCCTGGGCCAGGGACAGAAGCCGCGCGTCGGTCCCATGGCCGCCGATCAGCTGGGCGCCCACGGGCAGGCCGTCGGCGGCGATCCCGGCTGGCACGGTGGTCGCCGGCAGCAGGCAGGCGGTCGCCAGCGCGATCCAGCCCAGCATGGTGATGTAGGGCGCGCCGCCCCCGTCGGAGAACTTCAGCCGCCGGGAGGCGAACGACCCCTGGCTGTGGGGGAAGGCCGTGCCGGGCGCGATGGGGGCGAGGATGGCGTCATAGCCCTCGAACACCGCCTCCATCTCCCGGCGCAGGCGCGCGCGGATGGCGTCGGCCGCCAGCCAGTCCCGGTGCCGGGCGGTATAGGCCATCACCGTGCCAGCCCAGGAAAAGGGGCCGGCGCCGCGGGCCCGCGCGAACCGGGCGGCCGGACGCATCAGCTCCATGCGGCGGATCTGGCGGGCCGGCATATCGGCGCCGATGATCGAGCCCAGCAGCAGCAGATAGGACTCCAGCAGGGTCTCGATATCCACCGGCGGGGAGATCACCTCGACCACCGCCCCGGCGGCGGCCAGCTCCGCCCCATAGGCCTCCAGCACCGCCCGGACCTGCGGATCGAGCGGCAGGCCCGGCGCTTCGAGCCAGAGCCCGATGCGGGCCTTGGTCAGATCGGCCGGCGCCGCCTTGGGCGAAACTCCGCCATCGGCGATCACAGACAGCAGGAGCCGCAGGTCCCGAGCCGAGCGAGCCATGGGGCCGATGACGTTCAGGTCCGGCTCCTGCCACGATCCGGGCCTGGGCGGGACATGGCCGTGCTGGGGGGTGAGCGCCCAGGTAGGCTTGTGCGAAAAGACCCCACAGAAGTGGGCCGGCACGCGCAGGGAGCCGCCGATGTCCGAGCCGATCTCCAGGGCCGTGACCCCCGCCGCCAGGGCCGCGGCCGCCCCGCCGGACGATCCGCCCGGCGTGCGGGTCACATCCCAGGGATTGTTGCTGGTCCCGTAGAGGGCATTGAAGCTCTGCCAGTCCCCGGCCATGACCGGTACATTGGTCTTGCCCCAGATCACCGCGCCGGCCCGCCTGGCCTGAGCCACAACGGCGGCGTCCTCGGCCTGACGCCTGCGGAACACCTCCAGCCCGGCAGAAGCCGGCATGCCGCTCACGTCCAATGTGTCCTTGATGGTCATGGGCAGACCGGCCAGCGGCCCCAGCGCCCCGCCCCGGGCGCGGATGTCGTCAATGGCCTTGGCCCGCTCCAGGGCCCGCTCCAGATCGGCGGCGACCACGGCGTTCAGCCGCCGGTGAGTCTGTTCGTGCCGGGCCAGGGTGAGCTTCAGAAGCTCCACGGCGCTGACCCGGCCAGACGCCAGCAGGGCCAGCTGGCCCGAGGCGTCGAGGCTGAGCAGGTCGAGATCGCCGCTCACCGGGCGGCCTCGCCTGCGC
>DJWR01000091.1 GCA_002441055.1 Caulobacteraceae bacterium UBA6225 | reverse complement strand
CGCGCTTGAAGAAACCGCCGGGGATCTTGCCCGCGGCATAGGTCTTTTCCTGATAGTTCACGGTCAGGGGGAAGAAGTCCTGGCCGGGCTTGGCGCTCTTGGCGAACACGGCGGTGGCCAGCACCACGGTCTCGCCATAGGTGGCCAGAACCGCGCCGTCAGCCTGACGGGCCATGCGGCCGGTTTCGAGGGTCAGCGTCTTACCGCCCCACTCGATCGTCTTACGTTTGATGTCGAACATGAGTTTTTCTTCTTTCAGATCCCGCAGGCGTATTCCTGGCGGGGGCGGACAGGGCGTCGGACTTCCGAAATCCTCTCCAGGTGAACAGGCGTGATGAGGATTTCGTCGCAACCCTCAGCGTGCGTCTTGGGGCCTTGGCCCCGCCGCCCGATAGTCCCCGGCCTGTCTCGGAGGGGGGCGGTGGTGGTTCGCCGCGATGGCGGCGGCGGGACCCTTAAGGCAGGGCCCCATATGCGACGCCCCCGCTTTCGCGGGGGCGCTGAACTTCCTAGCGGCGCAGGCCGAGCACCTCGATGAGCGCCTGATAACGGTCGGCTTCCGACTTCTTCAGGTGATCGAGGAGCGACCGGCGCTGGGAGACGAGCTTGAGCAGGCCCCGGCGCGAATGGTTGTCCTTCTTGTGGGTCTTGAAGTGCTCGGTGAGGTTGACGATCCGTTCAGTCAGGATCGCGACCTGCACTTCGGCGCTTCCGGTGTCACCCTCGCTACGGGCGTGGGTCTTGATGAGTTCGGCCTTGCGGTCCGGGGTAATCGACATCGTGCATCTCCGCTCTATTCGAGATGAAAGACACGGGACGGCTCGAGCTTGCCGGCGCGCATCTCGCAGAGGGCCACCATCACGCCACGACACATGGCCGAAACGGTTCGAGCGCCCGGCGCAAGCCCGGCTCTCAAGGTTTCGACCTGTCGGGGAACGAGAACGATCGACCGTCCCTGCTTAAGTCTGAAGGCGTCTTCGTCGGTCACGGCCAACGCCGGGATGTCGTCCAGCGCGGTCTCGACCGGAAGCAATGCCTCCGACTGTCGGGCCTTATGCCCCAATTCCTCAAGTAAATCCAGCCCGATCGCCCGGGCCTCGGTGAAGGCGCCGACCCGGGTGCGCCGCAGGGCGCTCACATGGGCCTCAGCCCCCAGCCGCAGGGCCAGATCGCGGACCACCGAGCGCACATAGGCGCCCTTGCCGCAGTCCATGATCAGCTCGATGTGGTCGGCGTCGGGGGTTTCGCCTACCGCCAGGCCATGGATCATGACGGGGCGCGCCTTCAGCTCCACCTCTTCGCCGGCCCTCGCCAGGTCATAGGCCCGCTCCCCGTCCACCTTGATGGCCGAATAGATGGGCGGGACCTGCATCACCTCGCCCTCGAACTCGTGCAGCACGGCCTTGACCTGATCGGGCGTCGGGCGGACGTCGGAGCGGGCGGTGATCTCGCCTTCCCGGTCCAGCGTGGTGGTCGACGCACCCCAGCAGATGGTGAACCGGTAGCCCTTATCGGCCTCGACCATATAGGCGACCGTCTTGGTGGCCTCGCCCAGCGCCAGGGGCAGGACGCCGGTGGCCAGAGGGTCCAGCGTCCCGGCGTGGCCGGCCTTCTGGGCGTTGAAGATCCTGCGGACCTTGCCCACCGCCTGGGTGGAGGTGAGGTCATAGGGCTTGTCCAGGCAGATCCAGCCGGACACCGCCTCTCCCTTGCGCCGACGGCCCATGGTTCTCAGTCCTCTTCGGGGGCGTCGAGGTCCTGGCGGACCTTGGGATCGTCGAACAGCCGGCTCATCTGATCGGCGGCGTCGAAGGTCTCATCGTGCAGGAATTTCAGCTCAGGCGTGGCCCGCAGATCGATCATCCGGCCGAGACGCCCGCGGAAGAATTTGGACGCCCGGTTCATGGCCGCCACCACTTCGGTGGCGTTCTCCCCGCCCAGGGGCTGGATGAAGCAGACCGCGTGGCGCAGGTCGGGGCTCATCCGCACCTCGGTGATGGTGACAGGATCGCCGGCCAGGGCCGGGTCGTCCAGGTCTTCTTCCCGCAGGATCTCCACCAGGGCGTGGCGGACCAGCTCGCCGGCCCGCAGCTGGCGCTGGCTGGGACCGCGAAGGGCGGGACGGGCGCCGGGCGTGCGCGAAGCCGGCGTGCGGGAGGGGGGACGGCGTTTCATGGCGAGGCTCTCGCAGGATCTGGCCTGGCCGGCGGCTCGAACGCCCGGCGCAGGGAAGGGCGCGCTTCTAGTGGTCAGGCCCCGGGAAGTCTAGGCCTGGGCCGCGGGACTCGCCAGGGCGCTCACGCCCCTGTGCGCTGGCGGAAGAAGTCGATCACCCGGGCCTCGGCGGCCTTGGTCGGCCCATCGGGGGCCAGATGCAGGGTGAGTGTCGAGTGCGGCGCGATGGCGGAGGGGGCGGCGTCGGCGTCCTCAAGCTCGATGGCCTCGAACCGTTCGCCGAACTCCGCCCGATAGCGGTCGAACCGGGTCTGGCCCACCAGGGCGTCGCCCTTGAAGCGCAGGCCGATCATCGACAGGTCTTCAGCCTCGAACCGCCCCTTGGCGCAGGCGATCTCGGCCGGGCTGACCCCTATGGCGCTCGCCCGCCGCTTCGATCCAGCGGCCAGCGGCAGGGACGGCTGGGCCAGGACCGGCGCCACCATGGCGGGCTCTGTCATCATGGCCAGCGCAAAGCCCCCGGTGAAGCACATGCCCACCGCGCCGACCCCCTTGCCGCCGCACTCGGCATGGGCCTGTCGGGCCAGCGCGCGCAGCCAGTCGACGATGGGGCTCGACCTGTCGGTGGACCAGATGTGGAATTCCCGGCGCACGCAGAGCGCCTTCAAGAACTCGGCCGCCAGATAGCCTTGGCTCACCGGCCTGCCCGGTTCCCCGAACAGGCTCGGGCACCAGACGCTTATTCCCGCCTGGCTCAGCCGCTCGGCGAAGGCCAGGACCAGGGGGTGCAGACCCGGCATCTCGTGGATGACGATGACCGCCGGCCCCGTCCCCCGGCGATAGACGGGCCGGACGAAGCGGCCGTCGTCGAATTCAAACCGCTCGAAACCGTCCAGCTCAACCGCCGCCATGTCGCCTGTCCCCCGCCCGTCGAAGGGAGACTAGCTCAGCGACGCAGCATGTCGATCTCGCCCTCGAACCCCGACAGCCGCCAGACCCCCTCAGTCTGGGTGAAGATCAGCAGACAGGGGCCGTCCTTCTCCCGGGTGGCGCAGACCCGTCCGTCGTCCAGAGCCTTGAGCGATCCGGCGATGGCCACCCGCCCGGGCAGGGGCTGGGCGGCGTCATAGCCGTAATATTCGGCCACCCCCCGGAACACCTGCGGGCGGACCAGCTGCTCGCTGGCGGCCTTGGCGATGGCGGGGCCCAGCAGGGCGCCCAGCGCCCGCATCTCGTCATTGCCCCCGGCGCGGGCGGTCTCGGCGGCGATACGCGCCTCGATCTGAGCCCGCAGGGCCTGGCGGTCCACATGGCGATCAAAGGTCGCCTCGTCGCCATCGCGAATGGCGGTGAGCAGGGTGTGCACGTCGCCGGCCGCATCCAGCCGCTGGGCGCCGCCGGCGCAGGCGCTGAGCGTCAGGACGAGGAGGACGGGTACCAGAAGGCGCAGGGATCTCGGCATGGGTGTCTCCAGGGGCGGCCCATCAGCACGCCTCAAGGTGGCGATCCGAAGGCGCGGGCGATCTCTTCATCCCCCAGATCGGCGATTTCGACCAGCTTCAGCCGCGCGGTCTCGCCCGAGACGAGGCTGATGCTGGACCGGGGTCGCCGCAGCGCCTTGGCCAGAAAGGCGATGAGGGCGGCGTTGGCCGCCCCGTCCACGGGGGGCGCGGAAACCCGAACCTTCAGATAGGCCCGGCCCTCAGCATCCTGGCCCCAGCCGTCGGCGCCGTCTCGTCCGCCCTTGGGCGTCAGCCGCACGGCCAGACGCATCCCGGCGAGCTCAGATGAGCGGAGTGACCAGGGCGCGATAGAGCGCCGGCAGCAGGATGTCCTTCAGGCCGATCAGCACGAGGATGACGATGATCGGGCTGATGTCGACGCCGCCCAGGGGCGGGATGATCCGCTGCACCGGGCGCATCACGGGCGCTGTGATCGCCTCAAGCGCCCGGGCGATATTGTAGACGAACTGGTTGCGGAGGTTGATCACGTCGAAGGCCACCAGCCACGACAGGATCGCGTTGATGATGATCGCGTAGATCAAGAGCTGGAGGATCGCCCCAATAATGAAGAAGACGAACTCAAGGATGGCGGCCATGGGGGATCCCGATCTGACTTAAGCCCCGGTTCTAGCCGCGGGGCCTCCCCCCTGACAAGGCGGCGCTGCGCCCTGAACCTTTGAGCCGCTTGACAGAATTCCGCCGCACGCCTAACTCCGCGCCTTCCTGGGGGCCGTAGCTCAGTTGGTAGAGCGCCTCGTTCGCAATGAGGAGGTCAGCGGTTCGATTCCGCTCGGCTCCACCATTCCCCAGTAATATCAATCGCTTCCGGTTTGGCCTCAGGGCCGCCGGTCGCGGCTCTGCGTCTGGATAAGCAGCGCGCAAGCGAGCGACTCAGGGTCGCGCGTCGGCGGTATGGGGGACAATTGCGCGCTCGCGAGGGCGGCGGCTAGAGGTGCGAGCGGCGTTCGCGCTGGACCAAGGAGAGTTCCACATCAGGTGAATATCCGGCCAAGATGTGATGCAGCGCCGAAGATTCCAGCCGCAATGAATGGCCATGCGGGCCAAGACTTGCGCCGTTGCCGCCAGCGGATGCTGGCTGCAACTGGGAAGCCCAAGAAAACGGCGAAGCCAATGGCGGCGCCGAGTAGTTCAAAAACCAAGTCTTCCAACGGCGCTCAGCCCATGCTTGTGCCGTGAACGGCAAGCTCCAGTGTGTGCAGGTCGATGCGCCCACCGCCGTGATCGAAGATCTTCACTGGCTCGTGGCCTGCGTCTCTGTGCTGCCTCGCGAGCTGAGCAGCTTTGCTGGGGCTGACTGAGGGATAGGTGCCCTCGACGCCATCCACCTCATAGGTGACCCTGTAGCTCATCGGCGGGCCTGTCTGTTCGCTCAGTGCTGACCGTTGGAAAGCGGAGGTCCGCCCTGGGCTTCATAGATGCGTCTGAAGGCCCAGAAATCGCAGCGGCCGTCGTCCTCGACAGGGACGGTGAATGGGGCCTTTCCGGGGCGCCTCCACCATTCGGCGGTGTTCAGGGCGGTAACTCCCGCCAAGGGCTCGGCCCCCAGGCTCCTAAGCATCGGCTCCCAGACTTGGCGCTCCAGAAACCGCCCCCGCAGCATTGATTATGCCGCGCGCGCGGCAAACTCCCGGCTATCGGCGCAGCCGGCCGGGCTCGCATGGCGGGGGCTCAGGCTCTCCAGAGGCTCAATTTCGACCGCCGCGCCAAGCCGATCCTCCAAGATCACCCTGATCGCATGAGTGACGTCCTCTAGCACCCGTTCGGGATTGGAGTGTGACAGCACAAGCTCGGGAAGATCGTCGCTCCACGCCCGAAGACCGCCGTCCTCACGCCGTTCAAAGCAGACTGTCACCTTATAGCTCATGTTCGCGCTCATTCGTCTTGCCGCCCAGCTAGCCACTGCAAGCCTTGCAATAGATAGCATATGTTGTGACCACACACGTTGACAATTCGCGTAATCAGAGTCCGCTCCACGATTCTCAGTTCCTGTGGCCGGCGCGAACGCCGTCCGCCCCGAGCGTAAGGGCGTCGATTGAGCCGGTACGCATGGGCGCGTGACGTTTCGCCAAGAGCGGACGAACCCCACCAGGGTCCCGGCCAGGTCGCGCCCCTTCCGCGCCGCCATCACTCTCTTCGGCCAGAAGGCGTCTCCCCGCTGGCTGTGCGGCTCCGCCAGGATTCTCTTCGAGCGCTATCACCATGTCCGCCTCGGCCCGACCGCGTTGGAACCGCAGGGGCGGGCTGGCGTTCTCCAAGCACATGCAACCCTGGAGAGATGTCATGAACTCGATCATCTATATTGTCGGTCTGGTTGTCGTCGTCGGCGCCGTGCTCGCTTTCGTGTTCTGAGCCCCCGATGATCAAGGCTTGAGTCATCGCCCAGGTCAGTCATGGGCTAGGAAGCGTTGACATTCAGG
>DJWR01000028.1 GCA_002441055.1 Caulobacteraceae bacterium UBA6225 | reverse complement strand
GCGTCGGGCCCATGAAGGTGGTCGGTTGGATTTCCCATGCGACCAGCCTAGCCCAGCCGGTTTTAACGGGCCGTCAAAGCCCCGGCTGAACCTCATCCTCCCGGGCCATTTCCCGGGCCAGGGCCAGCAGAGCCTGACGCGCCCGGGGGCGGGGGATCACCCGATAGGCTTCCAACATCTCCAGGGCGCCCGGAGTCATCAGGGCGGTGAAGGCCTCGTCTGGCGGCGCGCTTTCATGGGTTTCTTCGCCCACCAGCCAGCTCACCGTGGTCTGCAGAGCCCGGCTGGCGGCCACCAGGGTGGAGCCCGAGATACGGTTGGCGCCGCGTTCGTACTTCTGGACCTGCTGGAAAGAGACTCCCAGGCGTTCAGCCAGATCGGACTGGCTCATGCTGAGGGATCGGCGACGCGCCCGGACCCGGGCCCCGATCGCCCGATCGACCCCGTCGACGTCCGACTTCGCATCCGACTCCGACAAATTCATCTGCGGCTCCATCTTGACGCTCAACCTCTGAGCGATCCCTTCTGTTCGGCTATACGTTGGAAGGCGGGAGATGGACGCAGGCCCCCGCATAGCGTGTAGTGAGACCATCCATTGGGGATGAAGGGTCATGACGGAACAGGTGGAACTGCTGACCGCGCGGGAACGGGAGTGCCTGCGCCTGGTGGATCGCCATTTCAGCTCCAAGCAGATCGCCCGTGAGCTCGGCATGTCCAAGACCTCCGTGGACACCTATTGCGACCGCGCCCGGCGCAAGCTGGGGGTCAATGACCGCTATCATGCCGCCCGCCTGCTGGCCGACCATGAGCGCGAAGGCGCGGGGGCTGATCCTGTCCTGATCGCGTCAGGACAGGACGCGGTCAGGACAGACCCCGGAGCCGCGGCGTGGTCGGGTGAAGCCTCATCAGGAGGCGAGACCCATGAAGCACTGGAACGGCGAGGATCGACGGGCGTCGGTGAACCGCGCCCTGCACCTCAGACGCGAGATCGAGGCCTTCGAGGAAAGGTGGCCGAAACCCTCGCCGCAGGCGGAGTCGATGCCGGGCTTCGCGTGGGACCAGCTGGAGCGGCAACTGACCGATCTGGCGGCCTCGTCGGTCCAGGCCGACATGGTGACCCATCTGGTGTCAGCCACTCGCAAGCTGGCGGCCTTCAAGCCCCCGGAAATGGTGATGCGGGAAATCCTCTGCCTCACCTGGGTGTTGCTGGACGAGAATTTCCATCCTGGCGAAGCGGAAGCACCGGCGGCCTAGGCCCGGCCGCGCGGATCGGCCTGATCCTCGCCATCGCCATCGGCTCTGCCCTCGCCTTCGGGGGCGTCCTGGCGGGGCTTCAGGCGCTGACCGCCCTGGTCTGACCACCGCCGGCGCCAGCGCCGCCCCCACCCAAAGACCATCTCAACATTCAATCCCCCGGCGCAGAGCCGGCGGGACGGAGAGACCCCATGCTCAAGCAACGCCGCATGTATGCCGACCAGGTCGCCGCGAGCCTGTTCGAGGCCGAGACCGCCATCGACGTCGCCCTGGCCAAGACCGCCGCCCTGGCTGGCGTCATGCCGGGCCTGCGGGCCCAGGCTGGCCTCTCGGCCCTGATTGGCCAGGAGGCTGTCGAGTGGACCAGCCGCTCCATCAGCGCCCTCGCCGAGGCCCGCCGGGCCGTGATCGAGGCCCATAAGGAGCTCAGCATCGCCCAGAAGCAGATCGGCCTGGGCGCCGTGCTCTATGGCGATGGGGCGCCCAAGCCCGCCGAGCCGGCCCGGGCGCCGAGCCTGCGGGCGGTGGGCGAGACCAACGCCGCCTGATCGCGCCCCTGACGGACACCGCCGGCGCCTATGATTGGGCGCCGGCCTCTGCCACCCTGGCGGGCGCGAACCGAACTGGGGACCCCCGCCTTGTACTTCGCCGTTCTTCCGCAGCAGATCTGGTTCATCGCTATGGTGCTTGTGTCCGGCGCCGCCCTTTGGCGGGGCGGGATTCCGGAGAAGCGCGTGGCGGTGGCCAATGTAGCGGCGTGGTTTCTAACGCCCCTGGCCTATGACCGCGACCTGACGGGCTTGCAGTGGGGCGTCCTGGGGGTGGACGCCCTCTTCCTGGCCTATCTGTTGTTTCTGGCGCTCACCACAGACCGCCTGTGGCTGCTGTTCGCCACCGCCTTCCAGCTTCTGGGCATCGTCACCCATGTGGCCATGGGGGTCGACGAGGGCGTGCCGGCCCTGCCCTATCGCTGGGGTCTGGTGATCTGGAGCTATCTCACCCTGGCGGCCCTGGCGGTCGGCGCCTGGGTCCACCGGGATCAGCCGGTCAGCACGGGCGCGCCGTCCGCTGAAGCCCGGCGATAGATCAGGGCCTCGGCGAGGTGCACTCGCCGGACGGGTTCCGACCCCTCCAGATCGGCGATGGTGCGGGCCAGCCGCACCGTGCGGGTCCAGCCCCGGGCGGTCAGCCCTGCGCCCTCGGCGGCCTTGGACAAAAGGGCGCGGGCTGAAGGTTCAAGCTGGGCGATGGCGTCCAGACGGTCGCCGGAGGCCTGAGCGTTGAGGGGGGCGGCGGTCTCGCCAGCGGCGGCGGCCCGGTCCAGCTGTATAGCCCGGGCCTGGGCCACCCGGGCGGCGGCTTCGGCCGTGCCTTGCGCCGGCGGCGGCAGGGCCATGTCGGCCGCCGTGACAGGGGGGACCTCCACCACCAGGTCCATGCGGTCCATCATCGGGCCGGAGATCTTTCGCTGATAGTCGCTCTGGCAGCGGGGCGCCCGGCCGCAGGCGCCGCGGCCCGGGCCGCCGACGCCACAGCGACAGGGATTCATCGCCGCCACCAGCTGGAACCGGGCCGGATAGCGCACATGGGCGTTGGCCCGGGCCACCACCACCTCGCCGGTCTCGAGCGGTTGACGCAGGCTGTCCAGGGCCTGAGCGGAGAACTCCGGCAGTTCATCCAGGAAGAGCACCCCATTGTGCGCCAGGGAGATTTCGCCGGGCTTGGCCTTCAGGCCGCCGCCGGTGAGCGCCGCCATGCTGGCCGAATGGTGCGGGGTGCGGAAGGGTCGCTGGCGGGTCAGCTCGCCCTTGGCGATCAGGCCCGCCACCGAATGGATCATGGAGGTTTCAAGCAGCTCAGCCGCCGACAGGGGCGGCAACAGGCCCGGCAGCCGGGCGGCCATCATCGACTTGCCCGAGCCGGGCGGCCCCATGAACAGCAGGTTGTGGCCGCCCGCCGCGGCGATCTCCAAGGCGCGCTTGGCGCCTTCCTGGCCCTTCACCTCGCGCAGGTCCGGGACCCGCTCGCCCTCCACCACGGGGCCAGGCTGCGGCGGCGACAGGATCTGGGTCCCGCGGAAGTGGTTGACCAGGGCGATCAAGGAAGGGGCGGCCAGAATTCGGGTGTCGCCGGACCAGGCGGCCTCGGCCCCACAGGCCTCCGGACAAATCAGGCCAAGGTCCATGCCCCCGG
>DJWR01000121.1 GCA_002441055.1 Caulobacteraceae bacterium UBA6225 | reverse complement strand
CCGACCACGCCGATGCAGGCTCCGAGCTGTCCCGCCGCCTGCTGACCCAGGAGGCTGCGCCCCGCAGCGCGATCCGCATCCTGTCGGCCTTGAGCGTCGGCGCCGAGACCCGTGATCTGGCCCTCAACGCCCCTGGCGATAGCTCAGGCGTGGCGCTCGCCCCCTCCGAGGTGGTCGCGCTGGCCGCCGCGGCCTGCGCGCCGGCGGTCGGCGCCGGCCTTGCCGACCAGGGCCAGCTAGGCGGGGTGGAGATCCAGTTTCTGCAGGGGCCCCTGCGCGCACGCGCCGCCTATGTCGGCCGCACCCGTCTCGACGCCATCACCGAAAGTCCGGAGGCCGAGGCCGCCTGGTTTGACGTGCTGATCGCCGATCCGAAGACCGGCAAGGATCAGGCCCGGGTGACCTTCTGCCTGCGTTTCATGAAGGCCGCCTCGCCACTTTGGACCTGAACGCGGGCCTCAGCGACGGCGCAGCTGGACGAAGTACTCCCGGTCGAACAGGCGGTAATAGAGCCAGGCCGGCAGGCGGTCGTAATAGGGCTGTACATCGGCGATGATCTTGGCCTGGGAGGCGTGCACGTCCAGCAGGGCGCGCTTGGTCAGGGCCTCCTCGGCGATGTTCACGGCGATCTGCGGCGGCGGCAGGCCCTCGCCCTTCCCCTTGGGGTAGTTGTTGCGGAAGGCGTCCACCAGCCGCAGGGCCAGACGCACCAGGGCCCTGGGCAGGGTCACCTGATAGAGCAGGCGCGGCCAAGCCCCCTCGCGGGTCGGGTTCTCGAACAGCTCGCGCACCCAGACGCCGGTCCGCACATGGTCGGGATGACCATAGAAGCCGACCTTCTCGTCAAAGCTGATGAGCACCTGTGGCCGATAGCGGCCGATCAGCTCGGCGATGGCCGCCTTGGGCTTTTCAGGATCAATCCGCGCGAGGCCCCCATCGGGGAAGTCCAGCACCTCGACCACGTCGGCGCCCAGCAGGGCGCCGGCCGCCTTGGCCTCAAGGGTGCGCACCTTCGCCAGCGCCTCAGGGGTGTAGCCGGTGTCCTGCGCCGCCTCGCCCCGGGTCAGATAGACCAGCACCACCCGGGCGCCGGCCATGGCCATCTGGGCGAGGGTTCCAGCACAGGTGATCTCGTCGTCCGGGTGGGCCCAGATGGCGAGGACCGTCACGCCTTCGCCGACGCCGGGCAGGACCCGGGTCTTGGGCACAGACTCGTCGTTCAGCTGACCCCTGGCCAGCAGGAAGCCGCCCACCAGGGCGGTGGGCAGGGCCACGGCGGCCAGCAGGCCCCAGGCCACGCCCCGCTGCGCCTCCCCGCGCGTCCGTCCGCCCCTGGCTCGCACAGCCCTATCCCCCATAGCGCGCCTCCGCCGGACGGGCGCCGTCGTCCCTGGCCGCCTGCGTCGCCCAGGCCAGGTCCGCCAGATAGGTATCGGCCACCCCCTTGTGAACGGGCGACAGCATCAGGTGCAGGCCAGCCGGCTCGGTCACCGCACTGGTCACCCAGCCGCGCCCATAGAGGTGCTTCAGCACCGCGAACGGGTTCACGTCCTCCCGGGTGAAGGCGAGGATGCCGAGCTGCGGATCTCCCAGCAGGCGCCAGCCTTGGGCCTGCGCGCCTTCGCCAATGGCCTGCCGGGCCTCGGTCACCTCGGCGTGCTTGGCGCGGTAGCCTTCGACGCCCAGCACATTCATCACCGCCCAGGCCGCGGCGATGGCGCCGCCGGGCCGGGTGCCGGCCAGGGTCGGCGTCACCATCTTGCCCGCCGGCCAGTCGCCCACCTCGAAGATCATGTGAGCCCGCAGATCCTCGCTGCGGAAGAAGACGGTCGACGCCCCCTTGGCGCAGTAGCCGTACTTGTGCAGGTCCGCCGACATGGACGAGACGCCGGGAACCTCGAAGTCGAAGGGCGGGACATCCCCGCCATTCATCCGCACGAAGGGGGCGATATAGCCGCCGACACAGGCGTCCACATGCAGCCAGACGCCCCGCCGCTCCGCCAGCGCGCCTAGCGCCGCGATGGGATCGATCAGGCCATAGGGAAAACAGGGCGCCGAGCCGACCATCATGATCGTCTGGCCATCGATCGCCGCCTCCATGGCGACCGGATCGGCCAGCAGGTCCTTCAATGGCGTGCGCCGCACCTCGATCTCCATCATCGCACAGGCCTTGTCGAAGGCCGGATGGGCCGAGCGGGGCAGGACGAGGTTCAGCGTCCCCGTCAGGCCGCGGACCTTGCGGGCGTGATCCCGGGCGGCCTTCACCGCCATCAGGATGGAATCGGTGCCGCCGCTGGTCATATTGCCGACGCACCCCCCGTCGCCGTGCAGTAGGCCAAGGCCAAAGCCCACCACCTCGGCCTCCATCTGTTTGAGGCTCGGAAAGGCGGCCGGTCCCAGGCCGTTCTCCGAGGCGAACTTGGCGTAGGCCTCCTTCTGCACCTGCTCGATCTCAGGGCCGGCGTTGAAGACATAGACGGCGGCCTTGCCGTCGCGCCACTTCACATCGCCCTGGCCCATCTGGTCCATGCGGGCGGACACCTCAGCCCAGGGCGCGCCCTTTGTCGGCAACATGCTCATCGACTTGGCCCTCCCCGGGGCGGGTCGGCCGCTTTGCGGCTCTGATCGTTTCGAGCGCCCAAGGTGGCACAACCCAGGGGGTTCGCAAGAGCAGGGAGGCTTGACCTCGTCCGCGGCGGAGGCCAAGCCCATGGGCCTCGACGGGAGGGGGACACCATGTCGCAAGGACTTGAGGCGCTGAAGGCGCCCTCCAATCGCCGCGTGCTGGGCGCAAGCCTGGTGGGCACGGCGGTGGAATTCTACGACTTCTACATCTACGCCACGGCCGCGGCCTTGGTGTTCGGACCGCTGTTCTTCCCGGCGGCCTCGCCCTCGGCCCAGCTGCTCTCCTCCTACGCCACCTTCGCCATCGCCTTTTTCGCCAGGCCCGTGGGCGCGGCGCTGTTTGGCCACTATGGCGACCGGATCGGCCGCAAATCGACCCTGGTCGCCTCCCTGATGCTGATGGGGGTCTCCACCTTCGCCATCGCCTTCCTGCCCACCTATGCGACGGCGGGCTGGATCGCGCCGGCCCTGCTCTGCCTGCTGCGCTTTGGCCAGGGGCTCGGCCTGGGCGGCGAATGGGGCGGGGCGGCCCTGCTGGCGGTGGAGAATGCGCCGCCCGGCTGGAAGGCGCGCTTTGGCATGTTCCCGCAGCTGGGCGCGCCCGTCGGCTTCATCGCCGCCAATGGCCTGTTCCTGATCCTGGGCCTCTTCCTGACCCAGGAACAGTTCATCGCCTGGGGCTGGCGGATCCCCTTCCTGCTGAGCGCCGTGCTGGTGGGCGTCGGCCTCTGGGTGCGCCTGAAGCTCACCGAAACCCCGGCCTTCGCCAAGGCGCTGGAGCACGCCCCGCCGCCCAAGACGCCCCTGTTCGAGCTGCTGGCCCGCCACCCCCTGGAGACGTTGGGCGGCACCTTCGCCGTGGTGGCCTGCTTCGCCACCTACTACCTCTCGACCTCGTTCGCGCTCGGCTATGGCGTGACCACGCTCGGCTATTCGCGGGAAGCCTTCCTGGCCATCCAGCTGGGCGCCATCCTGTTCATGGCCGTGGGCATCGTCATCGCCGGCTACTGGTCCGACGCCACCACCCCGCGCGGCGTGCTCATGTGGGGCTGCGGCATGGTGATTGTCGCGGGCCTGCTGCTGGCGCCCATGCTGGCCTCAGGCTCGCTCCTGCTGGTGTTCGGCTTCCTGTCGCTGAGCCTCTTCTGCATGGGCTTCGTCTATGGGCCGCTCGGCGCCTTCCTGCCCGGCCTGTTCCCGGCGCGGGTCCGCTACACCGGCGCCTCGGTGGCCTTTAACGTCGGCGGCATCCTGGGCGGCGGCCTCGCCCCCCTGGTCGCCCAGCTCCTGGCCGACCGCGGCGGCCTGGTCCCCGTGGGCTTCTATCTGGGCGCCGCAGCCCTGGTCAGCCTCGTGGCCCTCGCGCCCCTGCGCCGGACCGTGGAGGACTAAGAGTTAGCGGAAGGCGTCGACCAGCTGGGCGATCCAGGCCTTGACGTTGTCCTTCTTGTCCAGCGGCGTCTTGCCGTGGCGGACGACGATCAGGTCGAGGTCGGGGACGAGAACCGTGTACTGGCCCTCATAGCCGTTGGCGCTGAACGAGCCGGGGCCGGCGATGTTCAGCCACCAGTGGGCGCCATAGTCGCCCTCGCGCACCGCCGGCTGCGGGGTCGGCGTGCGGGCGTAGTCGATCCAGTCGGCAGGCAGCAGCTGGCGGTCCTCCCAGCGGCCGCCCCGCAGATAGAGCAGGCCAAAGCGCGCAAAATCCCGCGCCGTCGCAAAGCAGAAGGACGAGCCGATGAAGGTGCCGGCTGCATCGAACTTGGGAACCGGGCTCGTCATGCCGAGCGGTTCAAACAGCCGCTGGCGCATGAAGGCCTCGAAGCCTGCGCCGTCGACGCCGAGCGCCCGTGCGGCGCAGCGGGCGACGATGTTGGTCGTGCCGCTGGCATAGGACCAGGCGGTCTCCGGCGGATGGGCCAGGGGTCGTGTGGCCGCATAGTGGGCCACGTCGGCCTTGCCCGAGCCGAACAGCATCTCGATCACATCGGAGACGTGGCCCGGCACATAGTCCTCCACGAAGGACAGGCCGCTCGACATGCGCAGGAGCTGGTCCAGGGTGATCGCCGCGCGGGGATCGTTCGGCGTCGCCCGCCACTCCGGGACGTCAGCCGGGGCGTGGATGTCGAGCTTTCCCTCGGCGACCAGCAGGCCCACCAGGGCCTGGGTGATGCTCTTGGCCTTGGACCAGGAGGGATAGGTGGCGTCCGGGCCAAAGCCCTCGCCATAGCGCTCCATGACGATCCGCCCGCCCTGAACGATCAAGGCGGCGTGGGTCTCGCCCAACAGCTCAGTGTCGGGGGCGGCGAAGGCCATGGCCATCAAGGCCTCCAGCACCGCGCCGTCGGCGTGTTCGGACTCGCCTTGCGGCCATTGCGCGGTGGGCCAGGGGGTGTGGGCGGGCTGGGTCGGCAGGATGGGCAGGCTCATGGGCGCAGGTGAGCGCGCCTGGACCCCGATGTCAAAGGCAGTCCTGGGGGGCTTGCGCCGCCCGGCGACGTCAGGCCGCGGCCAGTTCCTGGGTGGGCAGGATGCCGCTCATGTCGATCAGGGTGATGATGCCCTCATCGGTGGTGATCATGCCGCGCGCCAGACCCTTGGAGGAGGCGGCCCCGATCACCGGCGCCGGCTGAATCTCGCCCTCGCCCACATTGATGATGTCGGAGACGGCGTCCACCAGCAGGCCGACTGTGCGGCCCACCAGGTCGACGACGATGACCACGGAGGAGGATCGGGCCTCGCTGGCCGGCAGGCCCAACCGCGCGGCCAGGTTCAACACCGGCAGCACCGCGCCGCGCAGGTTG
>DJWR01000044.1 GCA_002441055.1 Caulobacteraceae bacterium UBA6225 | reverse complement strand
CTGGACGACCGTCCGGTGCACTCCTTCACGCTCAGCAACGACATCGCCTACATCCCGCCGAAAGCGCGGGTTTACTAAGGGCGGGTCTGTGGCCCTCCTCGTCGCTCATCCCCGGCTTCGGACCGAACGCGCGCCTTGCGCGGGGTCCGGGGTCTTCGCCTAAGGAAAGCCTCCGATGGTCGAACTCGCCCTGCCCAAGAACTCCCGCGTCCAGAAGGGCCAGCATCACCCGGCCCCGGCCGGCGCCAAGAAGGTCAAGACCTTCAAGGTCTATCGCTATGACCCCGAGGGGAGCGAAAACCCCCGCTGGGACACCTACGACGTGGATGTCGAGGCCTGCGGACCGATGGTCCTGGACGCCCTCATCTACATCAAGAACACCATGGACCCGACGCTGGCCTTCCGGCGCTCCTGTCGGGAAGGGGTGTGCGGTTCCTGCGCCATGAACATCGGCGGCCGCAACACGCTCGCCTGCACCCACGGCTGGGACGAGGTCCCCGGCCAGACCTGCACCATCAGTCCGCTGCCGCACATGCCGGTGATCAAGGACCTGGTGCCGGACATGACCCTGTTCTACGCCCAGTACGCCTCCATCGAGCCCTGGCTGCACACCAAGACCCCTGAGCCCCAGGGCGAATGGCTGCAGACCCCGGCCGATCGGGAGAAGCTGGACGGCCTCTATGAGTGCATTCTCTGCGCCTGCTGCTCAACCTCCTGCCCGAGCTACTGGTGGAACGGCGACAAATATCTGGGTCCGGCCGCCCTGCTGCACGCCTATCGCTGGCTGATCGACAGCCGCGACGAGGCCACCGGCGAGCGGCTTGACGATCTGGAAGACCCGTTCAAGCTCTATCGCTGCCACACGATCATGAATTGCGCCCAGGTCTGCCCCAAGGGCCTGAATCCGGCCAAGGCGATCGCTGAGGTCAAGAAGATGCTGGTCGACCGGGTCGTCTAAAGTCGTCACTCTGCTTTTCCCAAGTTGACGCCGGCGTCATTTTTCTGCATCGGGGAACGGCATGAGTGATCTGGGCGCAAACGTAGTCATCCTGGGGGCGGGGCACGCTGGCGGAACGGCCGCAGCCCTGCTGCGCCAGTATGGCCATACGGGACCGATCAGCCTGGTCGGCGACGAGCCGCTGGCCCCCTATCAGCGCCCGCCGCTCTCCAAGGCCTGGCTGAAGGGTGAGGCCGACGCCGACTCCCTGGCGCTCAAGCCCCTGGTGTTCTACGCCGAGCACCAGATCGACTTCCGGCCCAACACCCGGGCGGTGAAGCTGCGGCGGTCCGACAAGGTGGTCGAGCTGTCGGACGGCTCGACTCTTGCCTATGACATCCTGATCCTGGCCACCGGCGCCCGGGCCATCAAGCTGCCGGTCCCCGGCGCGGATCTGGCCGGCCTGCTGGAGTTGCGCACCGCGGCCGACGCCGAGGCGCTCAAGGCTGCCGTCGGTCCTGGCAAGCGACTGGCTGTGGTGGGTGGGGGCTATATCGGCCTGGAGGTCGCCGCCTCAGGCCGCGCCCTGGGCGCCGAGGTGGTGGTGATCGAGCGGGAGTCTCGGCTCCTGGCCCGTGTGGCCTGCGAGGCTCTTTCGAGCTTCTTCCAGGGCGTTCACGAGAGCCACGGCGTTCACTTCGAAATGGGCGCCAGCGTCACCGGCTTTGTGGGCGAGAACGGTCACGTCACGGGGGTCGCCCTGGCCGATGGCCGCACGATCGCCTGCGACGCTGCTGTCATCGGTGTCGGCGCCACTCCCAATGATGAGCTGGCGTCGGAGTCTGGCCTGGAGACCGCCCGCGGGGTGGTGGTCGACCTGGAGGCGCGGACGTCGGATCCCTCCATCTTCGCCATCGGCGACGTCGCGCACCGGCCCATGCCGATCTACGGACGCATGTTCCGCATGGAGAGCGTGCCCAACGCCCTGGAGCAGGCCAAACAGGCCGCCAGCGCCATCACCGGGCGCCCGGCCCCGGCCGGCGAGGTGCCCTGGCAATGGTCGGACCAGTACGATCTGAAGCTTCAGATCGCCGGCTACGCCTTCGATACTGACGAGGTTCTGCTGCGGGGCGATCCGGCCAGCGGCAAGTTCGCGGTCTTCCATCTCAAGGGAGACCAGATCCAATCCGTGGAGGCGATCAACTCGCCCCCGGAATTCATGATGGGCAAGCAGCTGATCGGAAACCGCAAGCCGGTTTCCAAGGCGAAGCTTTCCGATCTCAGCGTTTCAATGAAAGAGGTCGTCGCCTGAACGCGGCGCGAAAGGGAGCCATGGCCAAGATCACCTATATCGAGCACGACGGGACCGAGCACGTTGTGGACGTGAAGACGGGGCTCACGGTGATGGAAGGCGCGGTGAAGAATAACGTCCCGGGCATCGACGCCGACTGCGGCGGGGCCTGCGCCTGCGCCACCTGCCATGTCTATGTGGACGACGCCTGGAAGGATAAGACCGGCGAGTCCTCGGCCATGGAAGAGTCCATGCTCGACTTCGCCGAGAACGTCGAACCCAACAGCCGCCTGTCCTGCCAGATCAAGGTCTCTGACGACCTGGACGGCCTGATCGTTCGGCTGCCTGAGAGCCAGCACTAAAAGCTGATGCGCGCGGGTGGCCCTCGGGGTCGCCCGCGCCGCACCGCCTCTTCTAAAATTCCAGTTCCCGGTGGGTGGCGGCCTCGGCCTGGGCCAGCTCCGGAAGGTGGCAGGTGAAGGTCGCGCCGTTCCCCGGCTCGCTCTCCAGGGCCACCCAACCCCCATGCAGTTCGGTCAGCGCCTTGACCAGCGCCAGGCCCAGCCCCGGTCCTCCGCGCTCGCGTCCGACGAAGCGGTCGAAGATGTGCGCCTGGACGTGGAAAGGAATTCCCCGCCCGGTGTCGCTCACCTGCAACTTCACCTCACCCAGCGCCCGGCGGGCGGAGATGGAGATGGTCCCTTCCGGCGGGGTCTGACGGATGGCGTTCTCGATCAAGTGATCCATGATCTGGCCGAGGCGATGGGCGTCAGCCCGGATCACCCCGATCTCCTCGGCATGGTCGACCTTCAGGCTGATCTTACCTTCCTCGGCCGCTCGGGCCCAGCGGGTGGCGGCGCCCGAGATCAGATCAGCGACCCGTACATCCTCCAGGTCCAGCGCCATCTCGTCGGCGTCGATCTGGGCCATGTCCAGCACGTCGTCGATGGAGCGCGCCAGCTGGGTGGCGGCCAT
>DJWR01000064.1 GCA_002441055.1 Caulobacteraceae bacterium UBA6225 | reverse complement strand
GTGCGCGGTCTCACTGTCGGCCTTGGAGCCCCTCGCTGCGCGGGCGCCGTCGAAGGCCGCCTGGGTCAGGACGAGCGCATGGTTGGCGATCACCAGGTCGGCGCGGCGCGAGCCGCGGATGGCCTTCTCGACGAAACAGGTTCGGTAGTGCTGGCAGCCGGCGTGGACGCACTCGCCACGGCGGTCCACCAGATTGGCGGCCGAGGCCTGCATCGGCGTGGGCAGGCCAAACAGGGTCGGCAGCCAGGCCGGGAAGTCGCCGCCGGTCATGTCCCCGTCCCGGCTGGCCCGGGCCCAGCGGGCCGCCAGCGTCAGGCCCACCAGATCGCCATTGCCCAGCTGGGCGGCGTTGACGGCGTCCTGCAGGTTCAGAAGGCAGAGATAGTTTTCCCGCCCCTTTCGGACCACGGCCTTGCGGGCGCGGGTCTTTTCATCGGGATAGATGGCGTGGCTCTCGCGCTCGATCTGCCGCTGCAGGGCGCGGGTATAGGTCGAGACCCAGACCGCCGGCCCATTGGCCTCGGCCCACAGGGAGGCGGGCGCCAGATAGCCCATGGTCTTGCCGATGCCGGTGCCGGCCTCGGCCAGCATCATCCGCGGCTCGCCCTCCTTGTCCCGCGGTTGGAAGGCGTAGGCGGCCTCAGACGCGAACTCCGCCTGGGACGGCCGGGCCTCATCCAAGCCAGCCCGATGCAACAGCTCCGACAGCCGCTGGGCGGCCTCAGGGCCTGCGATGGGGCGAGAGCCCGCCTCGCCGGGCGGCGCCTGATCCTCCCATTCGGGAATGCGGCTCCAGACATCGAGGCCCGAGCCGCGAAAGGCGTTGCCCACCGGGGCTGAGCGCAGGGCGCCGATCACGGCGCCCCCCCAGGCCCAGCCGCCCCGGGCCAGGGTCTCGGCCTGGGCAAGCGCCTCTTCCCGATTGGGTTGCGGGGTGCGGGCCAGTTCCTCTAGCAGCAGCAGGCAGGCCTGGCGCAGGGCGCGGGCCTGGGCCGGCGCGCCCTTGGGCTCGGGCAGGCCCAGCGTCTGAGCCAGCCCCGCCGCCGAGGGCGCGCAGAATTTGGCCGGCCGCACAAAGGCGAACAGCTCAAGGGCGTCGAAGGTCCGTGGACTTCGCTGCGGCGGATGCAGGGCCAGCCGCCGGGCGGTCATGGCCGCATGGGCCACCAGGACCGGGCCGCGCTCGAACAGGTCCCGGGCGTCAGGCGCTCGCAGGGCCTCGGCCCGCTCGGCGTCGGCCGCGCCGGCGCGGAGTCCCGGCAGGACCACCAGGGCAGGCGCCAGATCAAGGGCGGGGGAAAGCGCGTTCACGGCAGCGACTCCTAGCTGGATTTGCCGTGAAACGGAACGGGAACATGCTATGAGGCAGGTCTATGGCTGACGACGCCGCCCTCCTCGCAGACCTGTTGCCGGCCGCCTTCGCCGACTGGTTCGCCACGCGCGGCTGGGCGCCCCGGACACACCAGCTCGAGATGGTGGCGCGCGCAAGGGCCCGCCGCGACGCCCTGCTGATCGCGCCCACCGGCGGGGGCAAGACGCTGGCCGGCTTCCTGCCCAGCCTGATCGAGCTTGCGCAGCGGCCGCCGGCCAATACGCCGCGGGGCGTCCACACCCTCTATATCTCGCCGTTGAAGGCCCTGGCCGTGGATGTGGAGCGCAACCTGGCCACGCCGATCCGCGAGATGGGCCTGTCCATCGTGGCGGAATCCCGCACCGGCGACACGGGCGCGGCGCGGCGACAGCGCCAGCGGGTCAAGCCGCCGGACATCCTGCTGACCACGCCGGAGCAGCTGGCCCTGTTCTGCGCCTGGGAAGGGGCGCGGGCCTATTTCGAGGACCTGTCCTGCATCATCCTCGATGAGATCCACACCCTGCATTCCACCAAGCGGGGCGACCTGCTGGCGCTGGACATCGCCCGCCTGCAGACCTTCAGCCCCAGCCTGCGGCGGGTGGGCCTGTCGGCGACGGTGGACGATCCCGACGTCATCCGCCGATGGATGGGCTTTCACCCAGGTGAAAAGGACGGCGCGCCGCCGGCGGTCGATCTGGTGCTGGGTCCGGCCGGCACGCCGCCGATCGTCGATGTGCTGCTCTCCGAAGGCCGGGTGCCCTGGGCCGGCCACACCGCCCAGCACGCCATGGCCGAGGTCTATGAGGTCATCAAGAAGGCCAGGACGGCGCTGGTCTTCGTCAACACCCGCTTCCAGGCGGAGTTCGCCTTTCAGGAGCTGTGGCGGCTGAACGAGGACGCCCTGCCCATCGCCCTGCATCACGGCTCGCTGGCCGCCGAGCAGCGCCGCAAGGTTGAGGCGGCCATGGCGCGGGGCGAGCTGCGCGCCGTGGTCTGCACCTCCACCCTCGACCTCGGCATCGACTGGGGGGATGTGGACCTGGTGATCCAGCTCGCCTCGCCCAAAGGCGCCTCGCGCATGGTGCAGCGGATCGGCCGGGCCAACCACCGGATGGACGAGGCCAGCCGCGCCCTGTTCGTGCCCGCCAACCGCTTCGAGATGCTGGAGTGCCAGGCCGCCCGCGAAGCCATCGCCGAGAACCGCTTTGACGGCGATCCGCCGCGGGTCGGCGCCCTGGATATCCTGGCCCAGCACGTCATGGGCTGCGCCTGCTCCGAGCCCTTCGACGCGCTGGCCCTCTACGAGGAAATCCGCACCTCCGGTCCCTATCGGGCGCTGGCCTGGGAGGACTTCGAGCAGGTGGTCGATTTCGTCTCCACCGGCGGCTACGCCCTGCGCGCCTATGACCGCTTCCGCCGGATCGTGAAGGGCCAGGACGGTCTCTGGCGAGCCCGCAACGCCGACACCATCCTGCGCCATCGCCTGAATGTCGGCGCCATTCTCTCGCCGGCCGTGCTCAGTGTCCGGATCGCCGGACGCGGGGGCCGCGCCGGCCGCAAGGTGGGCGAGGTGGAGGAAGGCTATCTGGAGGCCCTGGAGCCGGGCGACACCTTCGTCTTCGCTGGCCAGGTCTGGCGG
>DJWR01000199.1 GCA_002441055.1 Caulobacteraceae bacterium UBA6225 | reverse complement strand
CGCCAGCACCGTAGGCGCCGTTGGCCCCGCCCCCGGAGATCGCCAGGGCGGTTATCCCGTCGGCCCCGAGGGCCTCCCGTCCCTCTTGCCAGGTGCTGAGAAAGGCCTGACCGGCGGGCTGATTGTTCGCTGCGAACCGAAAGGGCGCCAGGGCGGAGGCCGCCTCGGCCACCCTCGCCCGCATCGGATCGGCTTCTGGCCGCGAAATCGAGCCACACCCGGCGACCACCACAGACAGGGTGATGACCAGGCTGGCGATCAGCCGCCGGCGACCTTCCGAACCTTGACGCATCCACATGGACTTCCCCTGGCTCAAGCCGCGGCCTCTGTCGAGGCGAGACCGCGCTCGGCGCAACGGGCAGACAGCCTGCGCGCCAGGAACTGGGCGAGCACCTCGACGCGGGCCGGTCGCGGCCCCCCTGG
Source organism: Caulobacteraceae bacterium UBA6225 (assembly GCA_002441055.1). Taxonomy (GTDB): domain Bacteria; phylum Pseudomonadota; class Alphaproteobacteria; order Caulobacterales; family Caulobacteraceae; genus Phenylobacterium. The sequence continues at coordinate 3,601 of DJWR01000199.1, read as the reverse complement.
GGGCATGACCAGATGCAGGGCGACCGGCGGCGGGCTCCAATCTGTCATCACCGCCTCCAGTCGGCCCGCCGCCAGACTCTCCCCGACGATGAAGTCAGGTTGCAGCGCCAGGCCCAAACCCGCCTCCAGGGCCGGCAGCAAGGCTTCGGCGTTGTTGGCCCGGAGCGGCCCAGTGGGACGCACCGAGGCCTCCTCCCCCGCAGAGTTCACGAAGCGCCATGTCTCTGGCGTCGGCAGATAGGCATAGCCCAGGCAGGCATGCTCAGCCAGATGGGCGGGATGGGTGGGCCGTCCTCGGGCTTCCAGATAGGCGGGCGCAGCCACAACATGGCGCACCACCGGCCCGATCCGCCGGGCGATCAGCGAGGAGTCCGGCAGGGCCGCGATCCGCAGGGCCATGTCAAAGCCCATCCCGACCACGTCGATCACCTCGTCGCTCATATGCAGGTCTACTGAGACCTCGGGATAGGCGGCGAGAAAGTCCGGCAGGAGAGGCGCAACCTCCAGCAGGCCAAAGGACATGGGCGAGGCCAATCGCACCAGTCCGCGCGGCTGCGCCGACTGGGCCAGAATTTCATCCTCCGCCGCCTCGCCATCCGCCAGCAGGCGCGCTGCGGGTTCGGCCAGCCTGTGACCGGCTTCGGTGAGGGCCAGCCGCCTGGAGGTGCGGTTGAACAGGCGCGCGCCAAGGCGGGCCTCCAGCCGCGTCACAGCCTTGGAAACCGTGGCCTTGGACAGTTTCAGCTCCTCGGCGGCGGCGGAGAAGGACTTTAACTCCACCACCTTGGCGAAGATCGCCATCGCCTCCAGATCTGGCAATGAGCTCATTTTAGAAACAGTGCCTTTCAGGAGTTTCTATTTCTATCTCAATGATCCGCCCTATCTTGGTCTCAAGCAAGGGCGTCCCGATGGACGCGGAGGTTTTCAAGATGATCGAACGTAGAGGTTTCGACGGATTGGGCGGCGCTGACCACGGTTGGCTGAAGGCCAAGCACCACTTCTCTTTCGCCAACTACTACGATCCCAAGCGCATGGGCTGGGGCCCGATCCGGGTCTGGAACGACGACGAGATCGCCCCGAACTCGGGCTTTCCGCCGCACCCCCATTCGGACATGGAGATCATCACCTATGTCCGCGAGGGCGCCATCACCCACCAGGACAGCCTGGGCAACAAGGGGCGCACCGAAGCCGGCGATGTCCAGGTGATGAGCGCGGGCTCGGGCATCCGCCATGCGGAGTACAATCTGGAGAGCGACACCACCCGCATCTTCCAGATCTGGATCGAGCCAGCCCGCACGGGCGGCGCGCCGGCCTGGGGCGCCAAGCCTTTCCCCAAGGGCGACCGCTCGGGTCGCTTCGTGACCCTGGCCAGCGGCTTCGAGGACGACGGCGAGGCCCTGCCCATCCGCACCCCAGCCCGAGTGCTGGGGGCGACCCTGAAGGCCGGTGAGACCACCGAGCATGTCCTGGACGCCGCGCACCACGCCTATCTGGTGCCGGCCAAGGGTCGGGTGGAAGTCAATGGCGTGACCCTTGAGGCCCGCGACGGCGCGGCCATCACCGGCGAGACGTCCCTGACCATCACCGCCCTGGAAGATTCCGAACTCGTCCTGGTGGATGCGGCCTAAGGCCCGCGTCCCCTCCCCCAAACACTCATCTGCAGGAGCCACTCATGACCAAGGTTCTGGTCCTTTACTATTCGGCCTATGGCCACATCGAAACCATGGCCAAGGCCGTGGCCGAAGGCGCCCGGGAGACCGGCGCCCAGGTCGACATCAAGCGGGTCCCCGACCTGGTGCCAGAAGAGGTCGCCAAAGCCGCCCACTACAAGCTTGACCAGGAGGCGCCGGTGGCTTCCATCCAAGATCTCGCCGAGTATGACGCCATCATCATCGGGGTCGGCACCCGTTTTGGCCGCATGGCCTCGCAGATGGCCAACTTCCTCGACCAGGCCGGCGGCCTGTGGGCCAGCGGCGCCCTGAACGGCAAGGTCGGCGGCGCCTTCACCGCCACGTCCACTCAGCATGGCGGTCAGGAGACGACGCTCTTCTCCCTGATCACCAACTTGATGCACTTCGGTCTTGTGGTGGTCGGCATGGACTACGGCTACCAGGCCCAGATGCGCCTGGACGAGGTGACCGGCGGCAGCCCCTATGGCGCCACCACCATCACCGGCGGCGACGGCTCGCGCCAGCCCAGCCAGACCGAACTGGACGGCGCCCGCTATCAGGGCCGCCGCATCGCCGAGGTCGCCAAGAAACTGCACGGTTAGGTAGGTAGGCGCACTTGTCCCCTCGGGATGAGTGCGCCGCCATGCCCTGTCTAGCCAACAAGTCACAGCACCAACACCGAGACATCACCAAACCCATGAATGGATGACACCCTCCTGGCCTAGTTCAGGCCCCCGTCCGCTGATCACAGCAACAAGGGGGACGGACCATGTCATCCAATCACCAGCGCCTTTCGGCGCGCCGCGCCGGCGCGCATACGCGCCGCACGCTCCTGGCCATCTCGGCCTCTCTGCCCATCTTGGCCGCAGCTGCGGCGCCCGCCCTGGCCGCTGACGCCGAAGTCTCCGAACTCGTGGTCACGGCGACGCCGATCCGCGAGTCCATCGAAGCCTCGCTGGAGATCCAGAAGGCGTCCGACAACATCGTCAACGTCATCGCCGCCGACACCATCGGCCGCTTCCCCGACGCCACCGCGGCCGGCGCGCTCGCCCGCCTGCCCGGCGTCGGCGTGCAACGCGACCAGGGCCAGGAGCGCTACATCCAGATCCGCGGCGCGCCGACCCGCTGGACCACCATGGCGCTGGACGGCGTCAACCTGATCGGGGCCGAAGACCGGATCTTCCGCTTCGACTCGGTGCCGGCCGCCCAGATCAGCCAGGTTGTGCTGAACAAGACCCTGCTGCCAAGCATGCCCGCCGAGGCCCTGGCCGGACGGGTGAACATCGAGACCTTCTCACCGCTGACCCTGCCTGGCTTCCACGGGACCTTTGACGCGGGTGCCGGCTTCGTCGACATGGGCGACGGCCCGGTGAAGCAGTATTCCGGCCGCCTGTCCTGGTCCAACGGGACCTGGGGGGCCAGCCTGATCGGCTCGCACTATTCCTTCGAGCAGCACACCGACAACTCAGAGCCGCGCTTTGACACCGTTGGTCTCGCTTCGCAGCGCTTCACCAAGTATGTGATCGAGCGCGTGACGGAATCCTATTCTGGCAAGATCGAATACGCGCCGAACGATGATCACTATATCTCGCTCACCCATCTGGTGACCGAGTTTGAAGATTTCGAAGAGCGCAACTGGTACGTCTTCAGCTATAACAACGCCTTCTCGGGCACGCGGAATTTCGAGACCGCCGATCTGGTCGGCGTGCCGATGACCGCTTCCTTCGCGAACGGCATCTATACCAACGGCGTGAACTTCAGCGTCCTGCACGGCGACCACCGGGTCAAGAACTGGGATCTGAGCTGGGACCTGGCCTACGCCACCACCGAGTTCAACAACTTCTATCCTAATGTGGGACAGGGTGTGTCCACCGGCACCTCGCGGCCCTCGATCGCTAACACCGCCTTCCTTCCGTCCATGACCGTCCGGG
>DJWR01000241.1:2426-6164 GCA_002441055.1 Caulobacteraceae bacterium UBA6225 | reverse complement strand
TGGTGGCCTCGGCGAAGACCATCTGCTCGAAGGTGACGTCCACCTTGCCCCAGGAGCAGGCCTCCTGCAGCGTCGAGGACGAGCAGGCGCCGTCGCGCACATCGGCCACCGTGATCTGGATGGCGTATTTGTGCATGTCGACTTCCTGCCCCAGGATTTCGGCGCAGACTACCGTGTCCTGGGCGAAGTTCTTGGGCACGCCGCCGCCGACCATGAAGAGGCCCGTGGCGCCGGCGGCGATCTTCACGTCGGTCAGCTCGCGGAAATCGGCGACAGAGTCGATGGTCAGATAGGGCTTGCCCGCCTTCATCCGCTCCACCTGATGCTTGACCAGGCCAAAGCCGGCCGAGGAATCGGTGAAGGCCGGGCAGAAGATCGGCACGCCTTCCTCATAGGCCGTCTGGATCAGCGAGCCGGGCTTCTTGGCGTTACCCGCCGCCAGCCACTTGCCCATTTCCCAGATGAATTCCCGCGAGGAATAGGGCCGCGGCTCCAGCTGGTCGGTGATCTCCTTGATCACCGCGTCGCAGGTCTGAAGCTCTTCCTCGTCGATATAGGTGTCGTAGATCCGGTCGATATAGAGGGCGCGCAGGTCGCGATCATCGACCTCGGCCTTGGCCTGATAGTGCTTGAAGCCCAGGGCCTCGAAGAAATCCATGTCGACGATGGAGGCGCCGGTGGCCACCACGGCGTCGATCAGGCCGTACTTCACCATGTCGCGGTAGATGTGCATGCAGCCGCCGGCGCTGGTCGAACCGGCGAGCGTCAGCCAGGTGGAGCAGGCGGGATCTTCCAGCGCCATGGAGAAGATGTCGGCGGCGCGGGCGGTGTCACGGCTGGTGAAGCTCATCTGACGCATGGCGTCGATGATCGGGCGGGCGTCGTACTGGTCGATGGCCACGTGCTCGACGGTGGACGAGAGCAGCTCGGCCTTGCGGTTGGACTGAACCTCAGCGTTCATTCTCTTGGAGTCCTAGAGTTTGAGCGCCCGTCCATAGAAAAAGGACGCGGCCGGGACGGAGCGACCGGCCGCGTCTCTATGCGGTTCTGCGAAGAGCTGAAACGCCCTAGCGCCGACGGCGTTTCTTGCCGCGGGCTCGCGACAGCTTGACGACATTGTGCGGCTCGGCCCGGGGCACCGGGATGGAGCGACGGGCCAGTCCGTACATGGACGCCATGGGGGGGTCGTTCACCGCCACGGTCTCGGTGTCGCCGAAGCCGTTGAAGCGGGTGTTCATCGCCACCCCATAGGCGCCGAGCATGCCGATCTCGACATAGTCGCCCTCGCGCACATCCTCCGGCAGCCAGAATGGGCCGGGCATATGGTCGAGGGAGTCGCAGGTCGGACCATAGAAGCGATAGGGCTTCAGCGGGCCTTCAACCTCGCGGGCCACCCCGTCCTCGCACCGGATCAGCTTCACCGGGAAGGGCCACTTGGTGTGGGTGGCGTCGAACAGGCTGCCATAGGAGCCGTCGTTCAGATAAAGGGCGTCGCCCTTGCGCAGCTCCACAGCGGTGAGCACCGAGGAGGCTTCCGCCACCAGGGCCCGGCCAGGCTCGCACCACAGCTCGGTGGTCTCGTGGACCATCATCTCGGCGAAGCCGCGGTCGATGGAGTCCATGTAGTCGGCCAGCGCCGGGGGCACCATGCCGGGATAGACCGACGGGAAACCGCCGCCCACATCCACCACGTCGGCGAACACGCCGGCGCGGACCAGGGCCCGGGAGGCCTGGCTCATGGCCGCCTGGTAGGCGGTCGGCCGCATGCACTGGCTGCCCACATGGAAGGAGACGCCCATCAGCTCCTGGGTCGCCCGACGGGCGGCCAGCAGCAGGTCGGGGGCCTCATGCGGATCGACGCCGAACTTGCCCGACAGGGAATAGGCCGCGCCCTCGGCGGCGACGCCTAGGCGAACCATCAGGTTCAGATCCTTGGCGTGCCCGGTGGCGTCGAGGATCTTGGCCAGCTCCTCGTGCGTATCCAGCGCGAAGGTCCGTACCCCATGGTCGAAATAGGCCGTGGAGATGGCGCGCCGGCTTTTCACCGGGTGCATGAAGGCCATGCGCGCCCCAGGGGCGTGCTGAGCCACCAGCTCGATTTCCGGAACCGACGCCACGTCGAACGAGCGCACGCCATTCGCCACGAGGGTTTCAAGCACCCACGGCGAAGGGTTGGCCTTCACAGCGTAGAAGACGTCGCCTTTGAAATTATCCTGGAACCAACGGGCCGCTAGGGCCACAGCATCCGGTCGCGCAAAGGCGACAGGACGCTCCGGTGACCGCTCACGGACCAGGTCCAGGGGCGTATGGTACGTATGCACCTCACGCAACCCCCAACAGATTGTTGAACCCAATCCGGCGTTAGCAACGCTTAGGACAACGGGGTCCGCCGGAGCCGTCGCAGATAGTGGCATCTGAAACGGATGTAAAGGGCGGAACTCAAAAAGGTCCTTGCGCCGCCAAGGGTTTCCCACGTCAGACGGGCCCGTTGCGGCGCCCGCGACGCCGATGCGCAGGCGCCGTGCTGGACCGCGCCCGGCGCCCATGTCATGAAACCGTCGTGGGGCTCGGCGATCACACGCTGGTATGAGTTGGGCCGCCAAACGCCCAGGGGATATTCGTCATTCATGTCTGACGCTGCCGTTCTTTCGGTGCGCCAAGTGTCGAAGAGTTTCGGGTCTCGCCGCGCGCTGGACACCGTCTCCCTCGACGTCGCCCGCGGCGAGATGATCGCCCTGATCGGTCCCTCGGGATCGGGCAAGTCCACCCTGCTGCGGGCCATCAACGGCCTGGCGCCCATCGACAAGGGGCCAGGGCGCATCGACGCCTTTGGCGGCAGCGTGCAGGCTCAGGGGCGTGTGGACCGGGAGGTGCGCCGCACCCGTATCCGCATCGGCATGATCTTCCAGCAGTTCAATCTGGTGGGCCGCCTGACCCTGTTCACCAATGTGGCCATGGGCTCGCTCGGCCGGATCGGCTTCCTGCGGGGCCTGCTGGGTTTCTGGCCCGCCGAGACCAAGGGCGCGGCCATGGCGGCGCTCGCCCGGGTGGGCGTGGCCGAATATGCCGGCCAACGGGCGGGCACCCTGTCGGGGGGGCAGCAGCAGCGGGCCGCCATTGCGCGCGCCCTGGTGCAGAAGGCCAAGATCATCCTGGCCGACGAGCCGGTGGCCTCCCTCGATCCTGTCGCCGCCCGCAAGGTCATGGAGATCCTGCGGGAACTGAACCGCGCCGATGGCCTCACCCTGATCGTCACCCTGCACCAGGTCGACTACGCCATGCGCTATTGCGACCGGGTCATCGCGCTCAAGGCCGGCAAGGTGGTCTATGATGGGCCGCCCAACGGCCTGACCCGCAAACAGCTTATCGACATCTACGGTCCGGAATTCGAAGACGTCTTCTGGGAAGGAGCTCCCCAATGATCCGTCGCAGCCTGATCGGCGCTGGCCTCACGGTCGCCCTGGCCCTGGGCCTCGCCGCCTGTTCCGAGCGTGAGACGCCGGCCAGCGCCGCGCCTGAGGTGCTGAACTTCTCCATCCTGGCGACGGAAAACTCCACCAGCCTGGACACCTTCTGGAAGCCGATTCTGGCCGACATGGAGAAGGAGATCGGCATTCCGGTGAAGCCGTTCTACGGCTCCAACTACACCGCCCTGATCGAAGCCCTGCGGTTTGGCCAGACCGATGTGGGCTGGTTCTCCAACCTGTCGGGCCTGGAAGCCGTGCGCCGCGCCGACGC
>DJWR01000241.1:0-2371 GCA_002441055.1 Caulobacteraceae bacterium UBA6225 | reverse complement strand
TCGGGCACGCTCGCGCCCATGACCTATCTGTTCGCCCCGCAGAACATTGAGCCGGAGCGCTGCTTCAAGCAGGTTCGCGCCGCCAACCATCAGGCCAATCTGTTCGCCGTGGCCAATGGCGTGCTGGACGTGGCCACCAACAACTCCACCGCCATCCGTCTGCAGACCGCCCGGGACGTGGAGAACCGCGCCAACGGCCAGCCCACCGTCACCGACAAGGTCACGGTGATCTGGGAGTCCCCCAAGCTGCCGGAGGACCCCATCGTCTGGCGCAAGGATCTCGATCCGGCGGTGAAGGAAAAGGTCCGTCAGTTCTTCCTGACCTATGGCAAGGGCGAGGGGCCGGAGGCCGAACGCCAGCGTAAGCTGCTCGCGGCCATCTCCATCGGCGGCTTCCTGCCGGCTGACGCCAGCCACCTGCTGCCGGTGCGCGAGATGGAGGCCACCGAGGCCCTGCTAGGCGCCCGCAACAGTGGCGACCAGGCCAAGATCACCGAGGCCCAGACCGCTCTGGACGCCATCCGCGCCGAACGGGAAGCCCTGGACGCCCGGGCCGGAGAGGCGCCGGCGGCGGCTGTCGCCCCTGCTACGCCGGCGGCCCCCTAGGTTCCTGAAGACAAAAGAGCCAGACGCCTGTGAACGCGCCCGCGCCCAGCGCCGCCCTGAACCCGCCCGCGCGGCCGCTTGGCCAGTGGATCTTCGATGTCCTGCTCTGGGGCGGCATCGCCATCGTCCTGGCGGTGAGCTTCGGCCCCGCCGAGATCGAGAAGTTCCCGCTGCTCTTTTCCGGCTCGGACAATATGCGCGAGTTCGGCCGCGCCTTCGTCAATCCGGACTTCGAGCTCCTGCCCTTCTTCATCAGCCAGATGTGGCTGACCATCCAGATGGCCATGTGGGGCACAGCCCTGGCCGTCTTCCTGGCGGTGCCGCTCGGCCTGCTGGGCGCCCGCAACATCGCCCCGCCGGCCGTCCAGTGGCCGGTGCGCCGGGTGATGGACATCCTGCGCTCGGTGCCCGACCTGGTCATCGGCATGGTCTTCGTGGTGGCCGTGGGCCTTGGCCCCTTCGCCGGGGTCATGGCGCTCGCGCTGAACACCGGCGGGGTGTTGGGCAAGCTGTTCTCCGAGGCCGTCGAATCCATCGACAAGGGCCCTGTGGAGGGCGTGCGCGCCACCGGCGCCCATAAGCTGCAGGAGATCGCCTGGGGCGTGGTCCCGCAGGTCGCCCCGCTCTGGACCTCGTACGCCCTCTACCGGTTCGAATCCAACAGCCGGGCGGCCACCATCCTAGGCCTCATCGGGGCCGGCGGCATCGGCCAGATCCTGTTCGACAGCCTCAACAGCTTCAACTATTCCCGCGTCGCCGCCATCGCCGTGGTGATCGTCGTCGCCGTGACCCTGATCGACCTGCTGTCCCAGGCAATCCGCTCGCGGCTGATCTAGAGCATTTTCCGGCGAGATTTCTGTTGCGGCGAGACCGGTCGAGGGAACGCAGCCCTGCCTGCGCCCTTGACCCCGCCCGCCCAGGGGCGACACTCGCAAGCCCTGCGCCTGCAACGCCCCGGAGAGACCGCCCTGACCGCCCCTGTTCGCTTCGCCGTCGCCGGCGCCCTTGGCCGGATGGGCCAGGCGGTCGTCTCCGTGCTCGAGACCCGGTCAGACGCCGGTGTGTTCGCCTGTTTCGACCGGCCTGGCGCAGACGATCCGCGACTGGTGGATCAGGCCAGCGCGCTCGCGGCCGCCCAGGTGGTGGTGGACTTTTCCACGCCGCAAGCCTCGGTGCAGCTCGCCCAGGTGTGCGCAGCCCGGGGCGAGATCGCCCTGGTGATCGGGTCCACGGGCTTTGACGCCGACCAGATCGCGGCGATCGAGGAGGCCTCGAAGGCCATTCCCATCGTGCGGGCCGGCAACTTCTCCCTCGGCGTCAACATGCTGCTGGGCCTGGTGGCCCAGGCCGCGCGGGCCCTGGCGGCGTCGGACTACGACATCGAGGTCTTCGAGGCCCACCACCGGCGCAAGGTCGATGCGCCCTCAGGCACGGCCATCATGCTCGCCCAGGCCGCCGCTGAGGGACGCAATGTGGCCCTGGAAGCCGTGGCGCGCGCCGCCCGGGACGGGATCACCGGCGCACGGCCGCAAGGCGAGATCGGTTATTCGGTGATGCGCGGCGGCGGGATCATCGGCGAGCATTCGGTGGTCTTCGCCGCCGATGACGAGATCCTGACCCTGTCCCATTCCGCAAGGGATCGCAGCCTGTTCGCCCGGGGCGCGGTGGAGGCGGGCCTCTGGGCCGTGCGCCAGCCGCCGGGCGCCTATGACATGCAGGATGTGCTCGGCCTCAAATCGCGCGCAGGCGAGGCCGCCCGGTGAGC
>DJWR01000111.1 GCA_002441055.1 Caulobacteraceae bacterium UBA6225 | reverse complement strand
GGATCAAGTCCGACCATGACGGAGGATTGGGGCTGGTCGTCAGGCGCGGTTCAACACGGCCCGTCGGGCCGCGCCTCAGATCAGGCGTTGCCGATCTCGTTCATCTGCGACAGGTCGCCCTGGGCCTTGCGGGCCGCATAGACCCCGGCGAAGTCGATCGGGTCGAGCAGGAAGGGCGGGAAGCCCCCGTCCGATGTGACGTCGGCGATCACCCGACGGGCGAAGGGGAAGAGGAAGCGCGGGCAGTCCACCAGCAGCACCTGCTCCAGATCTTCCGGCGCCACGCCGTTGATCCCGAACACGCCGCCATAGAGCAGCTCCACATGGAACACCGGGCCATCTTCACGGATGGCGCGGGCCGAAAGCTTGAGGTCCACTTCGAACAGACCGTCTTCCCGGCCGCGGGCGTTCATTTCGACCCCAAGATCGATCTGAGGCTGAGCGCCGGCGCCGCGCAGGGCGTCAGGGGCGCGGGGGTTTTCAAACGACAGGTCGCGGATGAACTGGGCCAGGATGCGGACACCCGGAACAAAGGCTTCAGCGCCATTGGGCTGGCCGCCGGGGGCGGCGGCGTCGGTGTCGGTCATGCACGTCTGTCCGTTCTGGGAGGCCAGGCCGGCGTCAGAGCCGACCCCATTGTGGCGGGAAAACCCGCCCATTCCTGGCGCGGGCTGCTAACATGCGACCCTGCATGATGCAACGTCGGTCCTGACGTCGGCGTTTCGAGCGACTATATAGACCATGAGGGCCTCGTTTCTGGCCCGTTCGCCCACAGAAGCCCACGAGAGACCCGTTTGCCCCTACTGGAGCTGATCATCTTCGCCGCCCTGGCGGCCATTGTCCTCTACCAGCTCTATTCGGTGCTGGGCCGGCGTGTCGGACGGCAACCGGAGGACAAGCCCGCGGGCGAGGGCCAGCCGAGCCCGGTGCGCCCGGTCGAACGTGTGCTTGAGGCGCCCGAGGAGGCCGAAGGGGTCGCCCTGTCTGGTCTGGCGGCGGTTCGCGCCCGCGATCCCAGTTTCGATCTCAGCCATTTCCTGCATGGGGCCAAGTCGGCCTATCAGATGATCGTCAACGCCTTCGCCGCCGGTGAGCGCGACACCCTGCGCAATCTGTTGTCCGACGAGGTCTATTCGGCCTTTGAATCGGCCATCTCCGCCCGGGAGGCCGAGGGCCGCACCGAGACCGTGGAATTCCTGCATCCGCCCCGGGCCGATATGGAGAAGGCCGAGGTCGACGGCGACGCCGCCCGGGTCACCGTCCGCTTCCTGGCCGAACTGCGCAGCCGCACCAAGGACGAGCGGGGCGAGGCGGTGGATGACCGCCGCACCGCCGAGCTCTGGACCTTCGAGCGTAATCTCAAGAGCAAAGACCCCAACTGGACCCTGGTTCACGTCGACGCCGCGGAGGCCTAGGTCCGTGCGTCTGCGTCTGGTCGGCGTCCTCGGTGGCGTCCTCCTCCTCAGCGCCTGCGCCACCGCGCGGGCGCCTGATGAGGCTTCGACACCCACCCTGCCCCCCGCACCGCCAACGGGGGAGGCGCCCCAGGCGCCAGCATTGCCGCCGCCGGTGGCCTTCAGCAGCCTGACGGGCTGGGACGAGGCCGACCACGCCGAGGCCTTTGCGGCCTATCAGGCGACCTGCGGCGTGGCCAAGGCGGCCGCGGAGGCCGAGATCTGTCGCCGCGCCCGGGCCCAGCCGCGCCTTGAAAACGCCGCGGCCCGGGCCTTCTTCGAGGCCAACTTCCGCCCCGTGCCGGTCCCTGGCGAAGGGGTGCTGACGGCCTATTACGCCCCAGAATACACCGCCCGGACCACGCCAGACGCCGAGTACAGCGCGGCCGTACGTCCCAAGCCCGCCAACCACGCCGCCCTGTCGGGCCGCGCCGACCGGGGGGCCATCGAGGCCACCGCGCCCGACCAGGTGCTGGCCTGGATGCGGCCTGAGGAGCTGTTTTTCCTGCAGATCCAGGGCTCAGGCGTCCTGACCTTTCCCGATGGAGCCCGGGTCAAGGTGCTGTTCGCCGCCCATAACGACCTGCCCTTTTCCGGCATCGCCAATCCCATGCGCGACCGGGGGCTGCTGGCGGCCGACAACACCTCTGGCGAGGCGATTCGCGCCTGGCTGGCCGAGCATCGCGGCCCCGAGGCCGACGCCGTCATGCAGCTGAATCGACGTTATGTCTGGTTCCGTCTGGAGGCCGATGACGGCCTTCACCCGGTGGGCGCCGCCGGCGTCCCCCTGCCCCCCGACCACGCCATCGCCGTGGATCTCAGCCAACACCGGGTGGGGGAGCTGTTCTGGATCGACGCCCAGGCTCCCATTCTCAGCGGCGCCTTCCCCACCTATCGCCGCCTGGCCGTGGCGCTCGACACCGGCGGCGCCATCAAGGGCCAGGTTCGGGCCGACCTCTATCTGGGCTCCGGTCCTGAGGCGGGGGTGGAGGCCGGACGGGTGCGTCACACCCTGAAGATGGTGCGGTTAACCCCCAAGGTGGGCCCCGATCCAACCCCATGAAACGCCCGCTTCGACCTGAGGAGCACAGGCTCTGGTCGGTCGTGGCGGCCACGCTCCATCCCCTGCCCGGACGCCACACGCTGACGGCGCCGGCGCAACCCGCCGAACCGCCGTCGCCGGCCATCGTCCCCAAGGGCAAGGCGCCCCCTGGCAAGCAACCGCCAAAGACCACGCCGCCGGGCCCAGGCCCTGCGCCCCGACCGCCCTCGCAGGCGTCCTGGCCAGGGCCTGAGCTCATCGAACCCAACCGGCATCACCGGATCGTGCGAGAGCGCGACCCCATCGCCGCGCGGCTTGATCTGCACGGCCTGACCTATGACGCGGCCCGGGCGCGGCTGGACGGCTTTCTGCTGCAGGCCTGGCACGAGGGCCATCGCGCCGTGCTGGTGATCACCGGCAAGGGCTCCCGGGGGACCGGCGATGGGACTTTGCGCCGGGCCGCCCCGGAATGGCTGGCCGCCCCCCACCTGCGGTCCATCGTGGCCGGGGTCTCCGAAGCCCATCGGCGTCATGGGGGCGGCGGCGCCCTCTATGTCGCGTTGAAACGCAAACCCCGGGGATGAGCCCGCTGCGGATTTCCGCGTTAGACTGATCTGAACCCAGCGAGGTCGCCGATGAAGCCCATCACCATCGATATCCCCCACAGCCTCGGCGCCGCTGAGGCGCGGCGGCGTCTGGAGGAAGGGTTCGACAAGATCCTCAGCCAGTTCGGCGAGAGCGCCAAGCTCACCCGCCAGTGGAGCGGCGACCGCATGGGCTTTTCGGCCACCGTGCTGGGTCAGACCATCAGCGGCCATCTGGACGTCATGGCCGACGCGGTGCGGATGGAGATCAATCTGCCCAATGTGCTGGCCATGCTGGCGGGCAAGATCAAAGGGCGGGTTCAGAAACAGGGGCAGCTGCTGCTGGAGAACAAGTCCCCGCCGCCCAAGCCTTAGCTTTTACGGGCTGCCTTCTCGGCATGGCCGGACACACCCTCGCGGGCTTCGAGCCTGGCGGCGACCTCGTCGAGGGACACCCCTGAGGCGGCCATGACCACCAGCCAGTGATAGAGCAGGTCGGCGCTCTCAGACGCCAGGGCGTCCTTGTCGGCCTGCACGGCGGCGATCACCGTCTCCACGGCCTCTTCCCCCAGCTTCTTGGCGGCCAGGGACGGATCGGCCAGCAGGCGGGCGGTGTAAGAGGCGGCCGGATCGCCGCCCTTCCGGCTCTCGATCACCGCCGACAGACGGGTGAGCACTTCGGCCAGGCGGTTCATGAGAAGGCCTCAGCGGCGTCCCGGCGCATCTCGGCGCCGGTCAGGCGGGCCGGCAGGCCAGCGGCGATCATGGCCTGCTTGACCTCGCCGATGGACACCTCGCCGAAGTGGAAGATGGAGGCGGCCAGCACCGCATCGGCGCCCCCTTGGGTGGCGGCCTCAACCATGTGGGCGGCCGAACCGGCGCCGCCAGAGGCGATCACCGGCACGCTGACGGCGGACGTCACGGCCCGCAGAAGTTCGATGTCGTAGCCAGTCTTGGCGCCGTCCCGGTCCATGGAGGTGAGCAGGATTTCGCCAGCCCCCTTCTGCACCGCCAAGCGGGCGTAGTCGACCACATCCAGGCCCGTATCCTTGCGACCGCCGTAGATGAAGACCCGCCAGTCCCCGTCCTCAGTCCGCTTGGCGTCGATGGCGCAGACCACGGCCTGGGAGCCGAAGGCGTCGGCGCAGGCGCTGATCAGGTCAGGGTTCTCGACAGCGGCGGTGTTGACGCTGATCTTGTCCGCGCCGGCCAGCAGCAAACGGCGGGCGTCACCAACCTCGCGGATGCCGCCGCCGACGCTGAGCGGCATGAAACAGACATCGGCGGTGCGGGCGATGACGTCCAGGATGGCGCCGCGGCCCTCGTGGCTGGCGGTGATGTCTAGGAACATCAGCTCGTCGGCCCCGGCCGCGTCATAGGCGCTGGCCTGCTCCACCGGATCGCCGGCGTCGCGCAGGGAGAGGAACTGCACGCCCTTGACCACGCGGCCGTCCTTGACGTCCAGGCACGGAATGACGCGCAGGTTCAGCATCAGGCCGCAGCCTTGATGGCTTCGGGCGCCTTGATGGCGCCGGTATAGAGGGCGCGACCCAGGACCGCGCCAGCGATCGGGCGACCCTTGCGGGCCCGCAGGCGATGAATGTCCTCGACGCTGGCCAGGCCGCCGGCGGCGATGACCGGAATGTCCACCGCATCGGCCATGGCCCCGAACACCTCGACATTGAAGCCGGTGAGCGCGCCGTCCCGGTCGATGTCGGTGATGATCAGGGCGCTGACGCCGGCGTCCTCGAACCGCTTGGCCACGGTGACGGCGTCGAGATCGGAATCCTCGGTCCAGCCCTGGACGGCCACCTTGCCGCCGCGGACATCGACGCTGACGGCGATCTGCTCAGGCCACAGGCGAGCGGCTTCCACCACCACCTGCGGCTCACGCACGGCGAGCGTGCCGAGGATCACCCGGCTGACGCCGGCCTCGATCCAGCCCTCGATATCGGCCAGGCTGCGAATGCCGCCGCCCAGCTGCACGGGCACCGAGACGGCCGACAGAATGGCCTCCACGGCCGAGGCGTTGACCGCCTTGCCTTCCACCGCCCCGTTCAGATCCACCACATGGATCCAGGGGAAGCCGGCATTGGCCCACTGTTTGGCCTGGTCGGCGGGCGAGGTGTTGAACACCGTGGCGGTGTCGAGGTCACCATGCAGCACGCGCACGCACTGGCCGTCCTTCAGGTCGATGGCCGGATAGAGGATCAAGGTCGCCACTCCAGAAAGCGCGCGAGGAGAGAAAGCCCGGCAGACTGCGATTTCTCCGGGTGGAATTGAACCCCCGCCACATTGCCCCGCGCCACGGCGGCGGCGAACCGTCCCCCGTGATCGGTGAAGGCGGCCACGTCGGTCGGATCGGCCGCGTGGAAGGCGAAGGAGTGGGTGAAATACATGGCCCCGTCAGAGGCGAGGCCGAGGGCCGCGCCCGCCGGACTGATGTCGTCCAGGCTGTTCCAGCCCATGTGCGGCACCTTGCAGGCGGGGCTGTCGGGCGTCAGGCGGCGGACCTCGCCGGCGATCCAGTCGAGACCCGGGGTCTCGCCGAACTCCAGGCCGCGGGTGGCCAAGAGCTGCATGCCGACGCAGACCCCCAGGAAGGGAGCGCCCCGGCTCCGCACCGCTTCGGTGATGGCCTCCACCAGGCCGGTCCGGGCCATCAGGGCCTCGCGGCACGCGGCGAAGGCGCCGACGCCGGGCAGCACGATGCGATCGGCGGCGGCCACCGTCTCAGGGTCGGCGGTCATGCGAATCTCCGCACCGCCGGAAGCCGAGCCGGCGGCTTTCTCAAGGGCGTTCTGCGCCGAACGGAGATTACCCGACCCGTAGTCGATCAGGGCGACGGTCTGCATAGCGGTTCCTTAGACCCTTGGGCGCGCCTAGAGCACGCCCTTTGTGGAGGGGGCCTGGCCGCCCGTCTTGGGGTCGATCTCAATGGCCGTGCGCAGGGCGCGGGCCAAGGCCTTGAACCCGCTCTCGGCGATGTGGTGGCTGTTGTCCCCGTACAGGGTCTCCAGATGCACGCAGGCGCCGCAATTCATGGCGAAGGCGTGATGGAATTCCTTGAACAGCTCGGTGTCCATCTCGCCGATCTTCGGCGTGCGGAAGGCGGTCTTCCAGATCAGATAGGGCCGGTTGGACAGGTCGATGGCGCAGCGCGTCAGGGTCTCGTCCATGGGGATATAGGCATGGCCAAACCGGCGGATGCCCTTGAACCCGTCGAGCGCCTTGTGGATCGCCTGGCCCAGCACGATGCCGGTGTCCTCCACCGTGTGGTGGGCGTCGATGTGCAGATCGCCCTTGGTGCGGACCTTCAGGTCGATGCCGCCGTGGCGGGCGAAGGCGTCGAGCATATGGTCGAAGAAACCGACGCCGGTCTCCACGTCAGACACGCCGGTCCCGTCCAGATCGACGCTGATGGTGATCTGGGTTTCCTTCGTGTTTCGAACCACCTCGGCCGTGCGCGCCATGGTCTTCAAAGTCCTCTCGAAGCGGCCAGGGCCTTCAGCGAGACCTGCGGCCGGGGCCCGTAGTGGGAAATCACCTCCGCCGCCGCCAGCGAGCCAAGCTGGCCGCAGACCGGAAGCGAGCGATCGTTCGCCAGTCCATATAGGAAGCCCGCGGCGTACTGGTCGCCGGCCCCGGTGGTGTCGACCACCTTGTCCACCGCCGCGGCCCAGATCTCGTGACGGGCCTCGCCGGCGGCGATGACTGAGCCCTGCTCGCTGCGGGTCACCGCGGCGATGGCCGTACGGCTGGCCAGGGCGTTCACCGCGGCGTCGAAGTCGGCGGTCTCGAACAGGGCGCAGACCTCGGCCTCATTGGCGAAGACGATGTCCACCTGGGTGTCGATGAACTCCATCAGGGCGCCGCGATGGCGCTCGACCACAAAGGCGTCCGACAGGGTGATGGCGATCTGCCGGCCATTGGCCCGAGCCAGCCC
Source organism: Caulobacteraceae bacterium UBA6225 (assembly GCA_002441055.1). Lineage (GTDB taxonomy): Bacteria > Pseudomonadota > Alphaproteobacteria > Caulobacterales > Caulobacteraceae > Phenylobacterium. The sequence goes on along the minus strand of DJWR01000111.1, from coordinate 689 downwards.
TGCGGCCTTGGCGAAGGCGCGGCGCGCCTCGAAGGGGTCGAACAGATAGCCTTCCAGATAGACGATCTTGGCCGCCTCGATGATCGCCGGGTCGACGTCGTCGGCGGTCAGTTCGGTGGAGGCGCCCAGATAGGTGCACATGGTGCGCTGGCCATCAGGCGTCACATTGATCAGGCAGCGGGCCGTGGCCGGGCCGGCGCCCAGCGGCGCCACATCGAACCGCACGCCCTGGGCGCGCATGTCGTGGGCGAAGACGTCGCCCAGCTGGTCCTTGGCCACCTTGCCCAGATAGGCCGCCCGGCCGCCGAAGCTGGCGACCCCGGCCACGGTGTTGCCGGCCGAGCCGCCGGAGGTTTCGACGCCCGGCGCCATGCGGCTGTAGAGGTCCACGCCGCGGGCCTCATCGATCAGCATCATCGCGCCCTTGGACAGGCCCTCGGACGTCAGAAAGTCCTCACTCGCCGGGGCGATGACATCGACGATGGCGTTGCCAATGGCGGCGACGTCGTAAAGCTCGGTCATGGCGGGAGGTTTTCTCTTCTCGTTGAGCGGCGATGACCGCGGTCAGGTATCGGGGAACGGGCGCCGATTACAGGGAAAGTCCAGTCGGGGCAATGTGAAGCAGGCCCGCGAGCCCCGCCAAATACGAGGATGGTCGCGTCTTGCGCGCCCAGCCCGAATGGGGCGCT
>DJWR01000221.1 GCA_002441055.1 Caulobacteraceae bacterium UBA6225 | reverse complement strand
TCATGGTCATGGACACGCTCATCTGATCGAGCGGAATGCCGTTGAACAGGGTGCGCATGTCGAGGATGGAGTCGATGGCCACGCCGGCCATGCCCACATCGCCGGCCACCCGTGGATGGTCGGAATCGTAGCCCCGGTGGGTGGCCAGGTCGAAGGCCACCGACAGGCCCTTCTGACCGGCCGCCAGGTTGCGGCGATAGAAGGCGTTGGAGTCCTCGGCCGTGGAGAAGCCCGCATACTGGCGGATGGTCCACGGATTGGTGGCGTACATGGTCGGATAGGGACCGCGCAGGAAGGGCGCGAGGCCGGGATAGCCGTCCAGGCCCCTGAGGCCCTCAATGTCGGCCGGGCCGTAAGCGGGTGCGACATCGATCCCCTCCGGCGTCGACCAGGGCGCGGCCGAGGGCGCTAGGCCACTGACCATGGGACGCTCGGCGTCGAAGGCCATTTCGGTGAAGTCGGGGAAGGCGCTCATCGGGCGGCCTCGATCTCGAAGGGTTCGGAGAGGCGCTGGGGCGTCAGCGGCGGGCAGCGACCGTCTGGGCCTGGCAGCCGCGGGGAGGGGGCGTCGACGGGCGCGCCGGGGGAGGTGTCGACCTCGACGGGCTCATCCTTGGCCGGCGGGAAGGCGGTGACCCCGACAATGGCCGGCTCACCGGTCTCGGCGCGGGCCGCGCAGGTGGTCTCCACCTCGGCGGCGATGTGGCCGGCGGTCAGGGCCGAGACGATCCCACCCAGGCCCTCGGTCACCTGGAAGGCTGACCAGGCGGCGCGAGCGATCTGGTCGGTCAACGCCTCCACATAGCCTGAGCCTGCGGCCGGATCGGCGACGCGGCCGATATGGGCCTCCTCCATCAGGACCAACTGGGTGTTGCGGCTCTGGCGGCGGGCCAGGGCTGAGGGCCGGCCATGGGCGTCGGTGAAGGCGCCCAGGACGATGGCGTCGGCCCCGCCGACGGCCGCCCCGAAGCCGGCCGAGGTCAGGCGCAGCATGTTGGTCCAGGGATCGCGGCGGGTGAGCATCCGCTGGGAGGAGCGGGCCTCGATACGCGCCGGCACATCCAGGCCGCAGGCGCCGACGAGCCTGGCCCAGACCAGACGGGCGGCCCGCAGCTTAGCGATGGTCAGGAAATAGTCGGCCTCGGCGGCGAGGCCGAGGGTGATGCGGGAAAAGGCCTCGTCCATGGCCATACCGGCCCGGACCATGGCCTTGGCGTAGGCGAGCGCGCTGGCGGCGGCGAAGGCCACTTCGCAGGCGGCCCCACCGCCGGCCTCGTGCACCACCGCGCCCGACGCCAGGAAGAGCTGCGCCTTAGGGTAGGTGACCGCGTGCCGGGCGGCCGCGCCGGCGCAGGCGAAGATGTGGGCCTCGATGGGGCCAGGGCTCTGGCCGGTGCGGGCGAACGCGCTGAGCGGGTCCAGGTGGAACTGCAGCAGGGCCGTGGGCGAGGCCTTGGCCACGCCGCTCAGCCAGTCGGCGGCCTGGGTCCCCAGGAAGCCCGCGTCCAGGGCGACAGGGGCGAGCTCGAGGATCACGCCCTCCAGCACGCGGGCGAGGTCGTCGGTCGCGCCCACGGCCACGCCCGACTGGGCGCTCGGATCAATGGCGACGAGGATCGATGCGGCGCCGCCCTCCAGGTCGGCCAGAATGTCGGCATTGGCCCGGGCGGGGTCCGGGTGGCGCGTCACGCCGCGGAGGTCCCAGGCGCGATCGGGATTGAAGGGCCGGGTTGGAACCAGGCCGCTGGCGCCCGGGCCATAGAGGGGCGCGATGGTCAGGCCATCAGCTGTCGTGGTGGTGAGGCTCTCCGGGGGCTTGTCGCCCAGGGTCTTGAGCACGAGAGCGCGCCAGTCTTCGGCGCTGGCCGGCGGAAATTCCACGGCGGGGGAAGCGTTCTGGACCATCGCTCCTGTGATGAGCCGGGGGCGCGGGAAGCGTCAAGGGCGCCGCCACGGCGCCTTGAGGCGGATTTTTTCCACCCGGGTTGGCCAGGGATGCCGTGTGAGGCTTCTTGCGCCGTCGCGCGCTTTTCTCTTACATCGTAAATCACAAAGAACGGTCCGCCCAAAAAGGAAACCTCCATGGCCCTGCCGCCCATTCTCCGTGACCGCCTGCGCCTGCCGGTGATCGCCTCGCCCCTGTTCATCATTTCGAACCCGGACCTGGTGATCGCCCAGTGCAAGGCTGGCATCGTCGGCTCCTTCCCGGCGCTGAACGCCCGGCCGGCGAGCCAGCTGGACGAGTGGCTGGCCCAGATCACCGAGGAACTGGCCGACTGGGACGCCAAGAATCCCGACCTGCCCTCGGCGCCGTTCGCGGTGAACCAGATCGTGCACAAGACCAATGACAGGCTGGAACACGACGTGGAGATGGCGGCCAAGTACAAGGTCCCGATCATCATCACCTCGCTGGGCGCACGGGAGGATGTGAACCAGGCGGTGCACGCCTATGGCGGCATCGTCATGCACGACATCATCAATGACCGCTTCGCCCGCAAGGCGGTGGAGAAGGGCGCTGACGGCCTGATCCCCGTGGCGGCCGGGGCCGGCGGCCATGCCGGCGCGCTGTCGCCCTTCGCGCTGATCCAGGAACTGCGGACCTGGTTCGACGGGCCCATAGCGCTGTCGGGCGCCATCGCCAATGGCGCGGCGATCCTGGGCGCCCAGGCCATGGGGGCGGACCTGGCCTATATCGGCTCGGCCTTCATCGCCACCAAGGAGGCCAATGCGGCCCAGGGCTATAAGGACATGATCGTCGAGAGCTCCGGCGAGGACATTGTCTATTCCAACCTCTTCACCGGGGTGCACGGCAACTATCTGCGGCCCTCAATCATCGCGGCGGGCCTCGACCCCGACAACCTGCCTGAGGCTGATCCCTCGAAGATGAACTTCGGCTCCGGCGGCAACACCAAGGCCAAGGCCTGGAAGGACATCTGGGGCTGCGGCCAAGGGATCGGCGCGGTGGAGGAGATCCTGGGCGCCGGCGACCTGGTGGCCAAGCTGGCCGCCGAATACGAGGCGGCCAAGGCCTCCCTGGCCGAGAAGACCTCCTTCACCGCCGGCAAGGTGCTGATGGCCGCGGAGTAGGTCGGGTTAGGCCAGAAGCTCGGTGGGAACGCCGAGCTCTGGCCCGGCCTGGGCCAGGCGGATGTCCAGGGTCTGGAGCATGGCCCCGGCGTCGGACGCGACCGCCAGATGAAGGGCGTCGCCCGCGCGGAGACCGAGGTGGTGCTGGTCAACAAATCGCGCCGCGGTCTGGAACTGCCAGCTCGTCACGGGCAGCAGGATGAAGCTATCGGCGACGAGCTGGCGGAACAGCGCCAGAGAGGCTGCGCGCTGATCGAGATCGATCTGGCCTGTCCGCAGCTTGATCGACAGGGCTGAGGAGACTTCGGTCACCGTCCAGTCGCTGATCAGCAGATCACCGGGGCTCTGGCCCGCGAGCCAGCCCTGCGCCCGCGCCGTCGCGGGCTCATTGGAAAGCGCCGCGATGATCACCGAGGTGTCGACGTAGCGGCTCAATAGCGTTCGCCATCGCGCAGGGCGCGGATAATGTCGGCGGCGTCCTGGGTGGCTGGGGGTAAGGACTTTGTCAGCGCCTGAAGCGCGGCGAGATCGATCGCCTTTCGCGGTTGGTCAGATGCTGTCAGGCGGGCTACGCGCTTGCCGCGGCGGGTGATCTCAATGGACTCCCCAGCCTCCACGCGATCCACAAGTTCGCTGAGATGGGCTTTGGCGTCGGCGAGGCTTACGGCGCTCATCGTCTGTTCCTGACTATCTAGTTGGTCATCTTAGCCGACGTTGGCGTTCAGCGCTAGGGGAGGTCAGCTGCCCGTCGAGGTGTAGCGCCTGATGCCGGCGCGCCAGGCAAGGAAGGATAGGTTGAGGAAGACGAAGCCCATGGCCGGCGCCGTGGGCAGCCACCAGTCTGGGGCGCCCAGGGGGTCTGGCTGATCGAGGATCGCCAGAACCGGGTAGTAGGCCACGCAGCCGAGCGGCACGACGAAGATCAGGAAGTTGCGGAACCAGGCGGCGTAGAGGCTTAAAGGAAACTGGGCGGCCTGGATGCCGCCATAGGTCAGGACGTTGAACACCTCCAGGCTTTCGGTGGTCCAGAAGGCGAAGCTGGCCTGAAGGACCAGGAGGCCTGTGAAGAGGGCCACCCCGCCGGTGATCGTCCAGGCCAGCAGCAAGACCTTGTCCGGGCTCCACTCGACCCCGACCACTGCGGCGCCCACGAACAGCACCAGGAGGGCCTGGGCCAGCCGCCCGAAGCGGCTGAGGCGGAACTCGTAGCCGACCAGCTGAAGGGCCGGCGAACGTGGCCGCAGCAGGATACGGTCGAAGGCGCCGGTCTTGACGAACTCCCCGCCGAAGACGTCGAAGCCGCGGGTGAAGAAGTCCGTCAGGGCGAAGCTGGTGGAGACCACCCCGTAGAAGACGGCGATGTGCCCCAGGCTCCAGCCCTGCACCTGACCGAAGCGGTCGAACAGCGCCCAGGCGGCCAGCATGTCGATGATGGTGGTCAGGAAGGCGCCGATCCCCAGCATGACGGCGGAGCCGGGATATTGCAGCTGGCTGCGCAGGGAGGCGCTGAAATAGCGGAGGATCAGGTGGAGGCTGTTCATGGCGGTCAACCTCCCTGGACTTCGAGCCGGCGCATGACGCGGGCCATGGCCCAGCGGCCGAGAAGGATCAGGGCCAAGGTCCAGAAGGCCTGCAGTCCGAGCCCCGCCAGGGCGCCGGCCCCGCTCAGCTGACCGACATAGAGGCGCAGGGGAATGTCCATCATCCCGGCGAAGGGCTGGACCAGCAGGGCGGTGCGCGCCCAGTCCGGGTAGAGGGCCAGCGGCAGGAGATTGCCGGAGAAGACAATGATCAGGCTGTTGAACAGCACATTGACCCCCCGGTCGGTGAGGGTGGCCGCGACGATGATGTTGACGATCATCAGGAAGGCGCTCGACAGGGCCAGGGCGAGCGGTAGGGAGATGGCGAAGGCGGCGGCCGCGGCCAGGGTCGGTGGCGGCTTCCACGCCCAGTCCGACAGGCCGATGAGCGGCAGGACGAGACCGGCGCCGAGCAGCATCAGCGCCGCACGGGGCAGGGCGCGCGAGGCCATCCAGGCGGCGCCGCGGACGTACCAGAGGCTGTAGGTGTCCACAGGCCGCAGGCGGTCATAGGCCACCGAGCCTGTGCGCACCGACAGGGCCACCTCCGGATCAGCGCTCCAGGGGGTCAGCGCCAAGAGCGCCTGGGCGAGCCAGGTGTAGGTGATGACCTGGGCCAACGTCATGGGCGAGGCCGCAGCGGCGGCCGGGGCCGCGGCGAAGAAGGCGGCGTAGATCATCACCTTGATGCCGCCCCACCAGCATTGGGTGGCGAAGCCGGCGATGGCCGCGGCGCGGTACTGCAGCATCAGCAGGAAGCGGCTGGAGAAGGCGGCGAGGTAGGGGCGGGCGGCGTCCATGGCTTCAGGCCTCGCCCGCGCCATGCAGGTCGTAGAAGCGGGCGATGACCTCTTCGATGGCCGGCTCGCCCACATGGATGTCGACCACCTCGTGGGCCGCGGCGAGGGCGGCGATCAGATTGGGCGTCGGCGTCCGGGCCGGATCGAAGGCGAGTTCCAGGGTCTGGCCCTGGCGGCTGCGGATCTCGACGTCGGCCATGCTGATTTCAGGCGCCTCGTGGGCGAAGTCGATGACCAGACGCCGTTCAGCCAGGACATTGGCCCGCAGGGTCTCAAACGGGCTGTCGGCCAGGACCTGGCCATGGCCGATGACGATGACCCGCTGCGCCAGGGCCTCGATGTCGTGCATGTCGTGGGTGGTGAGCAGGACAGTGACGCCGCGCTCGCGGTTCAGGCGGCGGACCACCTCGCGGACGGCGAGCTTGGACGGCGCGTCCAGGCCGATGGTCGGCTCGTCCAGGAACAGGATGTCGGGCTCGTGCAGCAGGGCCGCAGCGATCTCGGCGCGCATCCGCTGGCCGAGCGACAGCTGGCGCACCGGCTGATCCAGCACCCGCTCCAGGCGCAGCAGGGCGACCAGCTCGTCGCGGTTGGCGCGGTAGCGGGCGGGTTCCACCCGATAGATGTCGGCCAGCAGGTCAAAGCCTTCGGAGACCGGCAGGTCCCACCAGAGCTGGGTGCGCTGGCCGAAGACGACGCCGATCTTCGACACGTGAGCGATTCGGTCGGTGAAGGGGACGCGGCCGTTCACCATCACCGTGCCGGCGTCAGGTTTCAGGATGCCCGAGAGAATCTTGATGGTGGTGGACTTGCCCGCCCCATTGGGGCCGATGAAGCCCAGCAGTTCGCCCGCCTCCAGGCAAAAGGAGACGTCCCGCAGGGCCTCGACCGTGCGGTGGCGGCGATGGACCAGACCTTTGACCGCGCCCAGCAGGCCGGGATCGCGCTCGGCGACGCGATAGGTCTTGGCCAGGTCCTCGACGAGGATCTGTGGCATGGGCGAGGCCCGTGATTGGAATGAGAAGGGAGCGGACCCTAGATCGCCACCTGTGAAAGGGAAACCAGCTTGTGCGGCGGCCCGACGCGCCAACTGAGCGACTTGGCGGCCGATTTAGGGATAGCGGCGGTCCGGGTGGAACGGGCTTGGCTGTAGGGGCGTTCTGACAGGTGCGTGGGAAAAACTCTTAACGAACACGCATCCGGGGTAGGGGCCAGGCTCGTACTCCCCCAAGACGCCGCGCCTATCGCGCTGCGCCCATCCGAGGGACTGTCTATGACCGAACCGAAATTCCGCATTCTCGCCGGCGTCTCTGCGCTCGCGCTCGCCTTCACCCTGTCGGCCTGCTCTCAGGCTGAAGAGACCGCCGCTGCGCCGGAAGCCGAGCCGATGGCGGCCGCTGAGCCGGCGGTCACCCAGACCAACATCGTCGCTGGCGCCCAGGCCTCGCCCGACCACACCACTCTGGTGACCGCGGTCCAGGCCGCTGACCTAGTTGAGACCCTGTCGGGCCCTGGCCCCTTCACCGTGTTCGCCCCCACCAACGCCGCCTTTGAAAAGCTGCCGGCCGGCACTGTGGACACCCTGGTTCAGCCGGACTCCAAGGATCAGCTGACCAAGATCCTGACCTATCATGTGGTCGCTGGCGAACTGATGGCCGCTGACGTCATGGCCGCCATCGAAGCCGGTGGCGGCGCCGCCACCCTGACCACCGTGCAGGGCGAAGAGCTCAAGGCCTCTGTCGTCAATGGCGGCGTCCAGCTCACCGACGCCCAAGGCGGCACCGCCATGGTGACGGCCACCGACCTCGACCAGTCCAACGGCGTGATCCACGTGATCGACACCGTGATCATGCCCGCCGGCTAAG
>DJWR01000201.1:15080-23063 GCA_002441055.1 Caulobacteraceae bacterium UBA6225 | reverse complement strand
GGCCCCGGTCGGATTCAGCGGGGCTAGAGGCCAAGGGCCAGGCTTGGAGGGCGGTCTCAAGGGCGCCATAGAGCCGGGCGACGTCGATGGGCTTGCTCACATGGTGGTCCATGCCGCTGGCCAGCAGCTCGCGCACCTGATGATCCATGGCGTCGGCTGAGAGGCCGATGATCGGGGTCCGCCGACGGCCCAGGCTTTGTTCGCGGGCGCGGATCTCCGCGGTGGCGGTCAGGCCGTCCATGACCGGCATTCGCACGTCCATCAGCACCAGGTCCCATTCCCCGCCCTCCCAGGCGGCGAGCGCCTGGGCGCCGTCCTCAACGATCACCGGCTCCACCCCGATGGGCGCGAGAAGCGCGCGCAGAACAACTTGATTGACCCTGTTGTCCTCCGCAGCCAGCACCCGCAGATGGGACAGGTCGCCGTCGGCGCGCGGGACCGCCTGGGTTTGGGCTCCATTTGGCGGAGCAAGCCTGGGCAGGGGCAGGGTGACGGTGAAGGTTGAGCCCTGTCCCGGGACGCTGGCGGCCTGCAGCACGCCGCCCATCAGCCCGCACAGCTCCTGTGAAATGGCGAGGCCGAGGCCCGTGCCCCCATGGCGGCGAGTGGTGGAGGCGTCCAGCTGACCATAGCGGATGAACAGGCGGCCAAGCTCCGCCTCCGTCATGCCGGGACCCGTATCGGCGACCCAAAGGCGAAGACCCGTCTCGTCAACCTCCGCGCCCAGGGTGATCACGCCGGCGTCAGTGAACTTCACCGCATTAGACAACAGATTGTAGACCACCTGCCGCAGGCGGGTCGGATCCCCCTGATAGGCGGCCATGGCGTCATCCGCCAAGGCCAGCTCCAGGCGCAGCCCCTTGTCGGCGGCCAGGGCTGAAAAGGTGGCCTGCGCGGGATCGATCACCTCGGCCAGGGTGAAGGGGATGGCTTCCACCTCCATCTGGCCGGCCTCGATCTTGGACAGGTCGAGCACGTTGTTCAGCAGGGCGGTCAAGGCCTCCCCTGACTGACGGATGACCTCAAGGCGTTCGCGCTGCGGCGCGCTCAACTCATCGCGGCCCATGACCTGGCTCATCCCCAGGACGCCGTTCAGCGGCGTGCGGATTTCGTGGCTGATGGTGGCCAGAAAAGCGCTCTTGGCGGCGTTGGCGGCCTCAGCCGCCTGCTCTCCGGCCCTGGCGCGATCCAGCGCCTCGGCGAGCGCGCCTTCGATGCCCTCGCGGTGGAAGGCCGCCTCCAGCACATAGGCGAACATGGCGCCGAGGGCGACGGCGGCGACCACGATCGGGGGCCACGTTCCCCCATGGGGGCTGAAGATCAGACCCGCCAGCGCCATCGCCCCAATGGCGGTCAGGGCGCCGCTGCTGATCAGCCGCGAGGCCGGCAACTCCGCGGCGCCGCTGAGGGCGACGGCGCCGATCATGGCCATGGCGGCCACGGCGGCGGTGTTGTCGCCGGTGGTCAGCAGGGCTAACGGCATGGCCCCGTAACTTAAGGTTTCCACCACGGTGAAGGCCGCCAGGGCCCGCTCCGCCCCGGGCCCCGGGGCGGGGTCAGCCAGAATGCGTCGGCAGAGGACCTGATTGATCAGCTGCATTGTGAGATTGACCGCCAGCCAGGCCGCCGCGAGGGGGATCGGCAACCACAACAGGCTGCCCACGGCCGCCAGCAGGGTCAGGGGCACGATCACCTGAATGTCGCGCCGGCGGAACTTCGCCACATCGACCCACCGGGGTGCGGGGACGGGCTGTAAGCTCATGACTGAAACCTTGGATAGCGCCCCGGCTGGACGCCCTCAGGGCGCGAGTGATCATGGTGAGCGGCTCTTAACGCTGAATGAAAGGCGCGGCCAGGGAGGGGCCAGATCAGCCCGCGATCGCGAGGCATTTCCCCAGAATGAGTTATTTGATCCCGGCACATGACGTCTGGAGCCGCAGCCTGGGGCGGTCTAGGCTCAACCCATGGCATCGTCCCAGACCCTGACGCCCCGCGCGCTCGAGATCCTTGAGCGCCTGGTGGCCTTCGACACCACATCGCGACTGTCCAACCTGGCCTTGATCGAATGGGTGGAGGCCTATCTCGACGGCCACGGCGTCGCCCATCGGCGGGTTCCCAACGCCGATGGGACCAAGTCCAACCTGATCGCCACCATCGGCCCGGACATTCCCGGCGGGGTGGTGCTGTCTGGCCATACCGACGTGGTGCCGGTGGACGGCCAGCCCTGGACCTCAGACCCTTTCCAGGTGACGCCTCGAGACGGCCGGCTCTATGGCCGCGGGACCTGCGACATGAAGGGCTTTCTGGCCCTCTCCCTGGCGGCCATCCCCGACATCCTCGCCGCCCAGCCGAAGAAGCCGGTTCACCTGGCCTTTTCCTATGACGAGGAGGTGGGCTGTATCGGCGCGCCGGACATGATCCGCATCATCGCCCGCGAGCTGCCTAGGCCGGCCCTGGTGGTGGTCGGCGAGCCCACCAACATGGAGGCGGTCAGCGGCCATAAGGGCATCAACACCTTCCGGGTTACCGTGCGCGGCCATGAGGCCCATTCCAGCCAGACCCAGCTGGGCGCCTCAGCCAATATGGTGGCCATCCGCCTGATGGGGATGCTGGCTGACCTGGCCGAGCAGCTGGAGCGTGACGCTGATCCGGCCTCGCCCTTCACCCCCAAACACGCGACGCTCACTGTTGGCCAGGTGAACGGCGGCACCGCGGTGAACATACTGGCGCGGGAATGCGTCTTCCTGTTCGATCTGCGCAGTCCGCCGGGCCTCGACCCCCAGGCGGTGCTGGCGCCCTTCTTCGAGGCCTGTGCGGCCGCCGACGCCGCGCTCAAGGCCCGCTTCCCCGACACCGGCGTCGAGGTGGTTCAGCGCTCGCACACCCCGCCGCTCGCGCCGGAGACCGATGGTGTGGCCGAGGCCTTCGCCCGCCGGCTGGCGGGCGACAATGGCCCAGCGAGGGTGGTGGCCTTCGCCGCCGAGGCCGGCCAGTTCCAGGAGGCCGGCTTCTCCACTGTCATCTGCGGCCCGGGCTCCATCGACCAGGCCCACCAGCCTGATGAGTTCGTCGAGGTTTCTCAGATGGAGCGGGGCGGGGCCTTCATGGCGCGCCTCGTCGACTGGGCCGCAGCGGGCGAATGACCGCCCGGCGGCCCGACAGGTCCTTGGGGTCCCAGGTCAGGGTCCGGGCGATCTGAAGCGCTGAGACCCGGCGTTGGGCCTGTGTCCGTCGTCGGCTTGCCCAGACCGGCCCCAGCCCGGCCAGGGCGGCCTTGAAGCCCTTCCAGGTCACCTCCAGCAGGGGACGGTTCTGCGGCCGCAGGCTGACCACTGCAAAGGCCAGCAGATGCAGGGGCAGGATCACCGGCAGCAGCAGGGCGGGCGTGTTCTTCACCAGCACCCAGAAACGGTTGCGCGTGCCATGGAAGACCGCGAACTCGGATTTCGGCCCCCCCGACGAGGCTGAGCCCTCATGGGCGATCACGGCGGCCGGGACCAGCACGGTGGGCTCGTCCGCGAGCTGCAGGCGATAGCCGAAGTCCACATCCTCGCAATAGCAGAAGAAGCCTTCATCCAGGCCGCCGAGGCGGCGGAACATCTCCCGGTCGACCATCATCGCCGCCCCGCAGGGGGAGAAGACCTCGCCCTCTGGCGTATCGCCGGGATCAAGGGTCTGGTAGCCGCCGCGATAGGGAATGGCCGGCGCCGACATGACGTCCCCCAGGCCGTCCAGCACGGTGCGATCCTGGGCCATCACCTGGCGGGAAGTGAAGGACCGCACCTTCGGATACCGCTGGCTGGCTGCGACCAGCTGCTCCAGCCAGTCGGGATCGGGATAGGCGTCGGGATTTAGAAGCACCAGCCAGCGGCCTTGAGCCTCGCGGGCCCCCAGATTGACCCCACCGGCGAAACCCAGATTGTCGCCAGCCTCGATCACGCGGGCGCCAGATAGGGCCTGGGCCGCCGGCGCGGCCTCCTGTTGAGGGGAGGCGTTGTCAACGATCACCAGCTCGAAATCAGCGAAGGTCTGAGCGGCCAGGGCCGACACGCAGCGCCCCAGGGTCGCGCCGCTGTTATATGCGACGATGACGACGCTAAGCGCAGGGGGCGCCTTGTCTTCGCCGAAAGGCTCGTTCATGCGAAGGCGCGCTCCAAAACCGAAACGTAGAGTTCCATGACCGCCATCACTCCGCTCGCCCTGCCCGAGGTTCTGCTTATCACGCCCAAGCGTCATGGCGATGCGCGGGGCTGGTTCGCCGAGACCTGGAGCCGCAAGACCCTGGCGGAGGCCGGCATCACCTGCGACTTTGTGCAGGACAATCAGGCGTTCAACGCGAAGAAGGGCACGGTTCGCGGCCTGCATTTCCAGACCGCTCCGCACCCGCAGGCCAAGCTGGTCCGGGTGCTCCGCGGAGCTATCTATGACGTGGCCGTGGATGTGCGGCCTGGCTCGGCGACCTTCGGCCAGTGGGTGGGCGCGGAGTTGACCGCCGAGGGCGGCGAGCAGCTGCTGGTGCCACGGGGCTTTGCGCACGGCTATTGCACGCTCACTGACGACTGTGAGCTGTTCTACAAGGTTGACGGCCTCTATGCGCCTGATTGCGAGGGCGGTGTGATCTGGAACGACCCGGACCTGGCCATCGACTGGCCGGTCAGCGCTGAGGACGCCATCACCTCGGACAAGGACAAGATCCTGCCCCGCCTGAAGGACATGCCGGAGGCCCGCTTCTGATGAGCCAACCGCAGAACGAACTGCTGGAGATCCTCAATCTCGAACAGATTGAGCTCGATCTCTACCGCGGCCTGACGCCGGCCAGGCAAGGCCAGCGCATCTATGGCGGCCAGGTGGTGGCCCAGGCCCTGACGGCGGCCTATCGCACCATCGAAGGCCGGCTCTGCCACTCGATGCACGCCTATTTCATCCGGCCGGGCGATCCGTCCATCCCGATTCTGTTCCAGGTGGACCGGGCCCGCGACGGCGGCTCCTTCTCCGTGCGCCGGGTCACCGCCATCCAGAACGGCAAGCAGATCTTCAACCTGGCCGCCTCCTTCCAGGTCCCTGAAGACGGCTTCGAGCACCAGGATCAGCTCCCAGCCGTGCCCGCGCCGGAAGACCTGCTGAACGAGGAACAGCTGCGCGAGGCTGATGGCGTTCCGCCCCGGGACCGGGAATGGCCGGTGGAGGTGCGCCCCATCGATCCGCAGCGCCGCGACCAGACCGAACCCATGGCCCCACTCTACAATGTCTGGTTCAAGGCCCGCCAATCTGTGGGGACCGATGTGGCGGTCAACCAGTGCGCCCTGGCCTACGGCTCGGATATGAGCCTGCTGGATGCGAGCCTTAGGCCACACCCGGTCCCCCACGGCCACCTGCAGGTGGCGAGCCTAGACCACGCCCTGTGGTTCCACCGGGCCAGCGACTTCTCCGACTGGCATCTCTACGTCCAGGACAGCCCCTCGGCCTCAGGCGGACGGGGCTTCAACCGGGGTTCAATCTACGACCGGCAAGGCCGTCTGGTGGCCTCGGCGACCCAAGAAGCCCTGATCCGCCATCGCCCGCCCGGTTGATCCGTGACAGTCTTTCCCCGACACCGGCGGTGAAGCCGGGAGATGCGGGAGGATGCTCATGAACGACCGGGTGAAGGTGGAGATCAAGGACGGCGTCGCTGACGTGCGCATGGTCCGCACCGACAAGATGAACGCCCTGGACGACGCCATGTTCTCGGCCCTGATCGAGACCGGCGAGGCGTTGAAGACCACCAAGGGCGTCCGCGCGGTGGTGTTGTCGGGGGAGGGCCGCGCCTTCTGCGCCGGCCTCGACATGGGCTCCTTCGCCGCCATGGCTTCGGGGGAACGCAACCGCGGGGCGGCCGACGGCGGGACCCTGCTGACCCCCAGCCGCACCCCTGGCGGCTCCAATCGGGCCCAGCACGCGGTCATGGTCTGGCGCGAACAGCCGGTTCCGGTGATTGCGGCCATCCATGGGGTGGCGTTCGGCGGCGGCTTTCAGTTGGCGCTGGCCCCGGACATGCGCTTCGTGACGCCTGATGCGCGCATGGCGGTGATGGAGATCAAGTGGGGCCTGGTGCCCGACATGGGCGGCCTGGTGCTGATGCGCCATCTGGCCCGGGGCGATGTGATCCGCGAGCTCACCTATTCCGGCCGCATCTTCGACGGCGAAGAGGCCCAGCGCCTGGGCTTCGCCACCCGGGTCTGCGCTGATCCCCTGGCCGAGGCCCTGGCCTTGGCGCGCAATATTGCAGGCAAGAGCCCGACCGCGATCCGCGGCGCCAAGCGGCTGATCGAACTCTCCGAGACCCCCGCCAGCCAGCACGACATCCTGCTGGCCGAAAGCGCCGAGCAGGGCGCGGTGATCGGCACCCCCAACCAGAAGGAGGCGGTGATGTCGAACATGGAGAAGCGGGCGGCGGTCTACGCCGACTGAGGGTGGCTCGTTGCGACCGCCCCCGTCCTTCGAGGCCCTGCTGGCGCAGGGCGCCTCAGGATGAGGGCGGACTTCAGATGCCTCACCCACCCCCTCATCCTGAGGTGCGAGCGAAGCGAGCCTCGAAGGACGCAAGGCATTACCCCTTCTCGTCGCCCTCGGACTTGATCCGAGGGCCCATGAACACCGTGGCCGGATCAGTGTTCATGGATGCTCGGGTCAAGCCCGAGCATGACGGGGGTGGGGTGATGGCCATGAGCTCTCACGCTACGCCCGAGGAGTTAGACTGGCGTCTGCGCCCACTCGGCCCGCACCGCCGCGTCCTGCTCTCCGGGCAGGGCCAGCGCCCGCTCGGCGGCGAAGACGTCGGGGGCCGCCAGCTGCGACAGCGCCCAGACCGCCGCCCCCCGGACCACAGGCGCCTCATCGCCCAGCCGCGCACGCACCACGTGGACCAAGCCCGCATCACCGCTGTTGCCGATGGCGTAGAGCACGTTGCGCACGAAGCGGTCGCGGCCCAGGCGCTTGACCGCGCTCTTGGTGAACAGGGCGCGGAAGGCGGCGTCGTCCAGGGCGGCGAGGTCTTCCAGGCGGGGCGCCTTCAGGACCTCGCGGGCCTGAAGCTGCTGCTCGCGGGCGTCTTGCGCGAACTTGTTCCAAGGACACACCGCCAGGCAGTCGTCGCAGCCATAGATGCGGTTGCCCAGCGCCGGGCGAAATTCCGCAGGGATTGGGCCTGACAGCTCGATGGTCAGGTAGGAGATGCAGCGCCGCGCATCGAGCTGATAGGGCGCCGGAAAGGCGGCCGTCGGACAGACGTCCTGGCAGGCGCGACAGGAGCCGCAGGCGTCCTCGCCCGGCGGATCGGGCTCAAGCTCCAGCGAGGTGAGCACCGAGCCGATGAATAGCCAGGAGCCGAACTGGCGGGAGACCAGGTTGGTGTGCTTGCCCTGCCAGCCCAGACCCGAAGCCTGCGCCAGGGGCTTTTCCAGCAGGGGCGCGGTGTCGACGAAGACCTTCACTTCACTGCCGAAGGTCTGGGCCATCCAGCTCGCCAGCTGCTTCAGCCGCTTCTTGATCAGGTCGTGATAGTCCGAGCCTTGCGCATAGACCGATATGGCCCCGCGGTCGGGATGGGCCAGGATGTCGCGGGGATCGTGGTCGGGGCCGTAATTGACCCCCAGCATGACGGCCGAACGGGCGCCGTCCCACATGGCCTGGGGGTGGGACCGGCGTTCCAGGGTGGTTTCCAGCCAGGCCATCTCCCCGTGGCGACCTTCGGCGACGAATTCAGCCAGCCGCGCGCCGGCGATCCAGGGCTGGTCGGCCCGGGCCAGGCGGCAGTCGTCGAAGCCCAGGGCGAGGGCTTGGCGACGGATCAGGTCTTCAGGGGTTTCAGAAATCGAGATCGTCATAATGGGCCGCGGGCGCGAGCCCCGGCCAGCGATCGGCGAGCAGCGGCCTAAAGCAGGGCCGGGACTTCACCGTCATGTACCACGTCTTGACGACCGGAAAGTCGCGCCAGGGCACGTCGCC
>DJWR01000201.1:0-14914 GCA_002441055.1 Caulobacteraceae bacterium UBA6225 | reverse complement strand
CTCGCGGCCCAACAGGGCGGGTTCGGGGTGCCGCTCTTCCAGATAGTCGAGGATGGCCCGGCTCTCGCACAGCACCAGCCGGCCGTCGGGTCCCTCCTCCACCAGCACCGGCGTCAGGCCGGAGGGATTGAGCGCCGACAGGTCGTCGGGTTGCTCCCAATAGCGGACGACCACGTCATCGAAGGCCAGACGCTTTTCACCCAGCGCCAGGCGGACCTGCCGCGAGGCCGGGTCGAGCGGGAAGTGATAAAGGGTGCGTTGGACGCTCATGCCGGCATTTCGCCGCGATTGCGGACAGATTGATTGGGGATTGATTAGCCTCGTGGGGCCTTAAGACCGCGTTTACGAAGGCCCCGTCCTACCCCATTTGGGCGCCGGCGCGGCTTCAGGTCGCAGCCGGCTCGGCGAAGGCGCCCCCATGGGGCTCGGCCCGTCCCCGGGGGTCGGCATGGATCAGAATGTCTGCGGCTGGAAAGTGCTTCAGCAGCCTGTTCTCAGCCTCAACGATCACCTGGTGGGCGGCGTCCAGGGTCAGGTCCGGGTCCAGGTCGGCGTGCATCTGAATGTGCACATAGGGGCCAGAGGCGCGGGTCCGGAGCTGGTGGATGTCTGTCAGACGCGGGTCCTGCGTCATCAGCCGGACGATCAGCGCCCGTTGCTCTTCGGGCAGCTCGTGATCCATGAGCTGGTGGGCGGCCTCGCGGAAGACGCCGATGGCGGCCCAGACCAGAAGGGCTGCGACGATGAGGCCCGCTACGCCATCCAGACTGTTGAAGCCCAGGAGTGCAGCCCCGGCCACCCCCAGCAGGGCGGCGAGGTTGGAGGCCAGGTCCGAAAAATAGTGCGCCCGGTCGCCGGAGACGGCCACCGACTGGGTCTGCTTCAGCACCCGCGTCTGGGCGGCCACCAGCAGGCCGGTCAGCGCGATGGAGGCGGCCATGACGGCCATGGCCCACCCTCCGTGGGCGATGGGCTGCGGATCGAGCAGGCTGGCGATGGCCTCGCGGCCCACCAGGGCGGCCGAGGCGAAGACCAGACCCGCCTGCATCAGGCTGGCGAAGGCCTCGGCCTTGCCATGGCCGAACCGGTGCTCGGCGTCGGGCGGGGCCACCGCGTAGCGTACGGCGAAGAAGGTGATCAGCGAGGCGATCAGATCGAGCCCCGAATCGGCCAGGGAGGCCAGGACCGCCACTGATCCGCTGGCCAGCCAGGCGGCGGTCTTCAGGCCCACCAGGGTCAGGGCCACGGCCACCGACAGCAGGGTGATCTTGCGGGTCAGGGCGGCGGTCTGAGCCGGGGTCAGGGTGGCGGCGGGGAGCGGGTCGAGGGACGTCATGATCCCCCGACCCTAGACCTTCGCCGGGCGGCGCCACAGGGGGATTTTCTGCGGCGCGCCCGGGTGTTCAGGCCGCCTTCCGCGGCTCCGGACCCACATAGACCGACTGGGGCCGCACCAGCCGCCCGCCGGCCAGTTGCTCGCGGGCATGGGCCAGCCAGCCGGCCACCCGTCCCATGGCGAAGACGCAGGTGAAGGCCGATGGCGGGAAGTCCAGGGCCTCCAGCAGCAGGGCGGTATAGAACTCCACATTGGTGTCCAGGGGCCGGTCGGGCTTGTGGGTCTTCAGGATGTCCAGGGCCGCGGCCTCCACGGCTTCTGCAAACGCCACGCGGCCGGGGCGGGCGCCGGCGTCCTGGGCCAGGGCCCTGACGGGACCTTTCAGCGCGTCAGCCCGGGGATCGCGGACCCGGTAGATCCTGTGGCCAAAGCCCATCAGCCGCTCGCCCCGGGCCAGGGCCGCCTCGATCCAGGCCCGGGCGTTCTCTGGCGCGCCGATTCCGTCCAGCATCTCGATGACAGGACCCGGCGCACCCCCATGCAGAGGTCCCTTCAGGGCGCTGATCCCCGCCAGCACCGCCGAGGTCAGGCCAGCCCGGGTCGAGGCCACCACCCGGGCGGCGAAGGTCGAGGCGTTCAGGCCGTGATCGGACACCGTCACCAGATAGGCGTCGAGGCCTGCGACCTGGGCCGCGGTCGGTCTCGACCCCGTCAGCATGCGCAGGATGTCGGCGGCGTGGGGCAGGGACGGGTCTGGGGCGATGGGCGTCTCGCCCGCCTGGACCCGCACCACGGCTGGGGTGAAAACCGCCGGCGCGGCGATCAGGCGCAGGGCCGTGGTCAGGTCGTCGCCGTCGGGGAGCCGGGCTATCAGGGCGCGCACCGCCTCCACCGGTTCCAGGGCGGCGACCCCGGCGTCCAGACTGGCAACCTGCGCAAACACCTCGGCGCGAGCCTGGCCCAGGGCGGCGGTGAGATCGGACGGCAGCCCCTCGAAGAAGCCCTCGAACAGCAGGCTGATGAGGTCTTCAAAGCGGGTGGTTCCCGCGAGGTCGTCCAGGGAGCGGCCGCGGATGACCAGGCGGCCTGCCTGGCCGTCCACCTCCGACAGGACGGTGCGGGCGGCGACGACGCCTTCCAGGCCTTCGGGGGGCGGCGAGTGGGGAGCGGTCATGGGAGACTCCAGTTCTGACTTGCGCGCGAGGATTTCGACCGCCAAGCTCAATCGTCAATCTTGATCAATATAATCAATGTATGAGCCATGCCCGACTGGATCGCCGCTGAGGAGGCCTGCGCCCGGCTGAACGTCCGCAGCCAGACCCTCTACGCCTATGCGAGCCGCGGGCGCCTCACGGCTCGACCCGACCCGGCCGACCCCCGCCGCAGCCTCTATCGCGCCGCTGATGTGGCGGCCCTGGCGGAGCGCAAGGTGCGGGGCCGTAAGGCCGCCGCCGTGGCCGCCGGCGCCATCGCCTGGGGCGAGCCGGTGCTGGACTCCGCCATCACCACCGTGGTCGGCGGCCGGCTCTACTACCGGGGCCGCGACGCCGCCGAACTGGCCGACAGCCAGACTCTTGAGGCGGTGGCCCGGCTGCTCCGCGGGGGCGACGGCGCCGCCCTGAAGCGCAGCGCCCGCGGGGCGCCCCCTTCAGGGCCGGACATGCGCGCCCGGGCCTTTGCGGCCCTGGCTCAGCGGGCGGGGTTCGATCCTCCGGCGCTCGGTCGCCATCCCCTGGCGCTGGCGGTGGAGGCCGCCACCCTGCTGGACGTGCTGGCCGACGCCGCCGCCGGCGCGCCGGCCAGCGGCGCGATCCATGAGCGGCTGGCCCAGGCCTGGGGCTGCGCCCGAGGAGACGGGGGCGCCGACCTGATCCGCCGGGCTCTGGTGCTCCTGGCCGACCACGAGCTGAACGCCTCGACCTTCGCGGCTCGGGTGGCGGCCTCTACAGGCGCGTCCCTGTCGGCGGCTGCGCTTGCAGGCCTGGCGGCCTTGTCGGGGCCCCGCCACGGGGGAGCGGGAGAGGCCATGCGCACCCTGGCCCTGGAGGCCGCAGAACAGGGCGCGGCGGCGGCCATCGCCGCCCGTCTAGCCCAGGACCGCAGCCTGCCGGGCTTTGGCCACGCGCTCTATCCTGAGGGGGACCCTCGCGCCGAGGCCCTGCTGGCGCAGTTCGAGCCGCCGGCGGCGCTCCTGGGCTTGAGGAACGCCGTGGCCGGCGCCACGGGCCTGAGGCCCAATGTGGATTTCGCCCTGGTGGCGCTGTCAGAGGCGCTGAACCTGCCTAGGGATGCGCCCTTCGCCTTGTTCGCCACAGCCCGCTGCGCCGGCTGGATCGCCCATGCCATCGAACAGGTCCAGACCGGCGGCCTGATCCGGCCGCGGGCCCGCTATGCCGGGGTGACGCCGGCGTCGAGTTCCGGAGGCTCAGCGAACTGACCGCCCTTGCGGTAGCGGTAGAGGTAAGACCCCACCACCGACTCCACCGCCGTGGCCTCAACCCCCAGCTCGGCCAGGCCTGGAAGGTCCGGATTGGCCACGTTGTCGACCTTCAGCTGCGCCACCTGATCGGTGGTCAGCGGCGGGGCGATGGGCGTCAGGGCCACCAGATTGCCCACATGGCCGATCAGGTTGGCGATCCCGAAGGGCAGGGGCAGCAGAAGACGACGGCGTTGGGTTTCGCTCAGCACCAGTTCCAGCAGCTGGCGGAAGGTCAGGATCGCCGGGCCGCCCAGCTCATAGGTCTGGCCCGCAGCGGCTGGGTTGGCGAGCGCCCCGACCACGGCCCGGGCCACGTCGCCCACAAAGACCGGCTGGAACTTCGTCTTGCCGCCGCCGATCAGGGGCAGGGCCGGCGAGAGCACCGCCATGGCCGCAAAGCGGTTGAAGAAGTCGTCCTCGGGCCCGAACACGATGGAGGGCCGCAGGATCACCGCCTGGGGCATGGCCGCGCGCACGGCGGCCTCGCCGGCCGCCTTGGTGCGGGCATAGATCGAGGAGCTGCCCGCGTCCGCGCCAATGGCCGAGACCTGAACCATGCGGGTCACACCGGCGGCCTGGGCGGCTTGGGCCACATTGCCGGCGCCCTCGGCGTGGAGGCTGGCGAACTTCTGGCGACCGCTCTCGTAAAGCACGCCCACCAGATTGACGCAGGCCTGGGCGCCGTCGAGGGCGCGAGCCACTGAGTCCTTGTCGCGGATATTGGCCTGGACCACCTGGATCTGGCCCACATCGCCGAGCAGCAGGAGGTCATAGGCCCGGGCAGGCTGGCGCACAGCCACCCGCACCCGATGCCCGGCCCGGGCCAGAGCCCGCACCACCTGACTTCCCACAAAGCCCGATCCGCCAAAGACGGTGACGAGATCCTGCATGGCCCGGCCCGTTGAATTGCAAATTCCCAGTGCCGCTCGGATAGACGATGCGGACCCCTGCTGCAATGCGACTTCAACTTCCTATGAAAAGGTCCGTTGACGCCCGTCTGGCTTTTCCCTAGTAGTCCCGCCTCCCGATCCGACGGACCGGGCCCAGGTGGCGGAATTGGTAGACGCNNTGGAGGTTCGAGTCCTCTCCTGGGCACCACCCCTTTCTAGGTCTCCGCGGGGGTGGCCGTCCTTTGCTCCCCCGCAGGACATCCCAAAGCCGCGCGGCGAGGCCCGCGCCATCTGCGGAGCAAGCGGTCTTGGCCAATCATCTTCACAAGGGCGATCTGCCGGCGGGCCTGTTCGACGGGGTCGATTCGGTGGCGGTCGATTCGGAGACCATGGGCCTGCGCCTGGGGCGCGACCCGCTCTGTGTGGTGCAGATCTCGGCCGGCGACGGCGACGCCCATCTGGTCCAGCTGGATCGGGCGACCTATAACGCCCCCAATCTGAAGGCCCTGCTGACCAATCCGGCGGTCACCAAGATTTTCCACTTCGGGCGATTCGACATCGCCATGTTCCATCTCCATCTGGGGGTGATGACCGCCCCCGTCTACTGCACCAAGATCGCCTCCAAGCTGGCCCGGACCTATACCGACCGGCATGGGCTGAAGGATGTGACCCGGGAGATGGTCGGGGTCGACCTTTCTAAGGCTCAGCAGAGCTCGGACTGGGGCCAGGCCAACCTCTCCGACGAGCAGGTGGCCTACGCCGCCTCTGACGTGCTGCACCTCCACGCTGTCCGCGCCCGCCTGGACGGCATGCTGGCCCGGGAGGGCCGCGATGGCCTGGCGCGGGCCTGCTTCGACTTCCTGCCGCATCGGGCCCTGCTGGATGTGGCCGGGTGGGAGGAGTCCGACATCTTCGCGCACACCTGAGGCGGCGGTGAGCGCCCTGGCATATGAGGCCCGCGGGCCGGCGTCGGCCCTGGCGATGGATCGCTGGCGGCGCCGATCGCAACTGATCCGCCGCCTAAGGGTGGTGCTGCCGGCCATCATCGCCGTGATTGTGGTCACCCTGGCCGGACTGGTCACCTACAACAGTCTGGCCGGCGCCCCGGCCGCCCCGGAAGAGTCGGACGCGCCCATCCGTCTGGTCAATCCTCGGTTCATGGGCCGTGACGCTCAGGGTCGTTCCTTTGTGATCACCGCCAACAGCGCGGTCCGCGACGAGGACGATTTTCAGCGCGTGGAGTTGGATCGCCCGGCGATGGTGCTGGACGGCGAGGGGCTTAGCCCCATGCGGCTATCGGCTCAGTCCGGGGTTTTCCATGAGGGGGACGGCCTCCTGCGGTTGCAGGGGGATGTCAGCCTGAACGATCAGGACGCCAGCTTCGACACCGGCAGCGCCGTGTTCGACACCTCCACCGGCGTGCTGGAGGGCGAGGGGCTGATCACCGGGTCCGGCCCCCTTGGAGAAATTCGTGCAAAGTCCTATGGCGTGTACGACAACGGCCAGCGCATGGTCTTTAAAGGCGGCGTGAGCGGCTCAATCACTCAGAACGCGCCGCGTTGATGCGAAAGAGGCGTCCTCAGATGAAGTATCTCCCCGCAGCCTGCGCGCGGACGCCCCTGTCGGCCCTGGCGCTGGCGGCCGCCCTCCTGGCTGTCCCGGCTGCTCCCGCCCAGGCCCAGCTGGCGGCGGGCTCCAATGCGCCGGTGGATATCACCGCTGATGAGCTTGAGGTGATCAACGCCCGCTGTCTGGCCATCTGGCGCGGGTCGGCTGAAGCCCTGCAGGACAATTCCCGGTTGCGTGCTGACGTGCTGACGATCCGCTACGCCGCCGCCCGCCCGGCGCGCACGGGGGCGGAGTCCTCCTGCGGCGAACTCCAGGGCCTCGACGCCCAGGGGTCGGTCTATTACGTGACGCCGGCCCAGCGGGTGCGGGCCAATGCGGCGGTCTATGACGCGGCCAGCGACACCATCACCATGACCGGCGACGTGGTCGCCGCCCAGGGCAAGAACGTCCTGCGGGGGGAGCGGCTGGTGATCCAGGTGGCCACCGGTCAGGCCCAGATGGAGACCAGCGCCAAGGGCGCCGGCACGCCAGGGCGGGTGCGCGGGGTCTTCTATCCCAACCAGACGCAGGGTCAGCCTGCGGCCAAGCGTTAGGGGCCGGCAAGGTGCTCGACAAACCCCAGGCGGCGGCGAGCCCGGGCCTCGCGCCGGGCGATGGCCTGGTGGTCGACAATATCGGCAAGTCCTATCGAGGCCGCCCGGTGGTCAAGGGCGTGTCCCTGCGGCTGGCCCGGGGCGAGGTGGCCGGTCTGCTCGGTCCCAACGGTGCGGGCAAGACCACCTGTTTCTACATGATCACCGGCCTGATCGCCGCTGACTATGGGGCCATCTATCTGGACGGCGAGAACATCACCGCCCAGCCCATGTATCAGCGCGCCCGGATGGGCCTGGGCTATCTGCCGCAGGAGACGTCGATCTTCCGCGGCATGACGGTGGCGCAGAACGTCATGGCGGTGGTGGAGCTGCGAGAACGGGACGGGGCCAAGGCCCGGGAAACCGTCAACCAGCTGCTGCAGGAACTTCACATCGAGCACCTGCGTGACGCGCCGGCCATCTCCCTGTCTGGCGGCGAGCGACGCAGGGTGGAGATCGCCCGGGCGCTGGCCAGCGAGCCATCCTTCATGCTGCTGGACGAACCGTTCGCCGGGATCGACCCCTTGGCCATCGCCGATATCCGCGAGGTCATCAGCTATCTGAAGGGCCGGGGCATCGGCATCCTGATCACCGACCACAATGTCCGCGANNGTCCGCGAGACGCTGGACATCATCGACCGGGCCGCGATCATCCATGCGGGCGAGTTGCTGTTCGAGGGATCCCCGGCCGAGATCATCGACAATCCGGAAGTTCGCCGGGTCTATCTGGGCGACAGCTTCGGGGGCTGACCGCGGTCAGACCTTGCGTCCTTCGAAGCTCGCCTTGCTCGCACCTCATTACGAGGGAGGCGGGTGAGGCCTTTCATTCCGTCCTGATCCTGAGGCGCCCTGCGTCGGCAGGGCCTCGAAGGACGAGGGCGGTCGCACCACAGCCGACCGCCCCTTCCCCATTCAGAGACCAGCCAGGGCCTGGTCCAGGTCGGCGATGATGTCGTCCACATGCTCCAGACCCACCGACAGGCGGACGACGTCGGGTCCGGCGCCGGCGGCGTAGCCGTCCTTGAGGCCGAAGGTGAAGACCGCGCCGGCGCCCTTGGGCGCATAGCGCTTGGCCCGCTCATGGCTCGGGTCGCCAGGCAGGCCCCCATAGGAGACCCAGGCCACCTTGGGATGGGCCTTCAGCCACTCAGCGACCTTCTGGGCGTTGGCGCAGTGGCGCTCCATCCGCAGGGCCAGGGTCTCGATGCCGGTCAGGATCATGAAGGCGTTGAAGGGCGAGATGGCTGGCCCCAGGTCCCGCAGGCCCAGCGCCCGGCAGGCGACCACGAAGGCGGCCGGTCCGAAGGCGTCGGTGAAGACCTTGCCATGATAGCTGGGATTGGGGGCGCTGAGGTTGGGCCAATGGCCGCTGGTCCAGTCGAACTTGCCGCCGTCGATGATGGCGCCGCCGATGGAGTTGCCATGGCCGCCCAGGAACTTGGTCAGGGAGTGGACGACGATGTCGGCCCCGTGGTCCAGGGGGCGGCAGAGATAGGGGGTGGCGAGCGTATTATCGACCACCAGGGGCACGCCTGCGGCATGGGCGACCTCGGCGATGCCGGCGATGTCCATGACCACGCCGCCCGGATTAGCGATGGACTCGATAAAGACAGCCCGGGTCTTGTCGTTGATGGCGCGGGCGAAGGCCTCGGGCTCCAGCTCTTCGACGAAGGTGACGCCCCAGCCCATGCGCTTGAAGCTCTGGCTCAGCTGGGTGATCGAGCCGCCATAGAGCTTGCGCGAGGCCACGATGTTGCAGCCCGGCTCCATCAGGGTGTGGAAGACCAGCAGCTGGGCCGAGTGGCCACTTGCCACGGCCAGCGCCGCGACCCCGCCCTCGAGCGTCGCCAGTCGGGCTTCCAGAACGCCTGCGGTGGGATTGCCCAGGCGCGAATAGATATTGCCTCCGGCCTCCAGGTTGAACAGGGCCGCGGCATGGTCGGCGTCGTCAAACACATAGGAGGTGGTCTGATAGATCGGGGTGATCCTCGCCTTGGTCACCGGATCAGGGGTGGCTCCGGCGTGAATGACCAGGGTTTCGGGGCGCAGGGGCGCAGATTCGGACATGGCGTCTTCCCTTATGAAACTCGTGTTCTGAGGGAATGCGCCTAGCACGCGAAGGCGGGCGTCTGAAACCGCTGAGCGGAAATGTCGTCGCCCGGGGCGGAGTTAACCAATCGGTGTGGGATGGCCGTCTAGCCTTGCCAGCAAGAAGCAGGCCAGGAGGGCTGAACCTTGGCGCTCAGCGCGCGACTCGAGATCCGTCAGGGACAGGGGCTGGTCATCACCCCCCAGCTGCAGCAGGCGATCAAGCTGCTGCAACTGTCGAACCTTGAGCTGGAGGCCTATGTCGAGGGCGAGCTTGAGCGCAATCCTCTGCTGGCTCGCGATGAGGGGGAGGCTGAGCCCGCCCCCGAGGTCGCCGACGGCGCAGGCGAGGCCCGGGCCGAAGCTGCCCTGGACGAGGTCGGCGCCGGTTCGGCCCAAAGCGACCTGGACGCCGCCCATGACGACGTCTCGCCGGGCGAGCGGGCCACTGGCGACGGGAACGAGGCTGGCGAGGCCGGCGGCGCCATCGACTGGTCCAAGGCTGGCAAGGGCGGAAGCTTTGAGGGCGACGGGGACGGCCTCGACGGCCTGGCCGCCCATGAAAAGAGTCTGGCTGAATATCTGACCGACCAGGCGGCCCTGCTGGGCTTCAAGCCGGCCGAGGCCGCCGTGGCCGCTGTGCTCATCGACGGCGTGGACGAGGGTGGCTACCTGCGCCTGGACCTGGCGGAAACGGCCGCGCGGCTGGGGTGCGAGATCGGCCTGGTGGAGGGGGTGCTGACGCGCCTGCAGGGGCTGGAGCCCACCGGCGTCTTCGCCCGGGATGTTGCCGAGTGCCTGCGCCTTCAACTGATCGAGCGTGACCGCTGTGACCCGGCCATGTCGGCGCTCCTGGACAATCTTGACCTGCTGACCCGCCGAGACATGGCGGGGCTGAAGCGGGTCTGCGGGGTGGATGACGAGGATCTGCGCGACATGCTCGCCGAGCTGCGCGCCCTCACCCCACGGCCCGGGGCGGCTTTCGGCGGCGAACCCAGCCAGCCGGTCTCGCCAGACGTCTTCGTCCGCGAGGGGCCAGGTGGTCTTTGGCTGGTGGAGCTGAACAGCGACACTCTGCCGCGCCTGCTGGTGGACCAGCGCTATCACGCCAAGGTGTCCGGCGGCGCCCGCTCAGACCAGGAAAAGACCTTCGTCGCCGACTGTCTGGCCACGGCCAACTGGCTGGTGCGCAGCCTTGATCAGCGCGCCAAGACCATCCTCAAGGTGGCCAGCGAGATCGTCCGCCAGCAGGACGGCTTCCTGGCCTATGGGGTCGAACACCTGCGGCCGCTGAACCTGAAGACCGTCGCCGAGGCCATCGGCATGCACGAATCCACGGTCAGCCGGGTGACGTCGAACAAATACATCGCCACGCCCCGGGGCCTGTTTGAGCTGAAGTTCTTCTTCACCTCCTCCATCGCCTCATCGTCGGGCGGGGAGGCCCACTCGGCCGAGAGCGTCCGCCACAGGATCAAGCAGCTGATCGACGCCGAAGCCCAGGGCGCCGACGTTCATTCCGACGACCAGATTGTGGAAATCCTCAAGGCCGGCGGGATCGATATCGCCCGCCGCACCGTGGCCAAATATCGGGAAGCCATGCGGATTCCCTCCTCGGTGGAGCGCCGACGGGCGATGAAGGAAGCGGTCTAGATCCGTCCTGTCGTTCTCAGGGCCTCGGCGATCTGGACCGCGTTAAGCGCCGCGCCCTTCAGCAACTGATCGCCGGCCACGAACAGCGACAGGCTGCGGCCCGAGGGGTCGGACAGGTCCCTGCGGATCCGCCCCACCAGCACATCATCCTGGCCCTGCGCCTCAACTGGCATGGGGAAATGGTTGGCGCCCTGGTCGTCCACCACCCGGACACCGTCGGCCGCCGAGAGCCAGGACCTGGCCTCGGCCACGCTCACCGGTTCAGCGAACCGCACGGTCAGGGCCATGGCGTGGGCCCGCAGGGTCGGCACCCGGATACAGGTGAAGCTGGCCGGCAGGTCGGCGGCGCCCAGCAGGCGGCGGAGCTCGGCCATCACCTTCAGCTCCTCGCCATTGTAGCCGGTCTCCGGATCGATGGCGGCGTCGTGGCTGAACAGGTTGAAGGCGTAGGGATGAGACAAGACCCGCGGCGGATAGGCCTGGCCGGCGAGAGCCGCGGCGGTGGCCTCGCGCAGCTCGGCCATGGCCGCAGCCCCGGCGCCTGAAGCGGCCTGATAGGTGGAGCCGATCAGCCGGACGACCAGCCGCCGGGCATGCAGAGGCGCCAGGACCACCGCGGCGATGGCCGCCACGCAGTTGGGGTTGGCCACCAGCCGGCCGTCCATCTCTCCAAGTCGCCAGCCATTGACCTCGGGCGTCACCAGGGGGGTGTCGGGGTCCATGCGGAAGGCTGAGGAATTGTCCACCACCCAGGCCCCGGCCGCGACCGCGATCGGTGCATATCGACGCGACAGGGTCGCCCCAGCGGAGAAGAAGGCGAGATCGACGCCCTCGAAACTGGCCTCATCCAGGGCCTGGACGGTCACCGGCGCGCCCCGGAAGGTCAGGACTGTTCCAGCCGAGCGGGGAGAGGCCAGCAGCCGAAGCCCCTTCACGGGAAAGTTCCGGCGCTCCAGACAACCGATCAGCTCGGCGCCCACGGCGCCGGTGGCGCCGACAATGGCCACCGTCAACGGCCGCGACGCGGCGGTCTTGGCCGGGGCCGGACGGGCCTGGGACAGGGCGAGGGACTGCGGCATGGGAGCCTCCGGGTCTGGCCGGAGGGAGGCTGGCTTTCCTTGGCCGACCCCATCCTTCCGGCGGGGTCAAGCAGGGATCGTCAGTCGGCTGCGGGCAGCCACGACCAGACCCCTGCGCCCGCAAGCGCAGTGGTTTTAATAATCATGGTCATGGCGGCATGATGCAGCATCCGGTCCCGATAGGCCCTGAGGGCTGCGCTGTAAAGTCGTCTGGGATCGCCGATGATTTGCCCAATGCGTCGGCGGCGGCCATACCCCAGCCCCATGAGCATGGCGAACCCCGAGCCGGAGCGGCGCATGTGTCTCTCGGAAATTCTCCGGGAGCTCCGCGACCTGTCCCACGCCACTGAGGATGTGGGGACCCTCGTGGGCCGATTTGGCCGTCGGTCGTTCGGGGCGCTGCTGTTCCTGTTTGCGGCCCCCAACCTGCTGCCCCTGCCGCCAGGATCATCAACCTTCCTGGGGGCGCCCCTGTTGCTGTTTGCCCCGCAGCTGGCCTTGGGGGTGGCGAGCCCCTGGATGCCGGGGGGGCTGCGCCGCCGGCGCCTGGACATGGAGGGCCTGCGCGGGGCGTTTCTCAAGCTGATTCCCTGGGTGGAGCGGGTCGAGCGGGTGTCCACCGCCCGGCTGACCTTTCTGTTTGGCCCGGTCGGCGATCGGCTGATCGGCGTCTGCTGTACGGTCCTGGCCTTCGTGCTGATGTTGCCGCTGCCCCTGGGCAATCTGCTGCCGGCTGTGGCGATCAGCCTGTTCGCCCTGGCCCTGCTTCAGCGGGACGGGGTTTTCGCCCTGGCGGGCTACGCCGTCACAGGGGTCAGTCTGGGGATTCTCGCCCTGGCGGCTGGCCTTATCCACAGTCTTTTCATCACAGCGATGAGCGGTCTCTGACGGACTTGACACCAACCCGAGACAGGCGCGTTGTTGAGGTTATGCAAGTCCAAGTCACCGGCAAACACGTCGATGTCGGAGAGGCCCTGCGTTTGCGGGTCACCGACGAACTCACCAGCAGCATTGGCAAATATATCGACCGCGCGGGCGGCGGGGCCGATGTTGTCGTCAGTCGCGAGGGCTACACTTTCAAGGTGGATTGCGCCCTGACCCTGGCCTCGGGGCAGCAGCTTCAGAGCCAGGGCACTGGGACGGACGCCCACACGGCCTTCGACTCCGCCCTGCAGAAGATCGAGACCCGGGTCCGTCGCTACAAGCGGCGGCTGAAGGATCATCACCAGCAGGCGCTCGCCAAACAGGCCGAGACGGCGTCCTACTTCGTGCTGCGCACGCCCGAAGGCGAGGACGAGCCCGATTGGGATGACGATGCGGGCCAGGGCGCCGATGGCGCGCCAGCCGCCATGGTCATCGCCGAAACCGAGCGGCCGATCCGTGAAATGACGGTTTCCATGGCGGTGCTTGAGCTGGATATGACCGGCGCTCAAACAATCGTGTTCAGGAACGCCGCGCATGGCGGTTTGTCCGTGGTATATCGCCGGCCCGATGGGAATATCGGCTGGATTGATCCCGAGCGCACGAAGCCGGTGAACGGATCGGGCTCCAACGGCGCCGCCTGAAGGCGGCCCCGTCGGGGCTCTCCCCTCGCCGCGAACCGTGCAGGTTCGGACCCGTAGAACAGGCTTTCCGAAGCAAGCATGCAGATCGGCGATATTCTGGATCGCGGCGCCATCGCGCTGCGCGTAAGTGCGACGGACAAGCGTCAGATCCTGGCCCACCTGGCCGAGCTGGCCGCCCGCAACTTTGACCTGGAGGCCAGCGCCGTGCTGGACGCCCTGGCCGAGCGCGAGCAGGCGGGCTCCACCGGCATTGGCCATGGGGTCGCCGTGCCCCATGCGCGGATCGAGGGGTTGGACCGAATTCGTGGGGTCTTCCTTCGGGTCGAGCAGCCAGTGGCTTTCGAATCCATCGACGATCAGCCCGCCGACCTCATCTTCGCCCTCCTGGCGCCTCCGGAGGCGGGAACCGAGCACCTGCGCGCGCTTGCCCGGGTTTCGCGCATGCTGCGCAATGCCGATCTGCGGGAGCATCTGCGCCAGGCCCGGACCCCTGACGCCCTGCACGCGCTACTGGTTCAGGAATCGGCGCCCTCCGCGGCCTGAGCCGCGGGAGGGCCTTCGACTTTCAGGCTTCAGGCAGGTCTCAATGGACCGAGACGGGCGCCAGCTCGTGGGCCAGGGCCGCGGCCATGGCCGCATTGCGGTCAGTGAGCACCGCCAGACGCTCGCCGTCGGCCCGATGGACCGCATAGAAGGTCTGGTCAGGATTGAGGTCCAGATGCATGGCCTCGCCCTGAACGGGGACGGTGGCCAGGATTTCCGCGGCCTTGACCGGGCGGACATAGACGAGGTCCGGAGCGCCCAGGGCGGCGAAAGCTTCAGTCGATAAGATCGGTGTCATGATGACCACCTCCATAGGTTTGCAACGCGCCGGGCGCAGGCCGGTTTCGCCGGACGCCTGACGTCTGCTCGGCCGCCACAGGGGCCGGCCGCTAGGATTGAGGGACCGGGGCGAGGGTTGTCAGCTCATCCCGCGGTTCGGATGGGGATGCGCTTGACCACCGTCTCGGGCTCGGGGCGGGCCAGATCGATGTGCAGCAGGCCGTGCTCCAGGGTGGCGCCCTCCACAACCATGCCGTCGGCCAGCACGAAGGTGCGCAGGAAGCCCCGGGCGGCGATGCCCCGGTGCAGATAGGCGTCCTCGTCCTTGCCGGCGTCGTCCTTGCGCGATCCGGCGATGACCAGCTGGCGGTCCTCGACATTCACGTGGAGCTGATCGGGGGTGAAGCCGGCCACGGCCAGGGTGATGCGCAGGCGACCTTCGCCGCAGTCTTCTACGTTGTAGGGCGGATAGGCCTCCGCGGCGGCCTTGGCGGCCCGCTCGATGCGGGCGCGGGTATGTTCAAAGCCCAGCAGGAAGGGGCTGTCGAATACGATCGTCCGGGTCATCTGTCCTCGAGTCCTCGTCATCAAGCGACTCCCCGAAAGACCCGCCCTAGGGATGGCGCGAGTCCTCCGGTTGACAATTATCTGGCGATGGACGGCCGAGGTTTCAATATCTGGCCCCCTGAGGATCAGAGGCGTCTCAGCGGAACAGCAGCACCGGAACCTTGCCGGTCCGCACCATGGCCGTGGTGGTGGAGCCGACGAACAGCTCGCGCAGGCGCGACTGTCCATAGGCGCCCA
>DJWR01000040.1 GCA_002441055.1 Caulobacteraceae bacterium UBA6225 | reverse complement strand
CGCTGAAGCTGGAGTAGCGATAACGAGCGCAGGAGGGGTCGCCCGAAGCCACCGCAGCGCCAGCCGCATTGGCGCAGTTGACCCGAACCAGGGAGTTCACGTCGGTATATTCTTCGACGATGCCCCACTCGTCGTTCAGCATGTTCAGGACGTTCTGCATGTCCAGAACGACGCGGAACTTATGACCGGCGAAGTAGGAGGGCAGTTCCTGGCTGAGCTGCAGGTCGACGATGTGGATGTCGTCGTTCTGATAGAAGCCCTTCGGCACAATCTGGTCCTGCGGGAGGCCAAACTGCTGGACCGCCTTGATGAAGTTGTCCCGGGTCGAAGCATCGGCGAACCGGACCAGACCATAGTCGAGACCGCTGGCCCCGCCATTGCCCGACATGTCCGGCACATAGAGCAGATGGTTGGAGCCGCGGTTAACACCGAAGACCGGGCTACGGCCGCCGGTGGCGTCGCTCATCACGAAGGTGGTGCCGCGACCCGAGCGCTTTTCAGCGAACAGGGTGGCGCGGGTTTCCAGATCCCACAGGAAGGACCGGGCATAGCTCGCCTGGAACTTGAAGCTGTGTTCGATCTCCTCGTAGGACGACCCGTAGGCCGGCTCGTTGGGGTCCTGCCCCGCCGG
Source organism: Caulobacteraceae bacterium UBA6225 (assembly GCA_002441055.1). Classification (GTDB taxonomy): domain Bacteria; phylum Pseudomonadota; class Alphaproteobacteria; order Caulobacterales; family Caulobacteraceae; genus Phenylobacterium. The sequence continues at coordinate 4,452 of DJWR01000040.1, read as the reverse complement.
AGACTGATACATCGAGCTCTGGGTGGAGCTGAACCGGAACGAGGACGCGAAGTCGTCGATGTCCTGGTAGGTGTAGCTGCCGACCACGTCGAGACCGAAGTCAAAGGTCTTCTGCAGGGAGACGGCCGCCACCAGACCTTGACCCTTGTCGGTGTTGTAGGTCACCAGGTCGCGGGCCGAACCAGGGTTCTGCGAAGTGATGCCGGCCGCAGCGCGCTGAGCCGCCGAGCCACCGATGCCGTCATAACGGATGCGGCCATCGGGGGTGAACTGGGTTACGCCATTGACGACCAGCGGGGTGGCGCGGGTGTCGCGGATGTAGATGCCATTCCGCGCCTGAGAAGCGACGACGTCGAGACCCAGGTTCCAGCCGTCCCAGAGTTCATACTGGGCGTTCAGGAACAGCTTCCACTCCGACGGGAACTGGAGACCGGGAGCGAAGGCGGCGACTTCCGTGGTCGGCGAGGCGTTGGCGCCGCCCTGGAAGGCCCGGACATCGGCCGGAATGTCATAGAAGCTGCGGGCGTTGTTCAGGGCGACATTCAGGGCCGAAGCGCCGATCGCCTGGTTGAAGCCCGGGGTCCCGGTGGTTTCACGGAAGGTGCCGTCGGCATTGCGCTCGAACACCACGCCGGAGGTCAGGAAGCCCGCGCCGCCGCCGTAGGGGTTGGAGGCCAGAACGTCCGGCACGCCGCCGGAGAACAGACCACCGCCGATACGGACGTTCAGGCGGTCAGATGCGCGCCAATCCACCGAGAAGCGGGGCATGAGGACGCTCATGCCGTCATAGGTCTGCTGGTTGGAGAAGCCGTTGCGCGCCAGGAAGTCAGTGTTGAGCGGCGGCGGGTCGTCGTTGGTGTACCAGTCGTAGCGCAGACCGGCCGAGACGGTCACATCGGGGGTGATGTCCAGGGTGTCCTGGAAGAACACCGAGTTCAGCCGGTAGGTCAGGGCCGCGGCGGCGTCGCTGGTCGTGCGACCGCCGATGGCGTCGGTGTAGCCCAGGCGGTTGGCGCGACCGGCCGCGAAGTCGGCGATCGAGTCGAAGTAGTAGATGCCGTCCTGGGTCGGGATGAAGACGTTGACGATCTCCTGGGTCTGCGACGACGCGCCGAACTTCAGCAGATGGTCGCCCAGAGCCCATTCAGCCTTCAGCTGAACGGTCAGGTTGTCGGTCGCCAGCTCGTTGGCGTGACGGAACTGGTCGGGGCCGAACTGCAGGAGCGAGGGGTTCGACTGGCCGGCCAGATCGCAGCTGGTCAGGGAGCCGCCGCTGGTCGGCGCAAGGCAGACCTGGACGTGGGAGAACTCCTGACCCGACGGCGGCAGCTGGCGACGCTCATAGTCGCGCATGGTGACGCGCAGCTGGGTCGAGAAGGTGTCGGTCCAGTCCGAGTTCAGTTCGCCGGTGTAGGAGTAGTCCTCTTCGCCGGTCAGGTACCACTGCGAGTCGAGGCCCGCCGAAGACGTGGTGATGTTGGTCCGGGAATAGAGCTCCGACAGGGCGTAGCGCGCGGTCAGGGCCAGACGGTGACGATCGCTGAGGTTCGCGTCGATCTTGAAGGAGTACTTCTCGTCCAGGATCGGCTTGGTGCGGGCGATGGTTCCGACGTCAAAATCGCTGGCGTAGTTGGTGTCGAAAATGCCGGTGACCTGGTCGATCAGGGCCTGATTGACGCCGCGCACGGAGTTGGCGAAGCCCGCGCCCTCAGGGCCGGTGGAGGTGGTGTCGCTGGTCTCGTAGATCTCATAGGAGGCCGCGAAGAACACGCGGTCCTGCCAGATGGGGCCCGAGAGGAAGGCGCCCCAGTTGTTCTGAGTGATCGCCGACGAGACGTCATTGCCGCGGATCGAGCGGCCGACCATGCCGTCGTTCAGATAGTTGAGGAACAGGCTTCCGCTGAAATCATTGCCGCCGGACTTCAGCACGACGTCGAGCGCGCCGCCGGAGAAGTCGCCGTTTTCAACATCGACGGGAACGGCGTCGACGGTGAACTGTTCAACCGCGTCCAGCGAGATCGGGCCGCGGCGGGTGGGCGTGCCGCCGGTGTTCAGGCCGAAGTCGTCCTGAGCCTGGGCGCCGTCGATGGTGATGCGGTTGTTCCGAGGGTTGGAGCCGGCGATGGAGATGCCGCCGTCGCCCCGGGTGTTCTGGGTGACCAGCGGGCTGCGGCGGGCCAGGTCGCGAATGTCGCGCGACACCGAAACGACGCTTTCAATGGCGGTTTCGTCGAGCACCCGACGGACGCCGGTGCTGGCCTCGCCCGGGGTCGCGGTGACGACCAGTTCGGAGACTTCCGAGAAGAGATCGAAGCTCAGGCGGGTGGTTTCGCCCAGGGTCAGGAACAGGTTTTCCTGAGTCCGCTGGCCGAAGCCGGGCGCTTCCACCGTGATGGTGTACGGACCACCGACGCGCAGGCCGCGGGCGTCGAACACGCCCTGGGCGTTGGTCGAGGTCATCGAGCGCGTGTTGGACGGGGTGTGGACCACGGTGATGGTCGCGTTTCCGACCGGGGCCCCCGCCTCGGTGATCACTTCACCGCGGATCGCCGCGGTGGTTTCCTGCGCGTAGACCGCGCTGCCCATGGCGCAGACGAGCGCCGTAAGAGCTGCGCCGCCGGCGAGCCGCTTCATAGAAGTCATTGTGAGATTTCCCCTCTCCATCGAGCCCCGGAGCGGGCTTACGCACAATCGCCCCGAGTCCGGCGCTCTATACAGGCAACTGAGCCACTTGTAGGTGATGGATTTATGACGGGGCCGACCTGTTGTTGCGGCGCCACACTGATGGGCGCCGAGGCCTTTACAGCGCCTCCTGGGCGAGCAAACGTCCGCACCGTTTCGGGAGCTGATCCTTGTCCAACGCCGCCTCGCCCATGCCCGCCGATCCCGCCATGGCCGCCTGGCGGATGGCCCTTTGGATCACCGTCGCCCTGACGGCGGCGCGGCTGGCGGCGATCTTCATCACGCCGCTGGAGCTCTATCCGGACGAGGCCCAGTACTGGCTATGGTCGCGGACGCTGGATTTCGGTTATTTTTCAAAGCCCCCCATGGTGGCCTGGGCCATCTGGGCGACGACGCTGGGCAGCGACGCCGAGCCGTTCGTGCGGCTGTCGGCCCCCCTGTTCCAGGGGGCCACGGCTCTGGGCGTCTTCATGGTGGCCAGACGACTGTATGGCGCCGAGACGGCCCTGGCGGCCTGCGCCCTCTATCACCTGATGCCGGGGGTTCAGCTGTCCTCGGCCGTGGTGGCCACCGACGCCCCCCTGCTGGCGGCGCTCATCTGGGCGCTGGCGATCTATGTTTATCTTCCGCAGGCGGAGGAACGGCGGCGATGGGTCGCAGCCGCTGGGGCCGGGGCGCTGCTGGGTCTGGCCTTCCTGTCGAAGTATGCGGCCATCTACGCCCTGATCGGGGTCGGCCTGCATCTGGCCCTCAGCCGGGAGGCCCGGCGGGTGTGGACCCCGCCGATGATCGCCGCGGGCGCCGGGGCGACCCTTCTGGTCATGGCGCCCAACCTGATCTGGAACGCCCGGCATGGCTTCTCCACCGTTCAGCACACGGCGGCCAACGCCAACTGGAGCCCGGGCGACCTGTTTCATCCCCGGGAGATGCTGGACTTCCTGGTCTCGCAGTTCGGGGTCTTCGGTCCTATCCCGTTCGCGGTTCTGGTGGGCGGGGCGGTCCTACTGGCCTGGCGGCGTCGACTGACGGCCGCGGACATCACCCTGCTCTGTTTCGCCCTGCCCCCCTTCCTCATCGTCACATTCCAGGCCCTGCTCAGCCGGGCCAACGCCAACTGGACCGCGGCGGGCTATGGCGCCGGGGCGATCCTGGTCACCGCCTGGCTGCTGCGCTGGCGGGCCAAGGGGTGGTTCATCGCCGCCCTGGCCACCCAGGGGGTCGTCGCCGCAGCCTTCCTGGCCTTCGTCATCTCGCCAGACCTGGCCGAGCGGGCGGGCATGGCCAACGGCTTCAAGCGGGCCAAGGGCTGGTCGCAGATGACCGAGGCGCTGACCGACCGGGCCATGCATGATCTGCGGGCGAGCGCCATCGCCGTGGACGACCGGTTCATGTTCAACGCCGCAGCCTATTATGGCCGGGACTATTTCGCCCGCCCCGATGCGGCGCCCCTGCGTATGTGGGTGCGCACCGCCCATCCACAGAACCAGGCGGAAGCCGAAGCGCCCCTGAGGGAAGATGATGGGGAGCGGATCCTGGCGCTCAGCCTGGAGCCGGACTTCACGCCGGAGATGAAGGCCGATTTCGCAAGGACCGGCGAGACCGAGTTCGTCAATGTCTGGCTGGACGGCGAACGGAGCCGACGGGCCGAAATCTTTGTCGGGGAGGGCTTCGCGCCTCAGCCTCGAGACCCGGTCACCGGCCTGCCCATACGGCCTTGATCGCCCGTTCCCGCCCGCAGCCGACCTTATAGGCCTGGTAACGGCCGGGATT
>DJWR01000231.1 GCA_002441055.1 Caulobacteraceae bacterium UBA6225 | reverse complement strand
AAGCGCGCTCAGGATGGGGTGGCTCGACACCGCAGCCCCATCTCACTGAGCCACCTATGGCCCTCGCTCCCCTGGCGGGCTATGGGCTCCCCATGTCGCAGTCCAAGACCACCGTAACGCCCCCCAGCGCACTGGCTGTGCCGGTATTGATGGGGGTGGTGTTCCTGAGCCTGATCGGCTTTGGGGTGGTGATCCCGCTGCTTCCCTTCTACGCTGTCGTCTTCTCGGCCACCGCCTGGCAGGTGACCCTGATGTTCGCCGTGTTCGCTGCGGGCCAGTTCTTTGGCGAGCTGATCTGGGGGCGGCTGTCGGACCGGATTGGCCGCAAGCCGGTGATCCTCGGCACCATCCTGATGGCGGCGCTGGGCTATGTGGCCCTGGCCTTTGCGCCCAACATCTGGTTCGCGGTCGCCGCCCGCGCCGTGGCCGGCGTGTTCAGCGGCAATATCTCGACCATCCAGGGCTATATCGTCGATGTGACGCCGCCAGAGAAGCTGGCCGGGCGGCTGGGTCTCATCGGTTCGGCCTTCGGCATCGGGTTCGTGGTGGGACCCCTGCTCGGCGGCCTCTTGGCGCGCCCCGAGCTGGGCGCCGCGGGCTTTCAGCCGCCCCTGCTGACGGCTGCGGCCCTCTGCCTGGCCGGCGCGGCCGGTGCGGCGGTCTTCGTGCGCGAAAGCCGCACCCGGGCCGCCGCCGGCGCCCAGCGGCCTGGCCCCCTTCAGGCCCTGGCCCAGACCCTGCGCGATCCGACCCTGCGCCGACTGATGGGCGGCACCTTCCTCTCCTTCGCCGGGTTCTCGGCCATGTGGTCGATCTTTGGCCTCTGGGGGGCGGCGGAGTATGGCTGGGACCCGAAGATGATCGGTTTCGTCATGGCGCTCACCGGCGTGGCGGCGGCCACCAGTCAGGGCATCCTGGCGGGCTGGGCGGTGCAGAAGATCGGTGAGCGACCTACGGTCCTGATCGGCCTGACCGTCACCGCCATCTTCCTGTTCCTGGAGGCCCTGGGGCCGCCGGTCACCGTGGCTATCATCCTGATGATTGTGCTGGTGATCGGTCACACCACCAGCCAGCCGGCCACCTCGTCCCTGATCTCCCGGGCCGCACCGGCCGGACGCCAGGGGGAGACCCTGGGGGCTAACAACGCCTCCAGCGCCGCAGCCCGGGTCCTGGGCCCGGTGATGGCGGGCTTCCTGTTCTCAGGTGTCGGGACCTGGGCGCCCTTTGTCCTGGCTGGGGTTCTGATCCTGCCGGCCGCTGTGCTGATCGGTCTAGGCGAGCGGCGCTGAGCGTAGGGGCGGCAGTTCGCCCCGGGCCACGGCCATGCCCATCTGCAGGCTGCGGGCGATCATCTCGGCCCGCGCGATGAACATATCAGCCGCCGCGGGTGGGCAGATGTCCCGCGCCGTGGTCCGCCAGATCTCCAGCCAATGCTCGAAATGGCCGGCGCCGACTCCTACCAGCCGGGCATGGGCGGGCATGGGGGCTCCCTTGAACCGGCCAGTCATCAGCAGCACCGAGGACCAGAAGTCGCACAGCTTGGCCAGATGTTCGTCCCAATCTTCGATCTTCGCCTCGAAGATCGGGCCGAGCATCGGATCGGCCCGCACCTGACCATAGAAGGCGTGGACCTGAGACTTGATCAGGTCTTCGGTGATCCCGACGGCCACGCCAGGCGCCTCCAGGCGACGGCGCGCGGCCGCGGCGGCGCGGTGGGCGATCAGTTCTTCATCCTGCATGGGGCCATTCTGCCGAGGCCGCGCACCGGGCGCCACTCAGGGCCGATACCGAGGCGGCCGGACAGTCAGCCAGCCGCCGCGCCGATCAGCCGTAGGCCTTGCGGAGCTGATCCACCATCTGCCGGGGAGAGCCTGCAGCGGCCGGCGCAGCTCGGCTGGCGGCGGCCCCGGCGTCGATACGGAACTCGCCCACCAGCCGGCTGAGCTCTGAGGCCTCGCTACGCAGGGCGTGGCTAGCGGCGGTGGCCTCTTCGACCATGGCCGCGTTCTGCTGGGTCACCTGATCCATGCGGTTTACCGCGTCATTGACCTCGTTAAGCCCAACAGCCTGCTCCTGGGCGCTGGCGGCGATCTCGCCCACAAGGGCGTCGATCTGCTCCACCTGCACGACGATCTGGCGCAGGGCAGCCCCGGTGCGGCCGACCAGGTCGACGCCGGCGCCGACCTGCTGAGTCGAGGCGCTGATCAGGCCCTTGATTTCCTTGGCCGCATCAGCCGAGCGCTGGGCGAGCGCGCGGACTTCGGACGCCACCACCGCAAAGCCGCGGCCGGCGTCACCCGCACGGGCGGCCTCGACCCCGGCGTTGAGGGCCAGCAGGTTGGTCTGGAAGGCGATCTCATCGATCACCCCGATGATCTGGGTGATCTCGGCGGAGGACTTTTCGATCCCGCCCATGGCGGCGATGGCCTGCTCCACCACCTTGCCGCCCTCGCCAGCCCCGGTGCGGGCGGTGGCCACGGCGGTCCGGGCATGGCTCGCGCCTTCGGCGGATTTCTTCACCGTGGCGGTGATTTCATCCAGGGCCGCAGCGGTTTCCTCCAGGCTGGCGGCCTGTTGCTCTGTGCGCCGCGCCAGGTCGTCAGAGGCTCCGGCGATCTCGTCGGCGCCAGAGCTGATCTGGGTCACATTGGCGCTGATCACCCGCATGGCGTCCTGCAGTTTGGCCATCGCAGCGTTGAAGTCGGCGCGCAGCTGCTCGTACTCGCTGGTGAAGGGGTCGTTCAGGCGCTGGGAAAGATCGCCGTTGGACAGGCGCGACAGGCCCGTAGCGAGGGCTTCGACAACCGCGGCCTGAGCGGCCTGGGCCTGGGCCCGCTCCAGCTCCACCTGATCGCGCATGACGGCCTCGCGCTGGCTGCTAGCCTGCTGGGCTTCATTCAGGCTCGCCAGACGACGCTGGTTGTCCTGGAAGACTCGCAAACCCCGCACGATGGCTCCGAGCTCGTCGCTACGCTCAAGCCTGTCGAGGTCCTGGGCGGCGTCGCCGGAGGCGAGAGCCTCCGCAGCGCCGGCGATCCCGTCGATGGCCCGGCGCACCCCGAGAATGACCACCACCGACAGCCCCGCCACCGCCAGCAGGGTGAGCAATGATCCAATCATAAAGATGCGACCGGCCAGCTGCCCCTGGGCGGCGCTCTTGGCGGCGCGCGCCTCGGCGTTGGCCTGGATGGCGGCGGTCGCCTGCTCCAGGGTCTGGGTCATCCGGGCATAGTGTTCTTCGAAGGGCTGGACGAAGGCCACCGCCGTGCCGAAGTCCACCGCCATCATGGAGCCGACCACCTCGACCCCGTCGCGATAGTCGGTCAGATCCTGGGCCAGCGCGGTGAACGGCGCCTGCTCGGCGACCGGCAGTCGCGGCTTCAGCGCCTCCAGATCAGCCTTGATGGCTTCGACCTCAGCCAACAGAGCTGTGAGCTCGGCTGAGGAATCCGGGGCGGCGAAGGGGTCAGCCGCGCCGGCCTGCCGGGTCAGCAGCTGATAGATGTTCAGGTGGGCCACCGCCACGCGACGGGAGACCGCCGCTAGCTCCAGACCAGCGCGCATGTCCTCCTCGACGATCCGGTCGAGGGCCTGGGCCTGCTGTTGCTGGCTGAAGAAGGCGCCGCCGGTGACCAGGGCCAGCATCACCACGGCGAAGAACGGCGCGAGGGCCATTTTCACCACCAGGGACAGGTCGGCGAAGCGAAGCGATTTCATCTCGGGTCTCCAGCGGCCCACCGCACCCTTTGGGAGGCGGCGTCATCGGAAGTTGGGGCGATCAGGGGATCTGATCAGAAGAGAACAGGGGGCCGCGCCATACTACGACGCGGCCCCCCGGGGCGGCCCCACCCTCGGGGGAGGGGGGGAGGATGGGGCCGGTATCGATCACCAGTCCTTGCTAAGGGTCATGGCTCAAGGTTGCGGCGCAACATTCAGCTCGCCCTTTGATGGTGGTCCGAGATCCAATCTACCGCCAGGACCCGGGCGCGCCACGCCCCGGGCGAAGGCTTTGTGAAGACGACCGTTCTGCCCTATGAACCTCGCCATCGCTGGAGCCTGACGACCATGACCACTGAAACGCCCCCCGACCGCCTAGCCACCAATCCCGACAGCCCGCACTACGATGAAGCCGTGCTGGCCCGCGGCGTCGGGGTCCGGTTCAAGGGCGTCGATAAGAACAATGTTGACGAGTACTGCGTCAGCGAGGGCTGGGTGCGGCTGGCCGTCGGCAAAACCCTCGATCGCAAGGGCAATCCGGTGACCGTAAAACTCCAGGGCGAGGTCGAGCCCTATTTCCGCGACGACCAGTCCGCCTGAGGATTACCGAGGCCGCCGTCTTTGGGCGGAGGGGGCAATGATGGTATCGTTTCGGCCGCTGAGCATGAGGTCTGGAACCGGTGTCAATCGCCCTCGCATTCGCCCTCGCCCTGCTGGCCCAGGAGGGACAGGCCACCCTGCAGTCCTGTGTCTTTGAGGCGGAGGGCTGGGTCTGCCGTTACCGGGTGCCGGAGGCCATCTATCGGCCGGAAGCGCCAGCGACAGCGCCGGCCGCCCCTGACCAGCCGGTGCGGGAGACCGTGACAGCCCCTGCCCCGGACCGGGAAACCGCACGGCGGGCCAAGCTGATTCATCGGTGCGCCCAGGCCAACTGGCTGTCGCTGTGCACCCCCGATGATCGTCGTGAAGCCAAGGCGCTGAAGGCCGAGGCCGACGCCAAGGCGGCCTTGCGTCTGGAGGTCACCACACTGGCGGCCAAGGATCAGTGCCCCGAAGCCATCCGCGTGGCGCTAGAGGGCGGCGATCTCGACCTGGCGCGGGAGATCCGCGCGTTCTGCGCGCCGGCGGACTGAAGCAGGCGCCCACGCTGCGGTTGCAACCCCGCCCACAAGGCCACCTCCCGACACAGGCTTGGGCGCCTTGAAACGAAAAACGCCGCCACCCCATGGGCGACGGCGTTGTCCGTTGAGAAAGTCTGACCTCAGGCGATCAGGGCCGGGCGACCGGGCCGCACACGCGGCCATCGGGGCAAGGCGCGATGTGAACCTGCGGCGGCTCCACCGTGACCTGCGACGGCTTCACCCGCACATCGGGGGCGTGCAGGTAGATCTGCGCCGGGGCGACGCGGATGGGCGGCGCCTCCACATAGATCGGCGGGCCCTGAATATCGATGCGGCCCGACGGGACATAGACCGGCGGGGAATGAATGCGAATCGCCGGCCCACCCGTGTGACGCACATTCCATGGGGTGCCTGGATGATAGAAGACGTGCTCCTGCGAGCAGTAGCAGTCGGTATGACCCGGATGCCCCGGATGGGTGGGGGGGCAGGTCTGGTAGGTCGGCTGGGCCGATGTCGGGTGATACTGGGCGTTCGCCGCGCCGGCCGAGGCCAGGATCGCGAGCACCGCCAAAGACGCTGTCTTGAGCATTAAAACCATCCCCAGTTGAGACTATCCAAGGGCTGGCGATTGGCCATCAGCCCCCTACGCTGACGGTTCCCTGTTAGGACGTAATGCCGCGCCTGACAAGGTTGCGTTAACCATAGTTCAGCTGAAGGTTAACCTGGGTCAACCTGGGATGCAGACAGGTTCGCGCCGCAGGCGAATTGGCGTCCGCGCCGTCCAATCTTGATAGATCAGCCTCGCGCCTGGGTCCGGCGGTCTAGCGCCTGCAGAATGTGCTCAGCCAGGCGCTCGGCGGCGGCTGGTATGGCGCCCCTGGGCCGCATCAGCGCGATTTCAGCGTCCGCCAGGGGCGGCAGACCGCTGTCTTCGCCCAGGATCACCAGGTCCGGCGGCGCCATGTCCCGCGGCAGGACCGTAGCGCCCAACCCCGCCCGCAGCGCCGCCTGCTGACCAGCCAGCGAGGGGCTCGTATAGGCCGCACGCCAGGGGCGCCCCCGGGCCTCCAAAGCCGCGATGGCCCGCTTTCGATAGACGCAAGGGGACGGCGCCAGCACCAGAGGAATGGGCCCGCTGTCGTTCATCGCCGCGGCGTCCGCCGCCACCCACACCAGGGGCTCGCGCCAGACTCGAACGCCCATGTCCGGGCCCAGGGGCTCGCGCTTGACCAGGACAAGGTCGAACGCCCCATCCCGCAACCCCTCCAGCAGACGAAGGGTCAGATCGCACGTCACCGTCATGGCCACCTGCGGGTGGGCCCTCACAAAGGCGCCCAAGACCTCGGGCAGATAGAGAGTTGCGAAGTCCTCAGGCGCCCCCAGCCGCACCTCGCCCGCCAGATCGTCGCCCCGCAGGCCAGAGACGATCTCGTCATTGAGCCGCAGCAGTCGCCGGGCCTGCGGCAGCAGGCCCTCCCCGTGGGTGGTCAGCACCACCCGCCGAGGATCACGGGTGAACAGGCTGGTCCCAAGAGTCGTCTCGAGGCGACGCAGCTGCAGGCTCACCGCCGACTGCGTCAGGCCCAGCCGTTCCCCGGCGCGGGTGAAATTCTGCGCTTCGGCGATGGCCACAAAGGTTCGCACGAGATCCAGATCAAGGGTCTCGAAGCGCCGGCGTTCCGACATGTTGTTGTTACCTCGTCCGGCGCACTGTGCCCGCCTGGCGGCGGAATGGGCCGGGGCTCTGCGCCCCGGCCTTGACCTCAAAAGCGTACAGGAGACAGTCCCGCTTCTGCGAGGAACATCTGACCCTTCAGGGCGAGCCTGCGACGCTTCAGATCCTGCAGCTTGGGCGTATCGGGCGCCTCGAGGCATTCCTCGCGGCGGATAGCGTTGTCCAGGCGGCGGTGTTCGTTGCGAAGGCGGTAGAGACGTATCCGATCCATGTTGGGGCTCCTCGATAGTAGAGGGCGCGCCCGGCCAAGGAAGCCGACCTGTCGATGGGGGGGAGAGACCTTCAGACCCTTCTCGCAGCCGGACGCGCCCGCTGCGGTCCGACATCGCGATCCCTATGATCGCCAGAGGGGCCCGGCCCGCAGTGACGATCTGGCCAAAGGGCTCGCGGATAAGCAAGCCAAACCGTCATTGGAAATCGTAATGATCGCGATGAGCTTCAGATGACAAATTGTGCGTTCGCAGCATGATTGCCGCTTATGACAACCATCGCCGTCAGGGGCGATGACAGGCCCCGTCACAGCGCCATTTCTGTTCCCACAACCGCCAACAGAGGCGGAGAAAGGGAAGAAGCCATGCTGAACAGAATGTGGAGTGTCACCAGCGCCCTCATGCTGGCGGGCCTGATCGCCTGGATGTGGGCCTATCCGAAACTCATCGCCGGCTACGAGGTCCATCAGGTCTTCGGCTGGAGCGAGGCGCTCTCGGGCCTTGGCTTCATGGACCCATATGTCCGCTGGGTCGCGGGCGCGGTGGCTGCTGCAGCGCTCGTGATGCTGCTGATTGGCAAGACGCGACTGATCGGCGCCTACCTCGCGGCGGGTCTGTCGGCCTTCTATGTCGTGCTTCACGCCACCCCGTGGCTGGGCCCGGCCATTCCGACCCATGACGTCCTGGTCAATGGCCTGCAGATGGGCCTGAGCGCCGAGCAGATCCGCGCCGCGGCACGACTTGATGATGTGCACATCATCATGAGCCTGGTGAACGGCATGCTGGCCGGCGTGATCATCGCCAGCGAACTGGGTCGCCGTCGCCAGGCCGAGGAGCCCCGCCGGGTCGCCACCTTCGCCCTCAACTGACGCTTCATCGGCGTCAGCCTCCCCGAAACTCGCGCCGCGGAGCCCCCCTCCGCGGCGCACTTGTTTTGCAGTCCAACCTATCGCCCTGCGTCGCAAACCTCGCTCAAACCTGCATGACTTGCGCGCGTTTCATCCGATAACCGGTTTCCACTTGTCGGAACGCGCTCTAGAAGGCGGCCATGACCGCTACGCCCGCGAAATCCCTGGCCGACACGGCCGCCGAGTTCGGCCTCAAGGCCGAGGAATATGACCTGATCCTCAAGCGCCTGAACCGCGAGCCGAACCTCGTGGAACTGGGCGTCTTTTCGGTCATGTGGAGCGAGCACTGCTCCTACAAGTCGAGCCGCAAACACCTGGGCAAATTCCCCACCAAGGGCCCCCGGGTGATCCAGGGGCCGGGCGAGAACGCCGGGGTGGTGGATATCGGCGATGGTCAGGCCTGCGTCTTCAAGATGGAGAGCCACAACCACCCCTCCTATATCGAGCCCTATCAGGGCGCGGCGACCGGCGTCGGCGGCATCATGCGTGACGTCTTCACCATGGGTGCGCGGCCCGTGGCCCTGCTGAACGCCCTGCGGTTTGGCGATCCGTCGCATCCTAAGACCAAGCGTCTGGTGTCGGGCGTGGTGGCCGGCATCGGCGGATACGGCAACTGCGTGGGCGTGCCCACCGTGGCGGGCGAGACCAATTTCCACCGCGGTTATGACGGCAACATCCTGGTCAACGCCATGTGCGTGGGCTTGGCTGAAACCGACAAGATCTTCTATTCCGCCGCCCCTGGCCCTGGCCTGCCGGTGGTCTATTTCGGCTCCAAGACCGGCCGCGACGGCATCCATGGGGCCACCATGGCCTCGGCTGAGTTCGACGACGCCTCGGATGAAAAGCGTCCCACCGTCCAGGTCGGCGACCCCTTCGCCGAGAAGCTGCTGATCGAGGCGACGCTTGAGCTGATGGCCTCGGGCGCCGTGGCCGCNNAAGGGCGGGGTCGGCATCGAGCTCGACCTGGACGCCGTGCCCCAGCGCGAAGAGGGCATGAGCGCCTACGAGATGATGCTGTCGGAGAGCCAGGAGCGGATGCTGGCCATCCTCAAGCCCGGCCGCGAGGCCGACGGCCAGCGCATCTTCGAAAAGTGGGGCCTGGACGCCGCCACCATCGGTCAGACCACCGACACCGGCCGCATCGTTCTGAAGCACCAGGGCCAGGTGGTCTGCGACCTGCCGCTGGCGCCCCTGTCGGACGACGCGCCTCTCTATGACCGCCCCTGGGTCGCCCCCGAGGCTCAGCCGCATCTGGCCCCCGCCGACGTGCCGGCCCCCGCCGACTACGCCGCGGCTGTTCGCCAGCTGATGGGCAGCCCCGACATGGCGTCCAAGCGCTGGATCTGGGAGCAGTACGACCGCCACGTCATGGCCGACACCATGGAAGACTCCGCCACCGGCGCCGACGCCGGCATCGTGCGGGTCCATGGGACCAAGAAGGCCCTGGCCGTCACCTCTGACTGCACCCCGCGCTATGTGCAGAACGACCCCTTCGAGGGTGGCAAGCAGGCTGTGGCCGAGGCCTGGCGCAACCTGACCGCCGTGGGCGCCACGCCCATCGCCATCACCGACAATCTGAACTTCGGCAATCCTGAACGCCCTGAGATCATGGGCCAGATCGTCCGGGCCATCGAGGGCATGGCGCTGGCCTGCCGCGAGCTCGACTTCCCGGTCGTGAGCGGCAATGTCTCGCTCTATAACGAGACCAATGGCCAGGCTATTCCGCCGACCCCCACCGTCGGCGCCGTCGGCCTGATCGCCGACTATGACCGCCATGCCGACTTCTCCAGCCTGAAGCCCGGCGACGCCCTCGTCCTGCTGGGCGAGACCCGGGGCGCGCTCGGCGCCAGCATGTATCTGCGCGAAGTCCTCGGCCGTGAGGACGGGGCGCCGCCGCCGGTGGACCTGGCGCAGGAGCGCAAGGTCGGCGACTTTGTGCGCGATCTGATCAAGGGCGAACAGATCTCCGTGGTCCATGACCTGTCGGACGGCGGGCTTGTGGCCGCCGTTGCGGAGATGGCCCTGGCGTCCGGCGTCGGCGCCTCCCTCACCCTTGAGGGCGCCGTGCCCGCCCATGCCGAACTGTTTGGCGAGGACCAGGCCCGATACCTCGTGGCCAGCGCCGAGGCCGAGCCGATCCTGGCGGCCGCGCGCGCAGCAGGCGTCCCAGCGCGATTGATCGGGCAAGCCGGGGGCGAAGCCCTGGCGGTCACTGATCTGTTTGATCTGCCGCTTTCGCAACTTCGCGATGCATACGAAGGCTGGATGCCGGCGTACATGAGCTAGGCGGAGCCACTGGCCGGCCTCCGCGTTGAAGGTCGACATGACTCAGAGTCTCCCCCGTCTCGCCGCCCCCGCCCTCCTGCTCGTGCTGGCCGCCTGCGCCGGCTCGCCTCAGCAGGGCGAGTTCCTGTCCTCCTATGAGGGGCTGACCCCGCGCACCGACATGGTGCGGGCCGGCGCCCTTGACCGCACTGACACCGCCGCCCTCGCCGCTGTCAGCGCCGTGCGCATCGAGCCCACCGTCTTCGCCCCCCAGGCCGAGGCCCGGGCCTGGATGACCCCAGACGAGCAGACCGCCATTCTGCGCGAGGTCGACGCCCAGCTCTGCTTTGAGCTTTCCGAGCGTTTTGAGATCGCCGCCAGGGATGGCGGGGCGTCAGTTCCGCGGGTCCGCGCCGCCGTGACCGACGTCGTGCCCACCGGTCGCGCTGGATCTGCGGCGTCGGCCGCCGCTGGCTTCTTCATTCCTGGTCCCATTGGCGTCCGGGTGCCTGGAACCCTGGGCGGACTGAGCGCCGAGGCCGAAATGCTGGGGCCCCAGGGCGAGCAGATAGCGGCGATCGTCTGGCGCCGCTCGGCGACGGCCATCGGCACCGACAACCCGTCCTTGAGCCGCATCGGCGACGCCCTGCAGTTTGTTGAGCCTTTCGCCGACGCTGCGGCCGCCGCCATGACCCCTGAGGGCGCGCCCCCTCGGCAGATCACGGCGCAAAATGACCCCTGCCAGGAGTTCGGCGCGCGCTTCCGGGTCGAGGGGCTTGGGGCGCGGTTCATCACTGGGCTCTATGTGCCCGAGGCCAGCGCCGCCCGACCGGCCGAGATAGCCCCAGAGACGCCTGAGGCGACCCAGCCGTGACCGAAGGCGTCGCCGAGACCAAGGCTGAGGCGGGGCTGACCGTCTGGTACGACGGCGGCTGTCCCCTCTGCGCCCGTGAGATCGCGCTCATGCGTCGCCTCGATTCACAGGGACAGGTCTGCTTCGTCGATCTGGAGACCACCCAGGACACCCCCCTGCCCCGCGCCGTCATGCTTGAACGGTTCCATGTGAGCACCCCGGACGGGACCACGCAGTCGGGCGCCGCCGCCTTCGCGAGGTTGTGGCGGAGCCTGCCGGCCCTGCGTCCCGTAGGACAGATCGCGGCCTGGCCGCCCTTACTGGCGGTTCTGGAAGGTGCCTATAGCGTCTTCCTCCGCATCCGGCCCCTGTTGCAGCGGCTGGTGCGCCGCTGGGACGCCCGTAGCGGGACCGCACGGCCATGAGCGCAGAGACCCGGGTTCCGATCCCTGCCCTCGCCCTGGGCGTCGCTGGCGTCATACCGTTTGCAGGCCTCGCAGGACTGATCCTGGTCGGGGGCGCAGGGCTTGTGGCGCCGGAACAGGCCGCGCGCGTCCTTCAGGTGTACGGCGCGGTGATCCTCTCCTTCATGGGCGGCGCCCAGTGGGGCCTCACCTCAGCCAGTCGCCATGGTCCTTCGGGTCGGGGCCTGGCGGTCAGCGTCCTGCCGGCGCTGTTCGCCTGGGCGACCTTCCTCATCTCGGGCAATCTCGCCCTGGTGGCCCTGGCGGCGGCCTTCCTCGCCCTGATGCTGTACGACCTGTGGACCGTTCGCCGGGGCGAAACGCCCGGCTGGTACGGCCGGCTGCGNNTGCGTCCGGGCCTGCGCGGCCTGCGTATCTTCAGGGAACACAGCACAGAAGGGTTGGATCGTCATGCGCTCGTCGACCTTGGTCTCCCTGGCCGAAATGGCCGCCCGTCAGGCTCGCCTGCTCAAGCGCGAAGGCGCGCTGCAGGAGGCTCAGGACCTCGCAGTCCGCGCCCTGGCCCTGCTGTGGATGGCCGAACCTCAGCCGGTCCCCGTGCGCGTGCGCAGTCACGATCCCCGCCGCCGCTGAACCGGCCTGAGCGCCCGCCAGCGATAGCCCTTTGTCCATTGAGACGCTAAGCTGCCGGGCAGTCTGAGCGTAACTGGGAGTTGTGGGCATGGCGGGCCTGAAGGACAAGCGAGGCTTCATCGACAAGGACCGCCTCGATCTCACTGAGCGCAAGGCCGTCGAATACTGGATGAAGCGCTGGGGCGTCACCCGCGACCAGATCACTGCGGCCCACCGCAAGGTTGGGCGCATGACCAAAGACATTGCCGCCGAACTCGGCAAGCGGCGATAGAGCCGCCCCCGCGGAACTTTCTTTAGGCTTCCGTCGCCCGGCGTAGCAGATCCAGCGCCGCGGCGGCGAAGGCGTCCATATTGGCCGCCCGATCATCGGACCCCGTACGCAGAGTCGTCACCAGCTCGATAGGCCCTGACAGGGCTATGCAGGTGTGGCCGGCCGGATCGCCATAGCCGTTGCCCGTTGGGCCGGCCGCGCCGGTTTCCGACAGACCCCAGTCAGCGCCAAAACGCTCTCGCACCGTACGCGCCAGCAAGAGCGCATAGGGTTCAGACGCCGAGCGCATGCCGGCCACCGCCTCCCGGGGGATTTCCAGCAGGCTCATGCGGGCCTTGCCCGTATAGACCACCGCGCCCCCCAGATAGTAGGCCGAGGCGCCGGGCACAGCCAGCAGGGCCGCCGAGATCAGGCCGCCGGACGAGCTTTCAGCCACCGCCACCTTTTGCCCGCGGGCCTTCAGAGCCTCGCCCACCTGCGCCGCCAGTTCCGCCAGATCGCTCATGCCGGTTGTGCTCCCTTTTCTTTCGACAAGCCTAGCAGGCCAGGACAACGAACGTCTTGGCCGCAGGCGCTCTGCGGCCCATGATGGCGCCAATTAAAAGCGCCGCGATTTTCGGGAGGATTATTTCGTATGGACGCCCAATCTCAATGGACCGGCCTGGACGCCAAGCGTCTGGAGCGCATCGGCGACCACCTGCACCGCAACTATATCGAGCCGCAGAAGATAGCCGGCTGCCAGGTCCAGGTCGCTCGCCATGGCCACATCGCCTATGAAAAGGCCTTCGGCTCCATGGATCTGGAGCGGAACAAGCCGATGCGCGATGACGCCATCTTCCGTATCTATTCCATGACCAAGCCGATCACCTCGGTGGCGCTCATGACCCTGTACGAAAAGGGTTATTTCCAGCTCACCGACCCGGTCAGCCGGTTCGTGCCGTCCTGGCGCAACCACCGGGTCTGGGTGTCAGGCGAGGGTGATGACATGGTCACCGAGGCGCCCCACCGGCCGGTGAATTTCCGCGACGTGCTGACCCATACCGGCGGCTTCACCTATGGCGGCGGCCTGCCCGGCGTGGGCGAGCAGCATCCGGTGGACCGGATCTATCGCGGCCTGAAGGTGCGCTCCGTCGGCGGGGCTGACTCCATGCACGAGTTCATGGACAAGCTGGCCCAGGTGCCCCTGCTCTATCAGCCGGGCACGCGCTGGATGTACTCGCTGTCCACTGACATCTGCGGCGCGCTGGTGGAGATCATCTCCGGCAAGCCCTTCGACCAGTACCTCAAGGAAGAGATCTTTGAGCCCCTGGGCATGGTCGACACCGCCTTCCACGTGACGCCCGACAAGGTGGAGCGGTTCTGCGCCAATTATCAGCGCGGCCCCGACAAGAAGCTGAAGCTGATCGACGATCCGGGCGGCGACAGCCAGTTCGTCCGCGAGCCCGGCTTCAAGTCCGGCGGCGGCGGCCTGACCGGCACGGTGGCCGACTATGGCCGCTTTACCGAGATGCTGCGCCGGGGCGGTGAGTTGGACGGCCATCGCATCCTGGGTCCCCGCACCCTGGAAATGATGCACATGAACCACCTGCCCGGCGGCCAGGACCTGACCCAGCTGGCCATCGGCGCCTTCTCCGAGACCGCCAATGAGGGTGTGGGCTTTGGCCTCGGCTTCGCGTCGACCATGGGCCAGGTGGAGACCGCATCGCTTGGCGTCGGCGACTATTACTGGGGGGGGGCGGCCTCGACCATCTTCTGGGTCGACCCCGAGGAAGACCTGACGCTCGTCTTCATGACCCAGCTGATGCCGTCCGGCACCTTCAACTTCCGCGGCCAGCTGAAGAGCCTGATCTACTCCGCCATCGTCGACTGAGGCTGATGGGGACCCGGACGCGCGCGCGTCCGGGCCTCACCTCAGGCCAGAACGAGGCGAGCCTAGGCGGCTGCCGCCAGAGCGTCACGGGCCTGGCTGGCGATCTCCAGAGACCGGACGCGCTTGCCCTGGTCAAAGATCTGGGCGGTGACGATGATCTCATCTGGGCGGTGCTCGGCCACGAACCGCTCTAGCCCGGCGCGCACGGTCTCAGGCCCGCCGACCACCGCCTTGGAGAGCGGCGAGCCTGACGCCACCGTGCCGGCCAGCGCGCCCTCTGCATCCTCGATCGGCGGCGGCAGCGGCCCGGGGCGGCCCCGGTGCAGGTTCACGAAGGCCTGCTGCAGCGAGGTGAACAGATACTTCGCCTCCGCATCGGTCTCAGCGGCCACAAGGTTCAGCGCCAGCATCAGGTGCGGCTGATCTCCCGGCTTCGAGGGCTGGAACTGCTGGCGATAGATCTCCGCCGCCTGGTCCATCATGGCCGGCGCAAAGTGCGAGGCGAAGGCGTAGGGCAGGCCCAGCGCCGCAGCCAGCTGAGCGCCATAGAGGCTCGACCCCAGCACCCAGACCGGCACCTTGGACCCGACACCGGGCACGGCGCGCACCGTCTGGCCCGGCTGCGCGTCGTCCAGGAGGGCCATCAGTTCCATCACGTCCTGCGGGAACTGGTCGACGCCGCCCGCCAGATTGCGGCGCAGGGCCCGGGCGGTGACCTGATCGGTCCCCGGCGCCCGACCGACGCCCAAGTCGATGCGCCCTGGATAAAGGGCGTCCAGGGTGCCGAACTGCTCAGCGATGATCAGGGGCGCATGGTTGGGCAGCATGACGCCGCCGGCCCCAAGCCGGATGGTCGAGGTCCCCTCCCCCACATAGGCCAGCGCCACGGCGGTCGCCGCGCTGGCGATGCCGGTCATGTTGTGATGCTCGGCCATCCAGTAGCGGGCGTACCCCAGCCGCTCGGCGGCGCGGGCCAGGTTGCGGCTGTCGCGAAGGGACTGGCCAGGGCTGCCGCCCTGCACGATGGGCGAAAGGTCGAGAACTGAGAGCGGGATCATGGACGGAGATATAGGGCCTCGGCAGCCGCAATGCTCTGTCGTCACGGCCAGCCCTGACCCGATGGCGGGCTTTCATCCCAGCCGATCCCCTGGGCGCCTGGCCAGATGACCAGGCCATGCGTGCTCTGCGCTCTGGACAACGGCGCCTGCCGCAGGCGGTATGGCCGCGAACTTGAAAGGGGGATCACATGGCCACAGACTCAGCTGGACTGAACCTTGGCCATGCGGTGGTGCTGCTGGGCGCCGCGGTCATCGCCGTGCCCCTGTTTCGCAGGCTGCAGCTGGGCTCGGTGCTGGGCTACCTCGCCGCGGGCCTGATCATCGGGCCCTTTGGCCTGGCCTTGATCTCCGAGCCAGAGACCATCCTGCACGTGGCCGAGCTGGGCGTGGTGATGTTCCTGTTCATCATCGGCCTGGAGATGCGGCCGGCCAAGCTGTGGAACCTCCGGCGGGAGATCTTTGGTCTGGGCGCCCTGCAGGTCGTGGTCTGCGCGGCCCTGCTGTCAGGGATTGGCGTGCTGGCGGGTCTGCCGCCGGCCGCCGCGGTGATCGGGGCCAGCGGCTTTGTGCTCTCGTCCACCGCCGTGATCATGAAAATGCTGGACGAGCGGGGGCAGACCTCCACGCCGGCGGGGCAGCAGGCCGTCTCCATCCTGTTGCTGGAAGACCTGGCGGTCGTCCCTCTGCTGGCCATGGTGGCGGTGCTGGCCTCCATGTCTGGTCAGACTGACGAGGCCGCGCGGCCGGTCTGGCTCTCCATCCTGTTGGCCATCGGCTCGCTGGCCGCCCTGTTGGCGGCGGGCAAGTGGCTGCTCAACCCCTTCTTCCGCCTGCTGGCCCGGGCCGGCGCCCGGGAAATCCTGACGGCGGCGGCCCTGCTGGTGGTGCTGGGCTCGGCCCTCTTCCTTGACTGGGGCGGTCTGTCCATGGCCATGGGGGCCTTCATGGCCGGCGTGCTCCTGTCGGAGTCCACCTTCCGCCATCAGCTGGAGGCCGATATCGAGCCGTTCCGGGGCATTCTGCTGGGTCTATTCTTCATCAGCGTCGGCATGTCCCTGAACCTGGCGGTGGTGGCGACCTCCTGGACCCTGATCGTGGGCGGCGTCCTGGTGTTCATGGCGGTGAAGGCCGCTGGCATCTACGGGGTCGCACGCCTCTTCCGGTCCAGTCCCCGAGAGGCGGTGCAGAGGGCGGCCCTGTTCGCCCAAGGGGGCGAGTTCGCCTTTGTCCTCTATGCGGCGGCGCTCTCGGGCGGCGTGATCGACCCGCGCACCAGCGCCATCATGACCGCCATCGTCATCCTTTCCATGGCGCTCACCCCCCTGGTGATCCTGCTGCTGGACCGGCTGACCCCAGCTCTCAAACACTCCCTGGACGGGGTGGAGGAGGCCAACGGGCTCCAGGGCCAGGTCCTGCTGATCGGCTTTGGCCGCTTCAGCCAGCTGGTCAGCCAGCCCCTCCTGGCGCGCGGCTTCGAGATCTCCCTCATCGAGAATGATGTGGAGATGATCCAGGCCGCCGCCAATTTCGGCTTCAAGGTCTATTATGGCGACGGCGCACGGCTGGACGTGCTGCGCGCCTCCGGCGCCGAGACGGCCGAAGCCATCATGATCGGCGTCGACAAGCCTGAGGTGGCCGACCACATCGTGGCCCTCGCCAAGTCTGAGTTCCCCCACGCCAAGCTGCTTGTGCGGGCCTATGACCGCGGCCATTCCATGCGCCTGACTCAGGCGGGGGTCGACTTCCAGATCCGCGAGACGTTTGAGTCGGCCATGGCCATGGGAGAACGGCTCCTGGTCGACCTGGGGGTCGAGCCGGAGGACGCCGCAGAAACCCTGGCCGAGGTTCGCCGCCGGGACGAGGAACGGTTCGAGCTCCAACTGGTCAGTGGCATTGAAGCCGGTCGCAGCCTGATGCGCGGCAATATGGTGACCCCGCAGCCGACGCCATTCTCCAAGCCGAAGCGTCCGGCCCAGGCGATCAATCCCGAGGCCGCCGAGGTGCT
>DJWR01000135.1 GCA_002441055.1 Caulobacteraceae bacterium UBA6225 | reverse complement strand
CGGCGCGACAGGTCGTCGGCCGCCTGGCTGATTTCGCCGGCGCCCGAGCGCATGGCCCGGACGTTGGTGGCCACGACCAACATGGCTTCCTGCAGCTGGCTGATGGCCGCATTGAAGTCGTCGCGCAGCTTCACATAGTCGCCCGGGAAGGGCTCGGAGATGCGGAAGGTCAGGTCGCCGCGGGCCAGGTGATCCAGGCCAGAGGCCAGGCCGGCGACAACCTTGGCCTGCTCCTGGGCGGTGGCGGCGCGTTCAGCCTCATTGCGGGCGCGCTCGGCTTCAGTCTGGCGACGCTGTTCGTCGGTCTGGCTTTCCAGGCGGGCCTTTTCTATGGCCGCGTCCTTGAACACCTGGACGGCCTCGGCCATCTCGCCGACCTCGTCCTTGCGGCCGCAGGCCGGAACTTCGACGGAGGAATCGCCCTCGGCCAGGCGACGCATGGCTGACGTCATGGCCACGATGGGGGCGCCGATCATTCGGGACAGCAGCCAGCCGATGCCGATGGCGGCCAGGGTGGCCAGCAGCAGGGCGCCGGAGATCAGCAGGGTGGTCTGCTGATTGATGGTGGCCAGGCGCTTCTGCAGCGTCGTCGTGCGTTCATTTTCGTAGTTGTAGACGGCTTCCAGGGGCTCTTCGACCTTGGCCATCAGCCCATCGGCGATGCCGCTGGAGCCAATCATGTCGGTGGCTTCCTGATAGGTCAGGGGGTTGGCGGCCAGGGCGGCGGCGCCATCGACGACCTGCACATACCAGTCACTGGCGGCGGTCTTGGCGAGGTCGACATTCTTCAGCGCCTCGGGGTTCTCAGCCACCTGGCCCCGAAGGGTGTCCAGGGCCTTGCCGAAGTTATCCCGGTGCGCGGCCGCGCGCTCCAGATAGTAGGGGTCGAGGGTGATCAGATAGCCTCGGAGGCTGTTTTCCTGGCGGGCCAGAAGGAAGTTGGCCTGGGCCACGGAGGCCAGGGCGTCCTGCGCCCCGGAATAGGCCGAGCGCGCCTTGGTCAACTGGCCCATATTGTAGAAGGTGATGCCTCCGGTGGCGGCGATCACCACCACCATGAGCGCAAAGCCTGCCGCCAGTTTGCGGGAAATTTTCCAGTCGTTGAACGACACGTCAGCCATCCCAGTCTTCGGTCGCGCCGCCTGCGGCAGGGCGAGAGGTTTCGGCCTGATACGCCAGCCTCGGAGAGACGTTTGCGGGCCGCAGCCCGGAGCACGTCCATTAACTCTGTCTGGAGATCAGGCTTTACCGTTGAAGAAAGCGTTACTTCGGTTGACGCAGCGGCGTGCTCAGGCGGCGTTGGACCTTCTTTTCCTGGGAAAATGGATGGGTGCGACATTCTGGCGCGTGGCTGCCTGACGCACGACTTCAAAAGCCTTTACCCAGAACGGGTTGGGTGTTGCGCAAGGCTTTCTTAAGGGCTGCCAGTCTTTGCTAAAGCTTGGGACAGAGCGTCGGTCCCGCCTTGCGGCCACAGTCGTAGCCGACCGGCATTGCCCACTGGAGCGCCGTATGGCCCTCGAAGCTACATCCAAGGGTCGCTTCAATCTGGAGAAGGCCACCATTCTCATGCTGGATGGCAACGGCATGGGCATGGACATTTTGGTCCAGATCGTCACCGGCCTGGGCGCCAAGTACCTGCATCGCTGCCAGACGGTCGACGAGGCCAAGGATGTGGTTAAGCGCAACACCATCGATCTGATCATCGCCGATGCGCTCTCGCCAGCTGGCGAAGGCTATGAATTCGTGTCCTGGCTGCGCACGGATGGCGGTGAGCCCAACGCCTTTGCGCCGGTGGTGGTGACCGCCGCGCACACCCCGGTGTCCATGGTGCAGAAGGCCCGCGACTGCGGCGCCCACTACATCGTCAAAAAGCCCCTGACCCCGGTGGTCATGCTGGAGCGGATTCTGTGGATCGCCCGGGAAAGCCGGCCCTTCATCGAATGCGACGCCTATGCGGGGCCAGATCGCCGGCACAAGAATGAGGGACCGCCCAACGGGGTGCCCCGTCGTCGCGACGACCTCCCCCCCGAGGTCGGCGACGCCCAGGAGCCAAACCTGAGCCAGGACCAGGTCGATGGTCTGTTTTCCACCCGAAAGGTCGCCCTGTGAGCTCGGTTCGTATCCATCGTCCGAAATACGCCCTGGCCACCATGCTGCGAAAGCCAGGGGGGACCACGGTCGCCGAGGCGGTTCAGCGGGCCGAGACCAATCTGGAAGGCCTACAGGAGGCCGGATGGGTTCAACTCGATGCTGGCCTGGCCGCTATGGACAAGATCTTCGCCCGGTATGGGGACCGCTTCGACGGCGACCTGATCGCCGAACACTACGGCGTGGCCGTCAGCCTGATCGGCCTGCCCAGCCTGTGCGGCCTCGACGCCCTGGAGAATGCCGCCCACAGCCTTTGTGACCTGCTGGACCGGCTATCGACCACTGGCCGGTGGGATCGCGATGGGGTGCAGGTTCATATTCAGGCCCTGCGGCTGTTGCGCAATCTGCCCCCCGGCGCTGACGGGGTGGCGGAGCCGGTGTTGGATGGCCTGCGGAAGGTTCGGGAGCGTCACGCCATCCAGTCCTCCAACTGAAGACCCTCAGAGCGGCAGCCGCACCGTGTTCTTGACCTCTTCAAGGACAGCATAGGTCCGGGTTTCCCGGACGCCTGGCATCTGCACCAGGATTTCCCCCAGAAAGGCGCGATAGGCGGCCATGTCTGCCAGCCGCGCCTTGATGAGATAGTCGAAGCCGCCAGCGACCATGTGACACTCTAGAATCTCCGGCGTCGCGCGGGCGGCGGCGGCGAATTCGGCGAACAGGTCCCCTGTGGTGCGATCGAGCTGGACCTCCACAAAGATGAGCAGGCCCCGGTCGATGGCCTTAGGGTCCAGCAGGGCGGCGTAGCCCTGGATCACGCCGGCCGCCTTCAGGCGCCGGACGCGCTCATGACAGGCCGCAGGCGACAGGTTGCAGCGGGCGGCCAGGGCCTGGTTGGTGATCCGCCCATCGGCCTGCAGCAGCCGCAGAAGGCGTAGATCGGTCTCATCAAGCTTCGTTATATGACCCGTCATTCGGTGTATTCTTCGGCCAAGAGTTCTCACATACGAAGCACATTCGGGTTTGCGGCGGCTACATCGAACTGAAGCCTTTGGGAGGTTGCGATGGACTGGGACCGACTGGACGCGGCCAAGTATCAGGATGAAACCGAGGCGGTGGCCGCCCTCCTGAAGACGCCGCCCTTTGACGCTGAGGCGCAGGCCATGATCCGCGGCCAGGCCGAATCCCTGGTGCGCGGCGCCCGAGGGCGGGGTGACCGCCAGGGGGTGGTGGAGAGCTTCCTCCAGGAATTCAGTCTCGGCACCCGCGAGGGTCTGGCCCTGATGTGTCTGGCCGAAGCCCTGCTGCGCACCCCCGATGACGAAAGCCGCGACCGCCTAATCGCCGAGCGGATCGGCAGCGCCGATTGGGCGGCCCATCTGGGCAAATCCGACAGCCTGTTCGTCAACGCCTCCACCTGGGGCCTCATGCTTACCGGACGTCTGGTGGAGGTGGACGAAGAAGCCCGGCGTGATCTCGGCGGTTTCCTGCGACGGCTGAGCGGGCGCCTGGGCGAGCCGGTGATCCGCGCGGCGGTGGCCCAGGCGGTCAGGATCATGGGCGAGCAGTTCGTGCTTGGCCGGGATATCGACGCGGCTCTGAAACGGGCCAAGGCGGAGGGCTATCTCTGTTCCTTCGACATGTTGGGGGAGGGGGCCCGCACCGCCGCTGACGCGGCTCGTTACGAGGCCGCCTACGCCCACGCGATCGCCGTGGTCGGCCAGGCCCACGCCGGCCGGGGCCCGGAAGACGGGCACGGCGTCTCAGTCAAGTTGTCGGCCCTGTCGCCCCGCTATGAGGCGACGCAGGAGCGGCGGGTCTGGGAGGAGCTCTATCCGCGGGTCAAACGCCTGGCGGTCCTGGCGGCCGGCCACGACCTGAACCTGACCCTGGACGCCGAAGAGGCTGACCGGCTGGTCCTGTCCCTGAAATTGCTGGACCGGCTGGCCCGCGAGCCCGAACTTGGCGACTGGCGAGGCCTTGGCCTTGCGGTGCAGGCCTATCAGAAGCGCGCGCCTGAGGTGATCGTAGCCCTGGGCCGACTGGCGAAGGACAGCGGCCGGCGATTGATGGTCCGGCTGGTCAAGGGGGCCTATTGGGACACTGAGATCAAACGCGCCCAGGTGAACGGCCGGCCCGACTACCCGGTCTATTCCACCAAGGCGGCCACGGACCTGTCCTATCTGGTCTGCGCCAGGGCCCTGATTGCAGCGTCGCCGCACCTGTACGGCCAGTTCGCGACCCACAACGCCCACTCCCTGGCGGCCGTTCGACACATGGCCACTCAGACCGGAACGCCGGTGGAATTTCAGCGCCTGCATGGCATGGGCGAGGCCCTCTATGCGGCGGCGCAGGCTGAGGCGCCCTTGCGCCTGCGCGCCTATGCGCCCGTGGGGGGGCATGAGGACCTGCTGCCCTATCTGGTGCGCCGGCTGCTGGAGAATGGGGCCAACACCTCCTTCGTCCACGCCCTGCTGGATGAGCGGGTGCCGGTTGAGCAGGTGGTGGCCGATCCCCTGGCCCAGATCGCAAGGCAAGGGCCCGGGCGTCACGCGAAGATCCCCGCGCCGGCTGATATCTACGGGACGGCCAGGGCCAACTCCCACGGCCCGGACCTGACTATCCGAATGATCGCCCAAGACCTGACCGCCGCCGCCGCGCGACTGGGGCCGGTCGCTGCCGGGCCCGTGGTCGCTGGACGTTTGCTGAGCTCTGGCGGTCCCGAGCCGATCCACAGCCCGGCCGATCATCGCCGCTTGGTGGGTCATGTTATCGCCGCCAGCCCAGCCGACATCGACGCAGCCTTCGCTGCGGCAAAAAAGGCCCAGCCCCAGTGGGACGCCCTGGGCGGGGAGGCGCGGGCCACGGTGTTGCGGGCCATGGGCGAGGCCCTGGAGGCCGAACGGGACCGTCTGATCGCGCTCTGCGCGCTGGAGGCGGGCAAGACCCTGGCCGACGGGATCGCCGAGGTGCGCGAGGCGGCCGACTTCTGCCGCTACTACGCCCATCTGGCGGAGACGCGATTTGGCGCACCAGAGATCCTGACCGGGCCGGTGGGGGAGACCAACAGCCTCAGCCGTCATGGCCGCGGCGTCTTCGTGGCCATCAGCCCTTGGAACTTCCCCCTGGCGATCTTCACCGGTCAGGTCTGCGCGGCCCTGGCGGCCGGTAACGCCGTGTTGGCCAAGCCCGCCGAACAGAGCCCGCTGGTCGCCGCAGAAGCGGTTCGGCTGTTCTATGCCGTTGGACTGCCGCCGGAGCTGCTGGCTCTTCTGCCCGGTCCGGGCGCCGAGGTGGGCGCCGCCCTGGTCGCTCACCCAGACTGTGACGGCGTGGCCTTCACCGGGGGGACGGAGACCGCCTGGACGATCAACAGGACCCTGGCCGATCGACCTGGCCCCATCATCCCCTTCATCGCCGAGACCGGCGGGCTGAATGGCATGTTTGTCGACACCACCGCCCTGCGTGAACAGGTGATCGATGATGTCATCGTCTCGGCGTTCGGCTCCGCAGGTCAAAGGTGCTCGGCCCTGCGGGTTCTGTTTCTGCCGGCCGAGACTGCCGAGGTCCTTATTGAAGGGCTGATCGGCGCCATGGACGCCCTGACCCTTGGCGATCCCGCCGATCCGGCTACCGATGTGGGGCCGGTGATCGACGCCGANNGCGCTGGAGGCCCATCTGCAACGCCTGGACCGGGAGGCCAAGGTGCTGCACCGCCTGCGCTCGCCGGGCGGGGGCAGCTTCTTTGGTCCGGTCCTGGCGGAAATCCCGCGCCCGGCCTTCCTGCAGCGGGAGGTCTTCGGCCCTATCCTGCATGTGGTCCGCTACGAGGCGGGCGAATTGGAGGCCATGGCCAGGGAACTCGCCGGCCTGGGCTATGGGCTGACGCTCGGCGTCCATTCGCGGCTGGACGGGTTCGCCCGGCGGGTGCGCGACCTGGTCCCGGCGGGCAACGCCTATGTGAACCGCGGCATGACGGGCGCGGTGGTGGGGGTTCAACCCTTCGGCGGCGAAGGCCTGTCAGGCACGGGTCCGAAGGCGGGGGGGCCTGACGCCCTGTCGCGCTACGCCGTGGAGCGGGCGGTGAGCGTCAATATTGCGGCCCAGGGCGGAGATCCGGCCCTGCTGAATCTCTAGCTCCGATCGGCGCTCGCATGATCCCGGCCGCGGCGAGACTTTCGCCCAGGTCAAGGCCACTCTAGGATCGCCCCAGGTCAACGGCGCCCACGGCGGGTGCGGCGGCGTCCCTGTGCGCCCTGGAAAGGTCCTTCTTGAATTTCGAACAACTCGCCACCCTGGCTGTCCTGGCCGCGGTCGTCGTCGCCCTGCTCAGCGACCGGGTCAGGGCCGATGTGGCCGCCATGGCCGCCGCGGCGGCCTTGCTGGGCTTCGGGGTTGTCAGCGTCGAGGATGTGGGCCGGGGCCTGGCCAGTCCGGCCCTGGTGGCGCTTGCCTCGCTCTTCATCATCGCTCGGGCCCTCGATGTGACCGGCGTCATGGGCGTGATCATCCGATCGGCGGCCCGAATGACCGATCGTGTGGGGGCCGCCTCAGCCCCGGTGATCATCACCTTGTGTGGATCGCTGTCGGCCTTTCTGAACAACACGCCCCTGGTCATCCTGGCCGCACCGATCATCCAGGATTCCGCCCGGCGGCTGGGCATCTCGCCCAAGCGGCTGCTGATTCCCCTGTCCTACGCCTCGATCATGGGGGGCGCCTGCACCCTGATCGGCACCTCCACCAATCTGCTGGTGGATGACATGGCCCAACGCCAGAATCTGGCGCCCTTCACCCTGTTCGAGATCACCGGCGTCGGGCTGGCGATCGCCGCGGTGGGCGCGGTCTATCTCGCCTTCATCGCCCCACGCCTGTTGCCCGCTGACGACTCCGGGGGGCAGAGCGCGGGCATCCTGCCCGAGGCGCCGCCGCCCCTGCGGCTGGTTCCGGCCCTGATCAGCGTCACCGTGTTCGCCTTCGTGCTGGGGGCGGCGGCTGGCGGCCTGTCCATCGCCGTGGTGGCTTTTGTGGGCGCCATGGCGCTGCTGGCCTTTCAGGTGATGAAGCCTGAGGAGGCCTATTCCGGGCTTCGGCCCCAGGTCCTGCTGATGATCGGCGGCATGCTGGTGGTGGGTGAGGCCCTGGGCAAGACGGGCCTGGCCTTCCAGGCGACCAACACGGTGGCGGCCTGGACTCAGCCGCTCGGCCCCATCGCGGCCTTGGCCATCATCTATGTGGCCACCTCGATCCTGACCGAGATCATGTCCAACGCCGCTGTGGCGGTGCTGATCACACCCCTGGCCATAGGCCTTGCCGAGAACCTCGGCGTCGACGCCCGACCCTTCGTTGTGGCGGTGATGATGGCCGCCAGCGCCTCCTTCGCCACCCCGGTCGGCTATCAGACCAACGCCATCGTTCATCAGGTCGGCGGCTACGCCTATATGGATTTCGTCAGGGTCGGCCTGCCGCTCAACATCATCTCGGCGATCGTCGCCGTCTGGGTGATCCCGAGGATGTTCCCGTTCTAGACACGGCTCTCTGATCCATTTGACATCAGGGCGCGGACAAAGTCGTCCCGCCAGGCCGAGACGTCCGAACTGCGCAGGTCGGCCATCAACCGATCCCACCGCCGTTTGCGCTCGGCCAGCGGCATGGCCAGGCCCCGCAGAATGGCGTCAGAGACATCCTCGCGGCTGAACGGATTGACGATCAGCGCCTCCCCCATCTGCTCGGCGGCGCCGGCAAAGCGCGACAGGATCAACACGCCGGGATCCTCCGGATCCTGGGCGGCGACATATTCCTTCGCCACCAGATTCATGCCGTCCCGCAAGGGGGTGACCAGCCCCAACTTGGCGGCGCGGTAGATGCCGGCCAGCTGATCGCGGCGATAGCCCCGGTTCACATAGCGGATGGGCACCCAGTCGACGGTGGAGAAGGCCCCGTTGATCCGGCCCGACACCCCGTCAAGCCGCCCGCGGATCTCCTGATAGGCCTCCACGTCCTCCCGGCTCGGGGTCGCGATCTGCAGCAAGAAGACCTTTTCGTGCAGATCCGGATTGTCATGCAGGAACTGCTCATAGGCCAGGAAACGCTCCTCCAGGCCCTTGGAATAGTCCAGGCGGTCGACGCCGATGATCATCTGGCGATCAAGCATGCTGGTCTGCATACGGGTGTATTCGGCCTTGGCGGTCTCCCCCTCCAGGGCGGCGGTGAACTCGGTGACGTCCATGCCGATGGGGAAGGCGTCGAACTCGGCGGTTCG
>DJWR01000095.1:6399-6582 GCA_002441055.1 Caulobacteraceae bacterium UBA6225 | reverse complement strand
CGCCGGCCCACTCGTTCTGCAGGGTTCCCAGGAAATTGACGACCTGCCCCACCGCGCTGCCGAAATGCTTGGCGGGTCCGCATTCAACCCGCCCAGGGACGCCATTGAACCCCTCGGTCAGCAGAGTGCGGAGCGACCAGCCGGCGCAGTATCCCGCCAGCATGTCGAGGTCATGGATGTGGA
>DJWR01000095.1:0-6341 GCA_002441055.1 Caulobacteraceae bacterium UBA6225 | reverse complement strand
GGTTGGCGTTGGCGTTCACGCGCCAGTCCTGCCGGTTCAGATACTCGTCGATGGAACGGGCCACATCGACCAGAACCGGCGTCCTCGGGTCTTGGCGAGGCTGGGTCTCATCGGGAAGCGGCGAACCAACTGCGCGCCAGGCCATGCTCAGGTCGTTCATTCCGCACCCCATTAGTTGTGGCTTAAATTCGCTTAGCCACAACATCTTGTGTGATTCGGTGCGGACGCGCCTTGACTGGGCCCAAGGCGACAGTTGACCGAATTCAGGTCTCAGGGCCGCCCGGCCCCGCCCTTGAGGCCCGCCCCAACCGCAACTGCCGGGCAAACCTTCTGCCGACCTGACATTCGTCAAACCTATCGCGAATGATAACGCCTATCAGTAGCGCAATTGGATTGTGACACTGGAGCCCGTCATGGATGTCGCCTCGCAAGAACGTCTGGTGAGAAAGGGGCGGAGCCGCCCGTTACAGTTGATGGTGGGTTCGGGCATTGCGGCGCTGGTTGCTGGCGCGGCGCAGGCCCAATCGGTCCTCCCTGGCGCAACCGAGGCTTATCTCGTGCGGGAGGTGCAGGTCGTTGGACAGCCGGATGACCCCCTGTCCCAGGCCAAGGATCGGGCCCAGGCCACCGCTGGCGGCGTCAGCATTATCGCAGCCGAAACAATGCAAGGCGCAGCCAATGTGACCCTGGCCGACGCTCTCTCCACGGCCCCGGGCGTGGTCGTTCAGAGCTTCTTCGGGGCCAATGATCAGCCCCGCGTTCAGATCCGCGGTTCAGGGCTGCAACAAAACCCCGTCGAGCGCGGCGTGTTGGTTCTACAGGATGGCTTGCCGATGAACGGGGCCGATGGCTCGTATGTTGTGGGGCTGGTCGATCCTCGCCAGGCGGCCTTCATCGAGGTGTTTCGCGGCTACACCGCCAACCGGCTCGGCTCCACCGTATTGGGTGGGGCGGTCAATTTCGTCTCCAGAACGGGCGAAGAGGCGCAGGGCCTTCGGCTTCGGGGGGAGGTTGGCGAATTCGGGCATGGCTATGCGGCGTTGGACGGGGGCCTGCTCAGCGCGGACTGGGACGCCCAAGCCTCCATCAGCCACACTCAGCGTGATGGGTACCGGACCTACAACGCATCGCGGCGCACCAGTTCGTCCATCGGCGCAACCTACCGGTGGAGCCAGGACCTGACATTGCGCGTACTGGCGGGGCATGTAGACAATCGCTTCGATGTAGCCGGCCCCTTGAGCAGGGCCTTGCTCGAGGCCGATCCGACCGCCGTCTCCGCTGGCCCTACCATCGTAGGCGGGGTGGCGCAGAACCCGGGCCCGAACGTCATTCGCGATAAACCGCGACGGGACACCGCCCTCACCTGGGCCGGGACGAGGATTACCGCCGATGCCGGCCCGGCCACCATCGATGCGGCGATGAGCTATGTGAAATCCGAAGACAGCTTCCTCTTCCCCGTCTCAGCTGGCGAGCGGGTGACAGATGGCGGAGCATTCAACGGCATGGTCCGCTACGCCTATGACCGCGGAGGCAGGCTGCCGGTCTTTGAAGCCACCCTGGCCTATTCCGACGGCGTATCAGACCGCGACTACTACTTGAACGCTGCAGGTGTTCGCGGGGCCTTGTTCGGGACTGGCGAGCTCGCCGCCAGGACCTTCAGCGTCAACCTGAATGGCAACATCGCCCTTGGGCCCAATATCAATCTCGCGCCATCAGTCTCGTTCGCGCATGCCCAGCGCGAATTCGAAGACCGTTTCACCGCCCCGCGCCGACCAACCCTGGCGTTCAATCCGATGGCCCCAACGGTTCGACTGCCGGACGGCTCTGTTCCCACTGTCGACGCCAGTTTCGAACGGTCCTATGAGGCTTTGAGCCCGGCGGTGGCCTTGAGCTGGGCTCCCAGCGCGCAAGACTATCTGTTCGTCGCCTACAGCCGCACCTTTGAACCCCCCTCCCACGATGACCTTCTAGCCACCATTGGCGGGACACCGAACTCCTCCGCCGGGCGGCCGGCTCCTGGCAATCCGGCTCTGCCATCGGCCGTCTTCGCAACCCCCGATCTAGAGGCGCAAACCAGCGACACGATTGAATTCGGCTGGAGGGGAACGCGGGGCGGCGTTGAGTTTGACCTGCTGGCCTACCACGCCTGGGTCGAAAACGAGTTGCTGAGCCTGCGCGACGCCTCCGGTGTTTCGCTGGGCGCGGTGAACGCTGGCGAGACCCGCCATCTTGGCGTCGAACTCGGCGCGCGCGCTCAGTTGAATGAGCGCCTCCTGGCGAGCGTGGCCTACGTCTATCAGGACTTCAGGTTCAAGGACGATGCTCTGCGCGGCGACAACAGGCTCGCAGGCGCGCCTCCACATGTGGTCAATATCGGCCTCGCCTTTGAGGCGACTCCAAGATTGAACCTCGCGGTCAAAGCTCACTGGCTCCCCAGCGAGACGCCAGTGGACAATCTGAATACCCTCCACAACGATGCCTATGGCGTTTTTGATCTGCGCGCTGCGTACGATGTCTCCGACAAGATATTGGTTTATCTTGATATTAAGAACGCCCTCGACCAGGGTTATGCGTCGTCGACGCTTATCGTCGACCAGGCGCGGACCGATCAGGCTGTCTATATCCCAGGCGATGGGCGGGCGATCTATGCCGGCGCATCCGTCAAGTTCTGAGCGGGCCGATGTCGAATCTCCTCTCGCGAAGGGCATTGCTGGCCGCCAGCGGCGCGCTGGGCCTTACCGCCTGCGCTCCACAAAGACCGACCGACAGCGACGTGTTCAAGATATGGGGTCCGCCAGCGGGACCGAGCATCACTCTGGCCTATGCGCAGACCCTTGGTCTGCTGGAGCAGGTTTCGCCAGGGGCGCAGGTCGCGGTGTGGCGCAGCCCGGACGAACTGCGGGCCGGGCTGACCTCCAACACCATCAGCCTTTCGGTCATGCCCCTGAACACGGCCGCAAATCTCTACAACCGCGGCCGCGACATTCGTCTGGTCAACGTCATGACGAAGGGCTTGCTCTACATCGTCTCGGGCGATGAGGCGCTAAGTGGCATTCCCTCGCTGGCGGGTCGGCGCCTGGCGGTCCCCTACCGCAAGGACGCACCAGAGATCGTGTTGCGACAACTGCTGAGCCACCATCGGCTTGATCCCCAGAAAGACCTTGAGCTTCAGGTGACGGGCACCCCGATCGAGGCCGCCCAGCTTCTTCTTACCGGCAGGGTCGACGCCGCATTCATACCAGAGCCGGCCGCCTCAGCGGCCATCGCGGCGGGTGGCGTCGTGGGGCGCTCGCTGAGGAGAGCCATCGACATCCAGGAGAGTTGGAGAACGGTGGCGGGGCCAAACGCAACCTTGCCTCAAGCCGGTCTGGCCGTCAGCGGCCGTTTCGCCGAGGCACATCTCGATGAGCTGACGCAGCTCCAATCCGTCCTGGGCGCCGCCACACAGTCGACGATCGACAGACCTGCCGAAGCTGCAGAGGCTGCGGCTGGGCTGTTTTCCCTGCCCAAGCCGGTGCTTGAGGCCTCCATTCCATTCTCCAACCTGACGGCGCAGTCCGCACAGCAAGCCCGGCCAGGGGTTGAAGCCTATTTCGCCGTCCTCGATCGCCTGGACCCTGAGATCCTCGGAGGACGACTGCCAGATGACGGCTTCTTCCTCTAGTTCCTACAGGTCACCCCTCGTTGCAGCGATGGTGAGCCGCCTGGGGCGCGTCGGCCAGTTCATTTGGGCTGGATGGATCGGATTGGCCGCGCTGTCGCTGATCACGGCGGTATGGCAAGCCGGGCACGAGGCCTTCGGCGCCTTCATCCTTCCAGATCCCGCGACCGTCTTGAGCGCTGTCGCAGTGATCATTCTCGCGCCAGAGAACCACCCGATCATCGGCGCGACAGCCGAACGAGCCATGCGAGGCCTGGGTCTCTCGCTCCTTGGCGGGGGGGCGCTGGGGCTGGCTTGTGGCTATTCGGCCGCCGCGATGCGTCTGACGCGGCCTCTGCTGACGGTGCTTTTGGGTGTGCCGCCAATCGCCTGGATCGTCCTGGTTATGATCTGGTTCGGGTCTACAGACACCACGGTGATCGTAACCGTCGTCGCCGCTGTGGCGCCTGTGCTGTTTCTCGGAGCGGCCGAAGGGACCAGCCATCGCGATCGCCGACTGGATGATATGGCCCGCGCCTTCGGCGTCGGCCCGGCGCGGCGGGCGTTCGGGCTGGGCTTGCGCCAGGCCCTGACAACCTTCCTGCCCGCCCTCGCGGTGGCGTCGGGAACAGCGTTCAAGGTCGCCGTCATGTCCGAACTGCTCACAAACGCGGGCGGCGCCGGCGGGGCCCTCGCCGACGCGCGTGCAACCCTGGACGCCAGTAGCGCCTTGGCCTGGATCGTCATTGTCGTGGGGCTGCTTCTGGCGGTCGAGTACCTGGTGATCCATCCTTTCCGAAGCGAGCTTGAGCGCTGGCGCACCGCGGCCAATCCCTTTGGCGTCAAGACATGAGCGCGCTCTCTCTTGTGGGCGTCAAACACGCCTACTTCGGACAGACCGTACTGGATGACGTCTCGCTCTCAATCGAGGCCGGGGAGTGCGTGGCCCTTGTGGGACCCTCTGGCGCGGGCAAGAGCACGCTACTGCACATCGCGGCGGGTCTTGTGACGCCGAGCGAGGGGCGGGTTGAGCGAGCCTACGGCCGTCATGCCGTGGTGTTTCAGGACCCCCGACTGCTCGACTGGAAGACGGCGGCCGAGAACATCGCCTATGTCCTGCGCCATAGAGACCTCAACCGATCGGGTCGCGTCGAGCGGATCGCCGAGGTGGCGAGCCTCGTAGACCTGTCAGTGGAGGATCTGACCAAGTTCCCGGTTGAGCTGTCCGGCGGCATGCGCCAGCGCGTCGCCATCGCCAGGGCCTTGGCGGTAAAGCCCGACTTCGTCTTTTTCGATGAGCCCTTCTCGGCCCTGGACGTCGGCCTGCGGCTCCGCATGCAGGATCTCGCCGTAGGGGCGCTGCTGGAAAGGGGGGCAGGCATGATGTTTGTCACCCATGATCTGATGGAGGCGGCCAGGCTGGCGCACCGATTGGTGGTGCTCGATGCCGACGGACGGGGGCTGGCGGGAGAGCGGCGCCTTGAGGGCGAACCGTTGCAGCGGGACATCGCCCTCTGCTTTGCCCGCGTTCAGGACTGGCTGGTCAATGATCCGCTCTTTGCTGGCCTCAACGACAGCCATGGAAGGCGCGCCCAATGAAGCCAGCGAGCGGCTCACTGCTAAGGGCGTTGACCGAAGAGGCGCTGCGTCTGTTCTTCCCCCTATGTGCGATCCACGCCGCCATCTGGCCCTTCATCTGGACATGGCTGTTTGGCCTGGACCTGCCCCTTCGACGGACCACACCGCCGTCGATCTGGCACGGTCATGAGATGCTGTATGGCGCCTATGGCGCGGCTCTCCTCGGCTTTATCCTGACCGCCGTGCCGGAGTGGACCAACACCAGCCGACCTTCGGCACGTCTGTTGTTGTTGTTGGCCGGGCTATGGATGGCCGCACGTCTGGTGGGTCTGGTGGGTGCAGACGGCCTAAACCTGATCGCCGCAATGGCGGACATCGCATGGCTGGGGATCCTCATAGTCTGGCTGGGATTGATCGCCGTCCGCCGCCGCGCGGGGGTTCTGACAGGCTTTCTGATCTGCCTGTCGGCGCTCTTGGCATGGGAGATTGGCCTGCGGTTCGCCATCGCCAACCAGGCATTCGCCCAGGCGCAGACCTTTTTGGAATATGCCTTGCTGACCTTCTGCGCTTTGCTCGGTCTGGCGCTGATGCGGATTACGCCGCCGATCACCAATCGGGTTCTGGATCCCACCCAGTTCACTGCGCCATTCCGCCCGCATCCGGGGCGACGCTATCTCTCACCCGCCATGGTGGCGGTCGTCATCGGGCCGGATTTGCTGGGCGCATCGACGGCGGTGCTGGGCTACCTGCTGATCGGAGCTGGGGCGGCGTTCCTAGACCGGGTGGCGGAGTCCTTCATCGGGCGCCGATTTTTCCGGCTCGAGATCTTGGCGCTGGCCGGCTCTGCGGCCTTCGCCGGCATTGGCCTGGTGTTGCTGGGCGCCGGGCATCTGGGGCCAAGCCAGCTGCAACTGGTCGGCCTACATGTCATAGCCATGGGTGGGTTGGGTTTCGGCGTCCTCGGCGTCTTCGCGATCGCCGGGCGGCTGCACACAGGCCAGGACCTCGGCCTCTCCCGGTCGGTCGGCCTTGCCCTTACCCTGGCCCTTTTCGCCATGGCGTTACGGGCGGCATCGGGATTGGGGTTCATGCCGCCAGGCCCGGCCCACGGCTGGGCCGCACT
>DJWR01000004.1 GCA_002441055.1 Caulobacteraceae bacterium UBA6225 | reverse complement strand
CGCTGATCGAGGCGGCCGAGAATGGTAAGAACGTCACCGCAGTCATCGAGATCAAGGCCCGGTTCGACGAAGAGGCCAATCTGAAGTGGGCCAGGGACCTGGAACGGGCCGGCGTCCACGTGGTCTTTGGCTTCGTTGAGTACAAGACCCACGCCAAGCTATCGGTCGTCGTGCGGCGTGAGGGCGATCAGGTTCGCACCTACTGCCACTACGGCACGGGTAACTATCACCCGGTGACCGCGCGGATCTATACGGACCTGTCGCTGTTCACGACGGACCCGGCGCTGGCGCGGGATTCCTCCAGGGTCTTCAACTTCATCACGGGTTACGCCCAACCGACAAAGCTCGAGCGCCTGTCGTTTTCGCCAATCACCATGAAGCGGGATCTGATCGCTCTGATCGCTCAGGAGGCCGCCAATGCCCGCGCGGGCAAACCTGCGGCCATCTGGGCCAAGATGAACGCCCTGGTGGACCCCGAAGTGATCGACGCCCTGTACGCCGCAAGCCAGGATGGCGTCAGTATCGACCTAGTGATCCGCGGCATCTGCTGCCTGCGTCCCGGGGTGCGGGGGCTATCGGATAACATCAGGGTCAAGAGCATCGTCGGACGCTTCCTGGAACACTCCAGGATCGTAGCCTTCGCCAACGGCCACGCCATGCCCTCCAGCAAGGCCCGCGTCTTCATATCCTCGGCCGACTGGATGCCGCGTAACCTCGATCGCCGGGTGGAGAGCCTGGTGCCGGTGGAAAATCCCACGGTCCACCAGCAGGTTTTGCAACAGATCATGGTCGCCAACCTGAAGGACGAAGCGCAAAGCTGGACCCTGGACGCCGAGGGCGGCTACACCCGCGATCCCAACTGGGATCACCCCAGCGCCTTTTCCGCGCACGAGTATTTCATGACCAACCCAAGTCTCTCTGGCCGAGGCCAGCGTGTGAAGGACATGCCGCGCGCGATCGATCATGTCGCCGCCCGAACCTAGAGCCGACAGCCGCCAGGCGGCTGTGATTGATGTCGGTTCGAACTCGGTCCGTCTGGTCATCTACCGCCTCGAGGGCCGCGCCATCTGGACGGTCTACAACGAGAAGGCTCTGGCAGGGCTTGGCCGTGACATGGCGGAAACCGGTCGCCTGTCGCCCGAGGGGGTGGAGGTGGCGGTCGGGGCCCTGCGTCGGTTTCGCGCCATCCTGCAGGACTGGGCGCCTGATGATGTGATCGCGGTCGCCACCGCCGCGGTCCGTGAGGCTGAAGATGGCCCGGGCTTCGCAGCCTTTGTCCGCGATGAGCTTGGCCTGCCCCTCAGGGTGCTGTCAGGTGAAGAGGAAGCCTATTTTGCGGCCGCGGGCGTCCTGGCCGGTCATCCTGCCGCGTCCGGTCTGGTGGGCGACCTGGGCGGCTCCAGCCTGGAGCTTGTGAGGATCGGCAAGGATGGCCCGGCGCCGGGGATCACCCTGCCCCTGGGCCCCTTCGCCCTGGGCGCGCCAAGACCCCTGGCGTTGGAGCAAACCCGGCAGCAGGTCGCCAAAAGCCTGGCTCCCCACGCACGGACGCTGGCCAGCGGGGAGTTTCACGCCGTGGGGGGCGCCTGGCGCAACCTCGGCCTGCTGCACATGATTATGAACGACTACCCGCTGCGGGTGGCCCACCAGTATGAGATGTCGCGAACAGAGGCCCTGGACCTGACACGCTTCGTGGTCCGGCAGTCCCGATCCTCCCTTGAGCGGATCGTCGGCCTGTCGAAGAAGCGCTACGAAACCCTGCCCTATGCCGCCCTGGTGTTGGAAACCCTGATCGAGCAGCTGGGGCTCGAACGGATCGTTGTCTCAGCCTTTGGGCTGCGCGAAGGCCTGTTGTGGAATGGCATGGCCCCAGAGATCCGCAGGCGTGATCCGCTGCTGGAAGGCTGCGAAGCCATGAGCACCATGCGCGGACTGTCGGCGGGAGACATGCCGCGGGCCCTGGAAACTTGGCTGGGTCCAGCCTTCGCGGAGCTGGAGCCCGTCTTCGGCGCGCGCGACCCGCTGCTCATCGCCGCAGCTTGC
Organism: Caulobacteraceae bacterium UBA6225; assembly: GCA_002441055.1. GTDB lineage: Bacteria > Pseudomonadota > Alphaproteobacteria > Caulobacterales > Caulobacteraceae > Phenylobacterium. The sequence continues at coordinate 6,299 of DJWR01000004.1, read as the reverse complement.
CGGCTTGCTGATCTTGGGGGCCGCTTGCATCCCGATCACCGGGCGGAGCTGGCCTTTGCTCAGGTCCTGCGAGCCCCGATCGCCGGGATGTCTCATGCCGAGCGCTGCTTTCTGGCCTTGGCGACCTTCGCCCGTCACTCCGCTTCCAGTCAGCTGCCCGAACCCGACACCTTGAACCGTGTGCTCAGCGTTGAACGTCGCGCCCGGGCCCGTGCGCTGGGGGCGGCGCTGCGTCTCGGGGGGGATCTGTCAGGCCGCAACGGCCGCCTGCTGGCCAAGGCCGAGCTGGTGATCGATGGGCAGACCCTGCGGCTCAGCGCCGCAGACAGCTGGTCGGATCTGTTGCTGGGCGAACAGACCGCAAAGCGAGCCGCCACCCTGGCCAACGCCCTGAAGCTGAAACTGGTCCTGGCCTGAGGCCCTGAGGCGCATTGGACCCGATAAGCAGAGCGCTTATCAGGTCTAATGCTTCAACTTGCCGACTTGGGGGCGCGCCGAACCTCGACCACGCGAACCCGGGCGCCGTCCAGGACCAGGGCCAGCTCGCCGCGCTTGATCCGCAGGGCGTCCGCGCCGAAGGCTTCAAGCCGCCACCCCTTGAGCGCCGGGCTGTCGGCCTCGTCATCATTGGCGATCATTTCGAGGTCGGAGACAGTGGCGATCAGCTTTGAGGCGACCCCTGTGTCTTCAGCCCGCGCCTTGAGGAGAACCTTGAGCAATTCAACGACGGCGCCAGCGGCCGGCGAATTGGTGGTCTTGGCCCGTTCGACCACCGGCGCATAGGCCTCAGGATTCTTCAGCGCCTCACGGATCGCTTCCAGGAGGTCCGGACCGAACTTGGAGCCGGAGAACCCTTTGGGAACAGAGCGCAATCGGTCGAGTCCTGCGGCGTCCGTCGGCGCCTGGGTGGCGACCTCGTCGATCGCCTCGTCCTTGAGAATTCGGCCCCGGGGCTGGTCGCGCTGCTGCGCCGTGCGCTCACGCCAGGCCGCCACGGCCTTATAGACCGCCAGATACTTCGCCGTGTGGCGGCGCGGCTTCAGGCGCTTCCAGGCGTTTTCAGGAACAACGTCGTAGTTTGCAGGGTCGGTCAGCGCCTGCATCTCGTCGGTGACCCAGACGAGACGATTCTCCTTCTCCAGCCGCTCGCGCAACATCGGATAGAGGCGAGCCAGATGCGTCACATCGGCGAGCGCATAGGTCAACTGCGAGTCCGCCAGCGGGCGCCGGGCCCAGTCGGTGAAGCGGCTGGACTTGTCCAGCTCGATCTTCAGCATCTGTCGAACCAGAGCGTCATAGGCGATCTGCTCGCCGAACCCAGCGGCCATGCCGGCCACCTGAGTGTCGAACAGAGGCCGCGGCATGGCCTTCAGATTGTTGAAGATCTCCACGTCCTGGCGGGCGGCGTGGAACACCTTGAGGATGCGCTCATCGCGCATGATCTCGAGGAACGGCTCCAGGTCCATGCCGTCGGCCATGGGGTCGATGACCGCCTCGTCGGTGGGGGTCGCCGCCTGGATCAGGCAGAGCTTGGGCCAGTAGGTGGTCTCGCGCATGAACTCGGTGTCTACGGCGACGAAGGGCTGGCCTTTCAGTCTGTCGCAGAACGCCGCGAGTTCGGCGGTGGTTGTAATCGGCGTCATCACGTAGCTATAGCCTCGCGCGCGACCGAGTCTGCAAGCGCCCGATGCGGGGGCGCCTCACTTTATTTACGCCTCCCGGGGCGAGGGCTTTGAAATGACCGAACGGCCAAACGGGCTAACCTACGCCCAGGCGGGTGTCGATATCGACGCTGGCAACGCCCTTGTGGACGCCATCAAGCCGCTGGCCAAGGCGACCCGGCGAGCCGGCGCCGAGGCCTCGCTTGGCGGCTTCGGGGCGCTCTTTGACCTGAAGGCGGCGGGTTATGACGATCCGCTGCTGGTAACCACCACGGATGGGGTCGGCACCAAGCTGAAGATCGCCATCGAGACTGGCCTGCACGATACGGTCGGCATCGATCTGGTGGCCATGTGCGTCAACGACCTGCTGGCCCAAGGCGCCGAGCCGCTGATGTTTCTGGACTATCTGGCTACCAGCAAGCTCGATGTGGAGGTCGCCACCCGGGTAATCGCCGGCATCGCCGAAGGCTGCAAGCTGGCCGGCGCGGCCCTGGTCGGCGGCGAGACCGCCGAGATGCCCGGCATGTACGCCGGGGCCGATTATGACCTGGCCGGCTTCTCGGTCGGGGCGGTGGATCGCATTCGGGTTCTGCCGCGGATGGATGATCAGGGCGCCGGCGATCTGCTGATCGGTCTGGCCTCATCGGGTCCGCACTCCAACGGCTATTCGCTGATCCGCAAGATCGTCGAGCGCTCGGGCCTGGCCTGGGATGCGCCAGCCCCGTTCGCCGAAGGCCAGACCCTGGCAGAGGCCCTGATGGTTCCGACCCGCATCTATGCCCGCAGCCTGACACCCCTGATCAAGACTGGCCAGATCAAGGGTCTCGCCCACATCACCGGCGGCGGCCTGACCGAGAATCCGCCGCGGGCCATCGCAGAGGGCCTTGTCCCGCGTTTCGACTGGGAGGCCTGGACCCTGCCGCCTGTGTTCGCCTGGCTGGCCGAGACGGGGGGCGTGGCGCAGGAGGAGATGCGGCGCACCTTCAACTGCGGTCTCGGCATGGTCTTGATCGTGGGCCCCGCCGAAGCCCCCAATGTGCTGGAAGCCCTGCTGGCGGCTGGGGAAGACGCCTTCATCTGCGGCGAACTGGCCGCGGCCTGATCAGGCCGACAGACCATCCATAAAAAAGGGCCGCAGCGTCGCCGCTGCGGCCCTTGCTCGTTCCGGCGGTGACGCCGATCAGCCGACGATCTGGTCTTCGGTGAAGAACTGAGCGATCTCCAGCTTGGCGTTGTCCTGGCTGTCGGAGCCATGAACCGAGTTCTCGCCGACATTCTTGGCGAACAGCTTGCGGATGGTGCCTTCAGCGGCCTGCTCGGGGTTCGTCGCGCCCATGATCTCGCGATACTTGGCCACGGCGTTTTCGCCTTCCAGCACCTGGACGACCACGGGAGCCGAGGTCATCTGGCCGACCAGCTCGCCGTAGAACGGACGGTCCTTGTGGACTTCGTAGAAGGTCTTGGCCTGGGCTTCAGTCATGCGGATGCGGCGCTGGGCGACGATGCGCAGGCCTGCGCCTTCGATCACCGCATTGATCTTGCCGGTCAGGTTCCGCTCGGTCGCGTCCGGCTTGATGATCGAGAAGGTGCGTTCGGTCATGGGATTTTTCTTCAGGAATGGGGTCTTGAGGCGGGGTTTCGCCCAGAGGCGCGCGTGTATAGCCCTGAGACCCGCCCGCGCCAAGCCGCTGCGGCCGATACCCCCTGACGCGGGAGGCCTCGTCTGCTATGAGCCCGACACGGTCGGGACGGCGGCGGCGCAGATCTCGAGTTTCCTGGCCTTACCCCCCACACGGCTCTCCAACCGTGTCGCCGAGCCCCCGCGCGTCGTGGGCCGCCCCTCTATGTTGTGCCCTGACTGACATGCTGCAAATTCAAGATCTCGTCTTCGACGCCTGGGGTCGCCGCTTCTTTGACGGGGCCAGCGTCATCCTGCCCCGTAACGCCAAGGTGGGCCTGGTCGGCCGCAATGGCATCGGCAAGTCGACCCTGTTCAAGCTGATCAAGGGCGAACTGGTCCTCGGTTCCGGCGAGATCAGCCTGCCCAAGGGCGCGCGCCTGGGGTCGGTGGACCAGGAGCATCCCGCGACCCCCGTCTCGCTGATCGATACGGTTTTGGCCGCCGATGAGATCCGGCACGGCCTCTTGGCCGACCTGGAGACCGCTGAGCCCGAGCAGATGGGCGAGATCTATGCCCGGCTCATTGAGATCGACGCCGACCGGGCGCCCTCGCGCGCGGCCGAAATTCTCGCCGGGCTTGGCTTTTCCACCGAAGACCTGGATCGGCCCATGTCCGAATTTTCGGGGGGCTGGCGTATGCGTGTGGCCCTGGCCGCGGCCCTGTTCTCAGAGCCGGACATGCTGCTGCTGGATGAGCCCACCAATTATCTCGACCTGGAGGGCGCCCTCTGGCTCGAGGCGCGGCTGCGCACCTATCCCTACAACGCCCTGGTCATCAGCCACGACCGCGAGCTGTTGAACAATTCCATCGATCACACCCTGCATCTCGCCGACGGTAAGCTGACCCTCTATGCCGGCGGCTATGACGCCTTCGAGACCCAGCGGGCGGAAAAGGCCAGGCTGCAGGAGGCCATGCGCTCGAAGATCGAGGCCAAGCGCGCCCACATGCAGTCCTTTGTGGACCGCTTCCGCGCCAAGGCCAGCAAGGCGACCCAGGCCCAGTCGCGCCTGAAGGCGCTGGCCAAACTGCCGGTGATCGACGCGGTTGGCAGCGAGAGCGTCGCCCCCTTCACCCTGCCCTCCCCCGAGCGGCCCCTGGCGCCGCCGCTCATCCGGTTGGAGGGGGTTAGCGTCGGCTATGGCGGACCGCCGATCCTGCGGGATCTGAACCTGCGCCTGGATGTCGACGACCGGATCGGTCTGCTGGGCGTCAATGGCGCAGGCAAGTCCACCTTCGCCAAAATGATCGCCGAGGCCCTGGCGATTGAGCATGGCCACATGCACCGGGACCGCCGCATGCGGGTGGGCTGGTTTCACCAGCACCAGATCGAGGCGATGGACCCGGCGGACACCCCGCTCGACATCATCCGCCGCGCCATGCCCGAGGCCTCTGAGGCCGCCCGGCGCTCGCGGCTGGCCCAGTACGGCTTCAACCGCGACAAGGTGGAGACCACGGTCGCTGACCTGTCGGGCGGCGAGCGCGCACGGCTCCTGCTGAACATGGTGGCTGCTGAAGCGCCCCACCTGCTGATCCTCGATGAGCCCACCAACCACCTGGATATCGATTCCCGCCGGGCCCTGTTGGAGGCGCTGAACGATTATGCCGGCGCCGTGATCCTGATCACCCACGATCGTTCGCTGATGGAGATGGTCGCCGACCGGCTGTGGCTGGCCGCAGATGGAACCATTTCCCCCTTCGACGGGGATCTGGAGGACTACTCCCGCTATGTGATCGAGCGGGCCAAGGCGAGGGTGCGCGCGCCGACCCAAGTGCGGGAAGAGGCGCCGCAGCCCCCGCCGCCGCCTCCGCCGCCAGCGCGCAAGGCGCCCACCGGTAATGCGCGCCGGCGAGCCGAAGCGGCTGAGGCCGCCCTCGCCCGGGCCACGGAAGCGGTGGCCGGCATAGACGCTCAGCTTAGCGATCCGACCGTTTTCGCCGACGGCCCCGAAAAGGCCGCCGCCCTCGCCCGGCGGCGCATCAAGGCGCAGGCGGACCTCGAGGCGGCTGAAGCCGAGTGGATGGAGGCCGTCGAGGCCTATGAGGCGCTTAAGGCCCCGACCTCCTAGGTGAGCTCAGCCTACCCATTCCAGTAGGCTGCAGACCCAGCTATTTTGCGTTTGTTCACACCCGAACCCTAAGCTCGGGCACAAGATGCGTATGGACGCCCGGATCGCCGTCGACCCCCAACCTGACGAGACCTCGCGCGAGGGGCAGCTCGCCCGGGCGCTTGCCGCCGTCTCTCACGGGATGGCGCTCATCGACGTCCAGGGCGTCATCACCTGGGTCAATGACGGCTTCACAGCGATCACAGGATTCAGCGCCCAGGACGCTGTCGGCCAGGACGCCGCCGCACTTCTTCTTGACCCTGATGGGAAGACCGAAGAGTCCAAGATCACCCGCCGCATGCACGCCCGTAACGGTCATCGGGCCGAGGCCTCCGCCCGACGCAAGACCGGCGAGACCTATTGGGTGGACGCCGATCTTCGGCCGGTTGAGGACACGTCCGGCAAACTCGAGGGCTATGTCCTCACCCTGACGGACATCACCACCATTCGGGAGTCTCAGCGGCGCTCCGAGGCCGCGTCCGCAGCCCTGCGCACCGCCGCAAAGCTGGCGGGCCTCGGCGGCTGGGAGCTCGACTTTCGGTCACAGACCCTCCGCTATAGCGCTGAACTTCAAAGCCTTCTGGGCCACGCGAACGCGATCGAGAGCTTCGAAACCGCCACAGACATCTATTGCCCTGAATACCGTCAAACCGTCCTCGACGCGGTCGGCGAGACCCAGCGCACCGGCGCGCCCATGGAGTTCGAAGCCGAGGCTGAGACATCCGATGGGCGACGCATCTGGGTCCGGGTCATGGGTAAGGCCGAGATCATCGACGGGGTGTGCGTAGCGATCCATGGGGCGACCCAGGATATTTCACTCTCACGACAGGTCCTCGCCGACGTGCGCGCGTC
>DJWR01000180.1:7788-15406 GCA_002441055.1 Caulobacteraceae bacterium UBA6225 | reverse complement strand
TCGGCGAGCGGGCCGGCAATGCGGCGCTGGAAGAGGTCGTCATGGCCTTGAAGGTGCGCGGCGACGCTCTGCCCTACTATACGGGCGTCGAGACCCAGCACATCACGCGCGCCAGCCGCTACGTCTCGGCGATTACCGGCTTCCCGGTGCAGTTCAACAAGGCGATCGTCGGCAAGAACGCCTTCGCCCATGAGAGCGGCATCCACCAGGACGGCATGCTGAAGGACCGCGGCACCTACGAAATCATGACCCCGGAAAGCGTCGGCCAGGGCGGCTCCAACCTGGTCATGGGCAAGCACTCCGGCCGCCACGCCTTCCGCGAGAAGCTGAAGGCTCTGGGCTACGAGCTGGGCCAGAACGCCCTGAACGAGGCCTTCCAGCGCTTCAAGGACTTGGCCGACAAGAAGAAGCACGTCTTCGACGACGACATCGTGGCCCTGGTGGACGACGCCCTGGCCTCGGGCGCCGACCGCATCCAGGTCAAACACCTGCGGGTGATCGCCGGCACCGAGGGCCCGCAGGAGGCCCATCTGACCGTGACGGTCGAGGGCGTGGAGCGCGCCGCCACCGCCACGGGCGACGGCCCGGTGGATGCGGTGTTCAACGCTATCCACGAGGTGGTGCCGCACACCGCCATCCTGCGCCTGTTCCAGGTGCATGCGGTGACTGAGGGCACCGACGCCCAGGCGCAGGTCTCGGTGCGGCTGGAAGAGGACGGCCGCATCGCCACCGGCCAAGCCGCTGACACCGACACCCTGACGGCCTCGGCCAAGGCCTATGTGAATGCGCTGAACAATCTCTTCGCGCGCAAGGAAAAGACCGCCCCTGACGCCATCGCCAGCGGGTTCTAGGGGGCTCGCCGGCCTTTCGCCGGCGCCCCTGATTTCCCATGCTCTGGATCGCCCTGACGATCGCGGCCGCGCCCCTGCAGGTGGCGCGCAACGCCCTGCAGCGCGGCCTGATGGCCGAGGCTGGGCCGTGGGGGGCGACCCTTGTGCGCTTCCTGTTCGGCCTGCCGTTCGCCCTGGCCATCTTCGCCGTAGTCGCCGTCCTGACCCCTGCGGCAGACCCTACAGCGACGCCCAGGTTCTGGGTCACGGTCAGCGCCGGGGCCCTGGGTCAGGTGCTGGCCACCGCCGCGCTCCTGGGCGCCATGAAGCGCTCCGGCTTTGCGGTGGCCACCTTCATGCAGCAGGCCTCCCTGCCGCTGGCCGCCCTGATGGGGCTGGCGCTGTTCGGCGATCAGATGGGGCCCCAGGCCTGGGCCGGCGTCGTCCTGACCACGGCGGGTCTGGCGGCCCTGTCCTGGCCTGGGCGGGCGGCGTCGCGCGGGGCGTTGGTCGGCAGCGCGCTCGGCCTGGCCTCTGGCGCCGCCTTCGCCGTAGCGCTGAACGGCTATCGCCAGGCAGGGCTGGCCCTTGAGCCCGACTACCCGATCTATGCCGCCACAGCCGCCGTCTGCGTCGCCCAGACCCTGCAGACCCTCGTCCTGGGCGCCTGGCTGGCGGTCGCCCGTCCGCAGGCCCTGCTGGCGGTGGCGCGGGCCTGGCGGCCGTCGCTGGGCGCAGGCTTCTTCGGGGCGGCGGCCTCGGCCTGCTGGTTCTCGGCCTTGGCCCTGGCGCCGGCGGGCATGGTCCGCGCCGTGGGCGTCATCGAGGCCCCCATCGCCGCGGCTGCGGGGCGTCGTCTGTTCCAGGAGACCTTGAGTCTGAGGCAGATCCTGGCCGGCGCGGCCACCGCCCTTGGGGTGATTCTGACCGCCCTCGGCTAGCCGGGCCCGCCCCGACCGCAGGCGACCAGCCGCAGAGTCGCATGTTCGCCCCGCTCAACCCCTTGGCGCTTGGCCGCTGGCGGTGATCCCCTGTGGGTTGAAAATCCCTGTCCCTGCACGGGCGCAGAACGCTGGTCTCGGGGCGTTAGGTGAATAAGCCTTGAAATCAACAAAGGGGCGGGGCACACGAACCACAAGTCCTTCTCGCGACAGCCTGTTCCGCCCGCTCGCCCCCCGGCGCGCGACGGATCCGGATTTCGCCCGAGTCGCTCATTAAAGCCCCCCAGTCATCAGGGCACTGCATGATCTCGTCCCTCTTCGGCGCCATCTCGAACGACATCGCCATCGATCTCGGCACGGCCAACACGCTCATCTACATGAAGGGCAAGGGCATCGTGCTGAACGAACCCTCCGTGGTGGCGCTGAGAAATATCGGCGGCCGAAAGGTCGTCCACGCCGTCGGCATCGAGGCCAAGCAGATGCTGGGCCGGACGCCGGGTCACATGGAGGCCATCCGCCCCATGCGTGACGGGGTCATCGCCGACTTCGAAGTCGCCGAAGAGATGATCAAGTACTTCATCCGCAAGGTTCATAACCGCAAGGGCTTCGTGAACCCCAAGGTCATCGTGTGCGTGCCGTCGGGCGCCACGGCGGTGGAGCGGCGCGCGATCAACGATTCCTGCCTGAACGCCGGCGGTCGCCGGGTCGGCCTGATCGACGAGCCCATGGCTGCGGCCATCGGCGCTGGTCTGCCCATCCATGAGCCTACCGGCTCGATGGTCGTCGACATCGGTGGCGGCACCACTGAGGTGGCCGTGCTGTCCCTGTCGGGCATCGTCTATTCGCGCTCGGTCCGCGTGGGCGGCGACAAGATGGACGAGGCGATCATCTCCTACATGCGCCGCAACCATAATCTGCTGATCGGCGAGACCACCGCTGAGCGGATCAAGAAGGAAATCGGCACCGCCCGGGCCCCGGCCGATGGCGAGGGCCTCTCCATCGAGGTCAAGGGCCGCGACCTGATGCAGGGTGTGCCCCGCGAAGTACGTATCAGCGAAAAGCAGGCGTCGGACGCCCTGTCGGAGCCGGTCGGCCAGATCGTCGATGCGGTGAAGATGGCGCTGGAAGCCACCCCGCCGGAACTGGCCTCCGACATCGCCGACAAGGGCATCATGCTCACCGGCGGCGGCGCCCTGCTGCGGGGCCTGGACGCCGAGATCCGCGACCATACCGGCCTGCCGGTGACGGTGGCCGATGATCCCCTGTCCTGCGTGGCGCTCGGCTGCGGCAAGGTCCTGGAACATCCCAAGTGGATGAAGGGTGTTCTTGAATCCACCTTGGCCTAGGATTTGCTTGATCGAAGAGGATCAGGCGACAGCCCAATCGCCACTGGCGGGGAGACGATCTTAGGTGTCCTTCCGGGACAATCCTCTGGGTGAAATTCGGGTGCCGCTGGTCTGGACGGCGGGCGTCGCCCTCGTCGTGGCCGTGGTTGTGGCCGTGACTCTGCTGCTCGGCGACCGCCGGGAAACCCTGCGCAACGAGGCCTATGGGGTCACCCGAGAGGTCAGCGACGCGGTGGCCGCCCCCGTGTCTGGGGTCGTCTCGGCGCCCGTTCACTGGCTGGGCGCCCTGTCGCAGGGTGTGAGCCAATACTTCTTCGCCGTCTCGGAAAACCGCAGGCTCCGCGCCGAGCTGGAGGAGACCGCTGAGCTGCGCCAGGAGGTGCTTGGGCTCCGCGACCTCAATGAACGCTATCGCAGCCTCCTGGGTCTGCAGACCGATCCGCCGGTGCCCATGGTCTCGGCCCGGGTGGTCAGCGATTCCCGCGGACCCTTCGCCAACACACGCCTGGCCAATGCCGGCCGCGAGCGGCAGGTACAGGTGGGCAACCCTGTAATGACCGAATACGGTCTGGTGGGCCGTGTGGTGGGGGTGACCCGCGGGGCCAGCCGGATCCTTTTGCTCACCGACATCGCCTCGCGCACGCCGGTCATGGTCGATCGGACCAACGCCAGGGCCATTCTCGCCGGGGACGGGGGGCCAAACCCCAAGCTCGAATATCTGCGTGGCGCCGAGCCGGTGAAGGCCGGGGACCGGATCGTCACCTCCGGTGATGGCGGGCTGATGCCCCGCGGATTACCGGTGGGCGTGGCGGTGAAGGGCGTTGACGGCGCCTGGCGGGTGGTCCTGAGTTCAGAGGCCGGGGCCATCGATTTTGTCCGCATCCTGCTGTTTGAGGACTTCTCGCAGCTCGTGGACCAGGATGAACTCAACGCCCCCAGCGAACCGCCCGCTGATGGAACCATGCCCAGTATCGGCGTGACCTCGCCCCCGCCGCCCACGCCTGCGCCGGCCCCGACTCAGGCGCCGACCGCCGCGCCCGCGCGGCCCGCCGCGACCCCCCGTCCGCCAGCGGCGAAGACGCCAGCCCCCAAGGCGCCGGCCCCCAAGGCGCCTGTCGCCAAGACCACACCTGCGCCAAGGCCCGCACAGGCGCAGCCAGCGCCGGCCCAGACCCCGCCCCCTGTCGAGGAGCCGGTCTTTTGAGCCTGACGGCCACCCGGCTTGATCCCTGGCGCTGGCTCGGCGCGCCGATGCTCCAAAGTATGGCTGTCACGGTCCTTTTCAGCCTGCCGGTGCGGGTTTTCGGCTGGGGGCTGCCTGAACCGGTTTTCTGCATGGCGCCGGCCTTCGCCTGGGCGATGATCCGCCCCTCCATGGCTGCGCCCTTCGGGGTGCTGGTCATGGGCCTGTTCCTGGACATCTTCTGGGGCGGGCCGTTGGGCCTCTGGGCCCTATCCCTCCTGGTGGCCTATGGCGCGGTCCTTGCGGCGCGAAACATGATGGTCGGCCAGAGTCGACCGATGATGTGGATGTGGTTCGCCGCCGCCTGCGCTGTCGCTCAGACCGTGGGCTTTCTGGTCACCCAGCTTGACGCCCGCGCGACGCCCAACCTGCTGGCCATGCTCTGGCAATTCCTTGCCACAATCCTACTCTATCCCTTTGCGCACCGGCTGATCGACAGGTTCGACGACGCCGATGTCAGGTTCCGTTAGGGGGCGAGCGCGGTGAGCGAGCCGTCTATCTTCTTTTCCGAGGTCAACGAACGGCAGGGGGCATTCCACCGCCGCAGTTTCCTGCTGGGCGGCTTCGCCGGCGCAGGCCTCCTGGCCCTTGGCGGACGTCTGGCCCACCTGCAGATCCTGGAAGCCCAGCGCTATCAGAAGCTCTCGGCGTCAAATCAGTTCAATTTTCGTCTGGTGCCGCCCCCCCGGGGGCTGATCGTCGATCGTAACGGCGCGGTGCTGGCCACCAACCGTCCGAATTTCCGCCTGCTGGTGGTCAAGGACGGCGAACATGAGCCCGGCGCGACCCTGAAGACCCTGGCTCACTTCGTCCCGCTCGATGATGAACGCCAGGCCCGGCTGATGCGGGAGTTTGAGCGCACCCCCAATCGCACCCCGGTGTCGGTCATGGAGGACATGACCTGGGAACAGTTCTCGGCGATCAATGTCCGCGCCCCGGAAATGCCCAATGTCACGGCCGACATGGGGGAGGTGCGGGTCTATCCCCACGGCGGCGCCTTCGCCCACGTCATCGGCTATGTGGCCAAGGTGAACCGTGAGGACATCACCGAGACTGGCCCCAATTCCGAACCCATCCTGCTGCACCCCGGTTTCCGGATCGGCCGTCAGGGGGTGGAGAAGGCCTTTGATCTCGACCTGCGCGGACGGACCGGCGCCAAGAAGGTGGAGGTGGACGCCCGCGGCCGCGAGATCCGCAACGACACCGACGGCGACATTCCCGCAGAGCCGGGCAAGACCGTCGAACTGACCCTGGATGTGGACATCCAGAACCGCGCCCTGGAAGTGATGGGCGACGAGAGCGGCGCCATCGTAGTCATGGACTGTCGGTCGGGTGACCTGTTGTGCATGGTCTCGGCGCCCAGCTTTGACGCCAACCGGTTCGTCCGTGGCCTGTCCACCGCCGAATACCGGGCGCTCGCCGACTATGAGCGTCGGCCGCTCCTCGACAAGGCCGTGAGCGGCACCTATCCGCCTGGCTCGACCTTCAAGATGACCACGGCCCTGGCGGCCCTGGCCGCTGGGGTTGATCCGGAGGAACGGATTCACTGCTCGGGCGGTTGGCGGTTCGGAGGCCGGACCTGGCGCTGCTGGCGCCATGGGGGCCATGGTCCCCAGAACATGCACGACGCCATCAAGAACTCGTGCGACGTCTATTTCTATCAGGTGGCCCTGCGGATGGGCCCCGATCACATCGCCCGGGCGGCCAAGGCCCTGGGCTTTGGCCAGGCCTTCGACATCGGCATTCCCGGCCAACGCACAGGCGTGGTGGGATCAACTGAATGGAAGCGCACCCGGGTCAAGCGCGACCCCACCTGGCATCCAGGGGACTCGGTCAGCTATGGGATCGGCCAGGGCTATATCACCGCCAATGGCCTGCAGCTGGCGGTGATGACGGCGCGCCTGGCCAATGGCCGCAAGCAGCTCAATCCCCGACTGATCAAGTCGGTGGGCGGTGTGGAGATGCCGCCCGGCGATGAGGTGCCCAATCTGCCCTTCTCGCAGGAACATCTCGACTATGTGCGCGCCGGCATGATCGCCGTGGCCAATGACACCAGCGGCACAGCCTATCGCCAGAGCCAGCTGGGCCTGGGCGATGTGCTCATGGCGGGCAAGACCGGCACGGCCCAGGTGCGAAGCTATGATGGGGTGGCCAATCGCGACAGCCGCAGCGTCCGCTGGGGGCTGAAGGACCACAACCTCTATGTCGCCTTCGCGCCCATTGATCAGCCTCGGTACGCCATTTCGGTGATCATCCAGCATGGCGGCCTGGGCGGCGCCACGGCGGCGGCCCCCCGCGCACGGGAAGTCATGCGTGTGGCCTTGCTGAAGGACCCGGAGATCCGCGCCCGCATTATCCAGCCCATGCCCTTGCCCGATGTGAGCGATGTGCCCCTGGTGGGCGTGGCGCCCGAGGGCGCCGTGGCCGCGCCGCCGCCCCTGGCGCCGGGAGATCCCACATGACCATGAGCGCCCTGAGCCGTCCGGGCGAGCGTGATCGCCTGGTGGTCAAGTTTACCCAGATCGACTGGACCTTTGCGGTCGCCCTTTGCCTGTTGGCCGGGACCGGGGCCCTGATGATGTTCTCGGTGGCCGGCAGTTCGTGGGAGCCGTGGGCGGGCGCGCATCTATTCCGCTTCGGCTTCTGTTTCGTCCTGATGATCGCCCTGGCCCTGTTCGATATCCGGGTCTGGTTTGCGCTCGCCTATCCCATCTATGGGCTGGGTCTGCTGCTGCTGCTGGCCGTGGAGTTCGTCGGCGACACCCGCATGGGCGCGACCCGGTGGCTCGACCTGGGGTTCATGAGCTTCCAGCCCTCTGAAATCATGAAGGTGGGCATCGCCCTGGCCCTGGCGCGATTTTATCACGGCATTTCGGCCGAGGATGCGCGCCTGTCCTGGTGGCTGATCATCCCGGCCCTGATGATCGCCGCGCCGGTCCTGCTGGTCGCCCACCAGCCAGACCTTGGCACGGCCATGCTGATCGCCCTGACTGGAGCGGCCGTGGTGGTGCTGGCGGGCCTGTCCTGGAAAATTATCGGCGCAGCCGTCGTGTCCTTCGTCGCCGCCGTGCCGATCATGGTGATGTTCGTGCTGCACGAATATCAGCGCAAGCGGGTGATGACCTTCCTCGACCCAGAGAGCGATCCGTCGGGGTCGGGCTACCATATCCTGCAGTCCAAGATCGCCCTGGGCTCCGGCGGCTTCTTCGGCAAGGGCTATGGCCTGGGCTCCCAGAGCCAGCTCAACTTCCTGCCCGA
>DJWR01000180.1:0-7703 GCA_002441055.1 Caulobacteraceae bacterium UBA6225 | reverse complement strand
CTGGCGCCGGTGGTGGGGGTGCCCATGCCGCTGCTGTCCTATGGCGGCACCGTCATGCTGACGGTGATGATCGGTTGGGGCCTGGTCCAGTCGGTGCGGGTGCACCGCTATACCGAGGTCACCAGCGGCAAGGGCGCCTTCGTCTGATGCGGCCTTGACCGACCCGACCCCGGGGGGCAAAGGCGGCCGATCATGATCGCCCCGGCGCCGCAGATTCTGTTCATCACCGCCACCCGCATCGGCGATGTGGTGTTGAGCTCAGGGCTGATCCGCCACCTGGCTGAGGCCTATCCGGGCGCCCGCCTTACGATCGCTGGGGGCGCCGCGCCCATCAGCATGTTCGCCGACACTCCAGGGCTCGCCGCCCTGCTGCCCATGGTCAAAGCGCCTAATGGCGGCCACTGGCTGACCATTTGGCGCCAGACCCGGAGCGTCAGGTGGGACCAGGTCATCGACCTGCGGGGCTCGGCCACGGCCCATCTGCTGCGCGCCCGGTCCCGCCATGTGCTTGGCCGTCAGGGACGCGGGCTTCATCGCGTTCTGGCCTATGCTCAGGTGCTGGGGCTGGAGGCGACGCCCCCGGCGCCGGGCTTTTTTGTGTCCGCAGAGACCCAGGCGGCGGCCGACGGCTGGCTGGCCGGATCTGGCGACATCGTGGCCATGGCGCCAGCCGCCAACTGGATCGGCAAGACCTGGCCGGCCGAGCGCTTCGCCGCCCTGGCCAAGGAGTTGTTGGGACCAGAGGGCCCCTTCCCGCAGGGCCGGCTGCTGCTGCTGGGTGGGCGGGAAGACGTGCCTGCCGCCGCTGTGGTGGCCGCCTCGCTTGCGCCGGACCGGGTGATCCATGCCCTGGGAGAGCCCGATCTCCTGACGACCTACGCCATGCTGCGCCGCGTGAGGCTGTTTGTGGGGAATGACTCCGGCATGATGCATCTGGCCGCGGCGGCCGGCGCGCCCACGCTCGGGCTGTTTGGCCCCACCGACGACACCCTCTATGCCCCCTGGGGCGACCACTGCGCCGTGATCAGGGCCGAACCCTTCGCCGCGTTCAAGGGCCGTGACCCCCAGCTGAACCTGCCCGAACCGCATATGGCCAGCCTGAGCCTGGACAGCGTCCATGGCGCGGCCCTGTCGCTTCTGGCCCGTACCAAAGGCGCCCAGCCATGATGATCCAAATTCCGGTCTCCGCCGGCGAACTGATCGACAAGATCACGATCCTGGAAGTGAAGAGCGTCCGGATGAGCGATCCGGCCAAGCTGGCTAATGTGCGCCGGGAACTGGAAGCCCTGGAAGCTGAGCGCGATCGCGCGCTTGGCGGCTTCGTCGAGCTGGAGGCCCTGGCGGGCGCCCTGCGCAGCGTCAATGGGCGGCTCTGGGACATCGAGGACGGCAAGCGCGCCTGCGAGGCCAGGGGGGATTTCGGCGCGGACTTCATCGCCTTGGCCCGACTGGTCTACAAGCTCAACGACCACCGCGCCGACCTGAAGCGCCAGATCAATCAGGTGACTGGCTCCCAGATCGTCGAGGAAAAGAGCCACCCGACCTATGACCGCGGCGCGCCGGACGCCTGACGCCAAATCACCAGGTCTGGAGGTGCTTCAGCGCGCCAGGGCCGCGTCGGTGGCGCGCACCAGGGCGTCGACGATCCCAGGCTCGGTCGAGGCATGGCCAGCGTCCCAGACCACATCCAGCTTCGCTTCCGGCCAGGCCTGGCTCAGCCGCCAGGCGGCGTCCATCGGCGTGACCACGTCGAACCGGCCCTGAACGATCCAGCCGGGGATATCGCGGATCTTGTCGATGTTTTTCAGGATCCAGCCGTCTTCCGGGAAGAAGCCGCGATTGACGAAGTAGTGGCATTCGATCCGCGCAAAGGCGATGGCGAAGTCCACCTCGTTGAACTTGGAGGGTCGGGCCTCTGGGCCGCGAATGGAGATGGTGTCGCCTTCCCACTGGCTCCAGGCGGTGGCGGCCTCAGCCTGCACCCGACGGTCGGCATGGGTCAGGCGCCGGTGATAGGCGCCCATCAGGTCGTGCCGCTCCTCCTCCGGGATCGGCGCCAGGAAGTGGGCCCAGGCGTCGGGAAACAGCATGGAGGCGCCGTCCTGATAGAACCAGCGCAGCTCCTTTTCGGTGAGCAGGAAGACCCCGCGCAGGACCAGGCCCTCGACCCGGTCGGGATGGGTGATGGCGTAGGCCAGCGCCAGGGTCGACCCCCAGGAGCCGCCGAACACCGTCCACTTCTCGACGCCCAGCTTGACCCGCAACCGCTCGATGTCGGCGATCAGGGTCCAGGTGGTGTTGTGTTCCAGCCGGGCGTTGGGGTGCGAGCGGCCGCAGCCGCGCTGGTCGAACAGGGCCATCCGCCATTTCGACGGGTCGAAGAACCGCCGCATAGTCGGGTTGATCGCCCCGCCGGGGCCGCCATGCAGGATCAGGCAGGGTTTGCCCTCCGGATTTCCGCATTCCTCATAATAAACCTCATGCTCGCTCTCGGTGGCGAGCCAGCCATGGGCGATCGGCTCATTCTCGGGAAACAGCCCGCGACGCAGGGCAGGCGAGGAGACGGCGGCAAAGGGGGAGGGGCGATCCATGGGAGTATTTACGCCGGGAAACGCCGCTGTATCCAGTCGAGGATGTAGCGGTTCACCGCCTCTGGCTGCTCCTGCTGTGTCCAGTGGCCGGAGTCGGTGACCAGCACCTTCTCCAGGTCGGAAATGTAGTCGCCCATCTTGTCGGCCATGGAGGGCGGCAGAACCGCGTCCTTCTCGGCCATGATCATCAGGCAGGGCAGGCCATCGATCCGGGTGGGCAGGTGGGCGCCCCGCTCCCAGTTGCGGGTGAAGTTACGGTACCAGTTGATCGGTCCGGTGAAGCCGCTGTGCTCGAACAGGGCCACATAGACCGCCATCTCCTCGTCGCTGAGGAACTGGCTCTGATCGGCGGCCGGATCATAGGCCGCCAGGCCCGCGGCGAAGGCGAAGCTGGAGCCGCTCTTCTTTGTCTCCCCCGAAGCCCGCAGGGCCGCGGGCTTGCGCAGAAAGAAGCGCATGGTCTTGTTCACGTCGGCGGAGAGCGCCCGGTCGGCCTCGCCAGGGGTCTGGAACCAGACGATGTACATGTCCGGGCCATAGACCTGGCGGAACAGCTCAATGGGCTCGGCCCTGTAGCGGGGCTGGTAGGGGGTGTTGAGGCCAATGATCCCGGCGCAGCGCTGCGGGTGCATCAGCGGCATCTGCCAGACGACGAAGCCGCCCCAGTCGTGGCCGACAAACACCGCCTTCTCAAGCCCCAGGTGATCGAGCAGGGCCACGAGATCGGCGGTCAGGTGCTCCATGTCGTAGTCGGCCACGGCGTCTGGCCCTGAGGTCAGGCCATAGCCCCGTTGATCGGGGGCGATGACGTGATAGCCGGCTTCGGCCAAAACCGGGATCTGATGGCGCCAGGAAAAGGCGGTCTCCGGGAAGCCGTGGCAGAGCACGATGGCTGGACCGTCCTTGGGGCCGGCCTCGTAATAGGCCATCTCGATCCCGTTCACCTGGGCGGTCTGGACCGGGGGCATGGCGGCGGTCAGGGCGGGGGGCAGGGTGATCGCCATGCGGGCTCCGGTCAGGTCTGTTTCCGGCATTTGGGCGGATATGGCGGGGGAGGCAAGCCTTGCGCCCTTCCCCTGACCGGCTTGCAGGTTAGATAGGGGCATGAACAAAGCCGCCGCCGCGCCCACCCCTTGGGGCCTCGTGATCCTGCTCGGCGCGCTCACGGCGTTCGCGCCCATGTCCATCGACATGTATTTGCCCAGCCTGCCCGACATCGGTCAGTCCCTGGGGGCCAGCGCCGCCCAGACCCAGGCCACAGTGGCGGCCTTCTTCGCCGGCATGGCCATTGGCCAGTTCATCTATGGCCCGGCCTCGGACCGCTTTGGGCGCCGGGGTCCGATCCTGGCCGGCATTGCCGTCTATGCCCTGGCCACCATCGCCTGCGCCCTGGCGACAAGCCCCGACATGCTGATCGCCGCCCGCTTCGTCCAGGCGCTTGGCGGATGCGCCGGCGGGGTGGTGGCCCGGGCCATTGTCCGCGACCGCTTCGACCACACCGAGACGGCCCGGATGCTGTCCCTGCTGATGCTGATCATGGGGATCGCGCCCATCGTGGCGCCTCTGCTGGGCGGTCTGATCCTGGAGCTCGCAGGCTGGCGGGCCATCTTCTGGGTGCTGCTGGCCTTTGGCCTCATCGTCGGGGCCTTCGCCCTGTTTCGCCTGGAGGAGAGCCGCTCGGAGGCCACCGCCGTTCAGGCCCGGTCGGAGAATCCGTTCGCGGCCTTCGTGGCGCTCCTGCGCCAGCGCCGGCTGGTGGGCTACGCCCTGGCGGGCGCGCTCAATGGGGCGACGCTCTTCACCTACATCGCAGCCTCGCCGGTGCTGCTGATCGAGGTCTATGGCATTTCGCCGGCTAATTTCGGCTGGGTGTTCGGGCTCAACGCCGCCGGTGTCATCGGGGCCAGTCAGGCCAACCGCTACCTGCTGAAGTATGTCGGCCCAGACCAGGTGCTGGCGCGGGCCAGTCTGATCGCGGTGGGCTTCGGCGCCCTGCTGGCCCTCGCGGCGGTGACCGGCGTTGGCGAGCGCTGGACCGTGCTGCCGCTGCTGTTCCTGATCCTGGCCACCTATGGCTTCATCCAGGGCAACACCATGGCCGGCGCGCTCAGCGTCGACCCCAGCCGTTCGGGCTCGGTCTCGGCCCTGATGGGTGGGGCCTCGTTCGGGGTGGGCGCGGTGGCCGCCAGCCTCACGGGCCTGGCCTATGACGGCACCCCTGGCCCCATGGGCGTCGCCATGGCGCTGGCCCTGGCAGGATCGGCGCTGGCCCTGCGCACCCTCGCCCTGCCGGGCCGCAGCTAGGCGGCGGGCTTGAGGCGGAAAGCGGCGACCGCCAGGACCAGCCAGCCGACCAGGAACATCAATCCGCCGATCGGGGTGACGGCGCCCAGGATGCGTGGCGCCCCGAGCGCCATGGCGGTCAGGGTTCCACAGAAGATGACCCCGCCGCCCAGGAAGAAGGGCGGGGCGATCCGGGCCAGCCAGCCGCCTTGGGACGCCACCACCGCGGCGGCGAACACCGCCAGGCTGTGGACCATCAGATAGGTGGCGCCGGTGTCCAGCCAGGCCTTGGCCTGGGGGTCTGGGATGGCGTGAGCCCCAAAGGCGCCGATGGCCACTGACAGAAAGCCACCCAGGGCGGCCAGCCCCAGCCAGAATCGGTCGACACGCATGGCGTCCTCCTGCGTTATGTGGGCGCTTTCAGGCGCGCCGGCGACGGCCGCGTCAAGGGCGGTGCAAGGTTCCAAGGGGCCTGCGCCATAGATTGAAGATATCGCGCCGGGCGCAAGGAGACAGGTCATGGGCATGCGAAAGCTGGGACTGGCCGCGGCGGCGTTCACCCTGGGCCTGGCTGGCGGCGCGTCGGCCGACAGCGGCAGCTTCGGGAATTGGGCGGTGGTCTGCGACAATGTCCAGGTCTGCACCGCCATGGGGTTTGGCGAGCTGGGGGAGATCGGCAGTTCGGCCCTGCTGAAGGTCAGCCGCGAGGCGGGGCCGGCGGCCGAGCCGACCATCAGCCTGATCACCTCGGGTCAGGAGGCTGCGACCCTGGCCCTGGCGGTCGATGGCCGCTCGCCCCCGGACCTCAGCGCCGTGCCCGCCACGCCGCTGCGGGATGATCCGGAACGCCGCCTGACGGAGCTGACGCCCGCCCAAGGCCGCGCTCTGCTGGCGACCCTGGTCAATGGGCGAAACCTGACCCTGATGGAGGGAAAGACCCCGGCCGCCACCATCTCCCTGGCTGGATCAAGCGCGGCCCTGCGGTTCATGGATGATCGCCAGAAGCGGGCGGGGACCGTCACGGCCCTGGTGGCTCGCGGCGCACGGCCCGCCTCGGCGGTTCCTGGGCCGGCGCAGCCGCCGGTGGTCAAGGCGGCCGCGGCCGTGGCGCAGACCCGGCTGCCCTCACGACCGTCTGCTGCCCTACAGGCCCAGTTGCGTGACTGCGATGACGACATCCTCGACCTGGGGATCGAGCCAGAGGTGGCGCGTCTATCCCGTGACCAGATCTTCTGGGGCATGGTCTGTTCGCGGGGCGCCTACAATGTCATCTACCGGCTGTTCCTCACCGATGAGACCGGTGGCGACGTCCGGGCCCTGGAGCTCGACTATCCCGGCGGCGAGGCGACATCCGAGCTGATGAACATCAGCTTCGACCCCAAGACCCAGACCCTGATGAACTTCGACAAGGGCCGCGGGCTGGGGGACTGTGGAGCCCTGACCGAGTGGGTCTGGACAGGCCAGCGGTTCGATGTCGCCCACCAGACCTTCATGCCCGAATGCCAAGGGGTGATGAGCGACTACTGGCCGGTCAGCTACCGATCCCGCTAGACTCAGATTAGAGCCTGAGGGGCGCCAACCGCCCCGCAGGCTTGACCCATGCCCTCGCTGCCCTTGCGTCTGGGCCTGTTCTACTCGGCCATCTTCGTGGGCACCGGCGCCAGCGCGCCCTACATCCCCATCTGGTTCGCCCGCCACGGCCTGAGCGGGGCCGAGATCGGTTTGATCCTGTCGGCGCCGATGATGGCGCGGATGATCACCGCGCCGGCCATCGGGGTCTGGGCCGACAGCTTCGCCCTGCGGCGCACGCCGCTGATCCTCATGGGCGCCCTGGCCACCGTGGCCTACATCCTGCTGGCGGCGCCGTTTGGCTTCTGGTGGTGGTTCGCGGTCTGGTTCGTCGCCGCCTCGGCCATCTCCACCGTCTCGCCTCTGACCGACGTCATCGTGCTGGCCCGGGCCCGACGGGACGGGTTCAATTACGGCTGGCCCCGGGGCATCGGCTCGGCGGCCTTCATCCTGGCCAATGTGGTCATGGGGGTGCTGCTGGTGCAGGGCCCCGCTGATCTGGTGCTGATCTGGATCGTCGTGGCCGCCCTTCTGACGGCGGTGGGCGCCCGCTTTCTGCTGCCCCCAGATCCGGTGCGGGAGGAGGGCGGCCGGGCCGCCCTGTCGGAAAGCCTGGCGGGCCTCGGCTCCCTGGTGCGGGACGGGGGCTTCATGCTGGCGGTGGTCTCGGTGGGCCTGATCCAGTCGGCCCACGCCTTCTATTACGGCTTCTCGGCCCTGGTCTGGAAGGCGCAGGGCATTCCAGAAAGCCTGACCGGCGTCCTCTGGGGGTTCGGTGTCGCCGTGGAGATTGGCTTCCTGTGGTTCATGGAGCCCTGGCGGCGCGCCGTCGGCCCGCGGCGCCTGCTGGTGATCGGTGGGGCGGCGGCCGTGGTGCGCTGGGGGGCGCTCGCCCTGTCGCCGCCGCTCTGGCTGTTGTTTCCCATCCAGGCCCTGCATGCGCTCAGCTTTGCGGCCACCTTCATGGCTTCCCTGCAGCTGGTGGAGCGCCTGTCGACCCCGGCCAACGCCTCATCGGCCCAGACCATGAACTCGGCCTTCTCCGGCGGCCTGCTGATCGGCCTGGCCACCATCGTCTCCGGCGGCCTCTATGATGCGGTGGGGGCCTATGGCTATTTCGCCATGGCCGGCATGTCGGCGCTGGGCCTGGCCGGGGCCCTGCGGCTCTACGGCGTCAAGCGCCTGGACGGCTGAGCTCGGCGCAGAAGGCGGCCGCCGCTGCGCACACCGCCTGTCGGATCTGGGCCAGCTCGAAGGCGG
>DJWR01000017.1 GCA_002441055.1 Caulobacteraceae bacterium UBA6225 | reverse complement strand
CGTCTAAAGGAGTCCCGCTCTAGAGCCAGAGGGTCGGAAGGTCCGAAGGCGGCACGCAGGAACGCGATCGGGCGTTCGCTGGGCGCTGGCCGATGGCCGCTGGCGTGCCTGCGCGTTTAGGGCGGGGATCACGAGCTGCCGTAGCCGGCCCCGTGGGGCCGTAGTTGAACATCCGCCGAGAGGCTGTGGCACCTGATCTCACAACAATCTGGCGGCTCTCGCATCTGCGCCGTGCAGGCGCCTCGGCGAGACGCCTCCGCCTGGCCTTCGAAGGTGGGTCAGTTTCCGTTCCAGGCGCCGCCTGCAGCCAGCAGCTGACGCGCCCCGCCCTCAAGCCTCCAGACAAAAAGAAAGGGCGACGGACCGAAGTCCGCCGCCCCCTCTCCAGGTCTGACTGAGGTCTTTTAGAACCGCAGGTTCAGGCCGACCGCGAAGATGCGGCCAAGCGTGTCGTAGGCGCTGGGCAGAGTGTTGCCCGAGTTGGCCGAGGTGGTGGCCGCTTCGTTGCCGAGGACCGGAGGATCCTTCTCGAGCAGGTTCTGCACGGAGAAGGTCACCTTGGCCACGTCGTTGAAGGCGTAGCTCGCGGCCAGATCGATGTAGTTGTAGGCCTCGATTTCGCGGAAGGCCGCAAAGGTGTTCGGCTGTTGAACCGGCTCGATCTCGACCTTGTTCAGGTGACGCCACAGGTAGGACACCTGCAGGTCGCCCATGGTCCAGGTAGTCCGCTGGACGAAGCGGAACTTGTGGGTCGGGTTGCCGCACTGGGTGCCGTAGTAACCCAGGCAGTCGATTTCCGGCACGGTGGTGCTCGAGCGCGACTCGTTGGTCAGGTAGTAGTTACCGGTCCAGGAGAAGGCCAGGCTGCCCCAGCGCTCATTCAGGCCGACGGTGTCGAGGTCGAGGCCGAAGTTGACCGCGGCTTCGAAGCCTTCAGCGCGGATGTAGTTCAGGTTGGTGGTGAAGCGCTGGACGCCCGAGCCCGGCGAGGCGATGTCGCCGTTCACACGGACGATACGGTCGCAGAACTGCTGGATGCCGGAGACATAGCAGCCGTCCAGGGTTTCCTGGGCGGAGAAGGCGCCGATGTAGTCCTTCACCTCGATGTCATAGTAGTCGAGCGAGATGACCGGGCTGCGCAGGGCGGTCAGGAAGGTAGGCGTCCAGACCAGGCCGACGGTGGTCGTGTCAGCCAGTTCCGCCGACGGCAGGCTCTGGAGATCGGTGCCTTCGAAGGTGTTGATCTGGCCGGACACGATGTCCTGAACCGTACCGACCTGGGAGGCCGTCATACCGGTGGCGATACAACGGGCGCGCAGTTCGGCCGAGATGGCGTTCGGGTTGCCGAGCGAGCAGTAGTCGTAGTCGGCGTTGCGCAGGGCCGTGACCACCGGCGCGGCGAGTTCGCCGACGTTCGGGGCGCGGGCGGCGCGCTGACGCATGACGCGCAGCAGCAGGCCGTCGAAGGGCTCGTAGTTCACGCCCGCCTTCCAGGTGCTGTAGGACCCGGTCGGGTTGTAGTCAGAGTAGCGATAGCCGAGCTCCAGACCCAGGGACTGAGCCAGGGGCTGGTCCATGGCGATCGGAACGATCATTTCGCCGAAGATTTCGTGCGCGTCGAAGCCGCCCGCGATGGGGAGCTGGTTGCCGCCGGCGCCGCCGAGGCAGCTGGCCGGAGCGAGCTTCCAGCACTCGTCGGGGGTGAAGCGACCGAACTCTTCACGATACTCGACGCCGAGCGAAGCCACGACGGGCTGAGTCGCCCAGGGGCTCTGCAGGGCGCCGAGCTCACCATTCACAGACGCGTTGAACACGGTCTGCTCGTAGGTCTCGGAGATGATCGCCGTGGCGCTGGAATAGGCCGCCATGGCCGGCGTGATCGCGCCGAAGGCGCCGAAGGGGTTGATCGGCACGCAAGCAGAGCCGCCCGTACGGCAGGTCGTGGTCGAAACGGCGTTCAGCGCGTTGCCGAAGTTCGTCACATTGGTGTAGCCGGCCGAGATGTTGGTCCGGTCAACTTCACCCTTCTGCAGATAGACATCCCAGTTCCAGTTATCCATCAGCGTGCCACGCAGGCCGAGGGTGAACTGGAACATGTTGTTATCGTACTGGGTCGAGCGGGCGCCCAACTCAACGGTGCGGCGACGGATGACCAGGCTGAGGTCATCGGCCGCATCAACGACGCCATTGGTGTTCAGGTCGCGCCAGCTGGTGGCCGGCAGGGTGCCGGCGACGCGGGCGGTGTTGGCCGCATTGATCAGGGTCGTTTGAGCCTGGGCGGTCAGATAGGGGTTGGCCAGCGGCACGAAGAAGGAGTTGCCGAAGATGCCCGACGGGGCGACCTGCTGGGTCACATTGGTCGACGAATAGATGAAGCGGCCATAGGCCTCGACGTTGTCGGCCAGCTCGTAATAGCCGATCGCGGTGGCGCCGTAACGCTCCTGCGGGGTCTGATAGTAGTTGTAGGGATTGAAGTTGAACACCGAGCAGTTCGGGCCCAGCGAACCGTCTTCACGGAACTGAACCGCAGAGGTGCCAACGCCCGTGATCTGGGTGCGGGTGGGGATGGTGGTGGTGGAACCACCAGCCGCCACGGCGTTGGGACCGCCGCAGCCGGCCGGGGACGGGGTCGGCTGAACGCCGTCCAGGAAGTTCTGATAGTTGGCGCCGTTGGCGGTGACGATGCCGAGGTTGCCGAGCGGGCGGGCGCCGAGCAGGACGGCCTCACGCTTGGAGTAGTTCATGCTCATGGCGACGTTACCGCGGCCATCGGCGATGTTGGAGCCGAAGGTCAGCGAGGTGGTGATCACTTCGCCATCACCTTCACCGGTGACCGAGTACTTGCTGTCCAGTTCGACGCCTTCAAAATCCTTCTTCAGGATGAAGTTGATGGCGCCCGAGATGGCGTCAGAACCGTACACGGCCGACGCGCCGCCGGTGATGACGTCAATGCGCTCAAGGAAGGCGGTGGGGATGACCGACACGTCGACGCGACCGTCGACGTTGTAAGGGGTGACCCGCTGGCCATCGATGAGAACCAGGTTCCGCTGCGAGCCGAGGCCGCGCAGGTTGATCGTGGACACGCCGGCGGTGCCGTTGTTCACCGCGTCGCCGTCCGAGGGGACGGAGATGGGCAGGAAGCGGATGATCTTTTCCACTTCCGGCTGCTGCTGCAGACCGATTTCGGCCGCGCCGACCGTCAGGATCGGGCTGGCCGACTCAAGGCCGGGCACCTGAATGCGCGAACCGGTGACGACCAGTTCCTGGACTTCGGCGACCTGGGCGGCGGCCGGCGAAACGGCCATGGCGGCGAAAGCCGCGCCACAGATCATCGATGACGCCAACAGGCGCTCTCGCTTGGATTTGATGTTCAAGGTCAGATCCTCCAGCGGGCCGATCACACGTCCGAGACGGACAGGCGCCGAGCCGCTCCCCACAAAAAAAGTGTCCCGCGGGCCAATGACGACCCCGGTTACGGAGGAGTTACGAGGGTTACGGAACGGGGGTCAACGGCCATTAACAAGCCGCAATGTTTTCGAGGCCTACCTGTCACATTCCAGACACAGACTGGTCACGGCTAAGGCGCTCGGCGATCAATTTATGCCCTGATCCGCGCCTGGAGCATCCTTCACGCACAAATTTCGCGTCCGGTGGTGGTCGATTATGTTGTCGACCCACCCTGTCACCTTGGGGTTCACCAGGGCCTTGGTGTTCAAAAAATAGACCGGCACGATGGGTGCGTCCTCAAGCATGATCCGCTCGGCTTCGGCCAAATAGCCGGCCCGAATCCCGGCGTCTGGCTCGTTGTCGGCCTTGCGCAGCAGCTCGTCATAGGCGGGGTTGCGATAGTCCCCGTAATTCTGGGAGCCCGCCGAGGACTGGTTCAGATAGAGGAAGCTCATGGCGTCGTTGTAGTCGGCCACCCAGCCGGCGTCGGCGATCTCGAAGTCCCGCACCCGGTAGGCCGCATAGGCGATCTGCACCTCGTTCTGCGCCAGGGTGAGATCGACCCCCACCTGCTTCAGGTCAGCCTGGATGGCGGGCATAAATAGCGTGGGGTCGGCGGAGTTCCGGTGCTTGATCTCGAGCTTGAGGGGGTTTTCGGGGCCGTAGCCGGCCTCGGACAGCAGGCGCCGGGCCTCGGCCTGGCGGCGTTCCAACGGCCATTTCGACCACGCAGGCTCCGGCGGGGACGTATAGTTGGCCACCCCGGGCGGCACATAGTTGTAGGCCGGGGTCTGACCGCCGCGCAGCAGCTTGTTGGTGATGAACTCCCGGTCGATGGCCATGCTGATGGCCCGGCGGACGCGGATGTCCTTCAGCGGCTCCACATTGGAGTTGAACGCCAGATAGGCGACCCCGAGATAGGTGTGGGTCCGGACATAGTCGGGGATTTCTTCCCGCAGGAAGCCGATCCGGTTCGACTGCACCTCATAGCTGATGTCCAGCTCGCCGCGGCGCACCCGGCGCTCGGAACTCGCCGCATCGGAGGTCGGGTAATAGTAGACCTGATCCACGCAGACCTGATCGGCCTCGTAAAACAGGGGGTTCTTGGTCATCCGCACATGATCGCCCAACCGCCAGGTCTCGATGCGATAGGGACCATTGGTGACGATGTTCTGCGGTTGGACCCAGGCGTCGCCCAGTCGCTCGACGACGTGTTTGGGCACCGGCGACATGGTCTGGTGTTTGGCCACCTCGGTCAGATAGGGGGCGGGGTGCACCAGGCGAATCTCCAGGGTGCGCGGATCAATGGCCCGCACGCCCAGGGTCTCAACCCCGGCCTTGCCCTCGTTCAGCGCCTGAGCGCCTTCGATGAAATAGAGCAGCGAGGAATATTCAGAGGCCGTCTCCGGCAGCAGGATGCGGCGCAGGGAAAACACAAAGTCATCAGCGCTCACAGGCACGCCGTCCGACCAGACCGCCTCGCGCAGATAGAAGGTCCAGACGAGACCGTCCTCACTGACCTCCCAACGCTCCGCCATGCCGGGGATCGCCTCGCCGCTGGCGTCATCCTGGGTCAGACCCATGAAGGCGTCAGCCAGGATTCGACTTTCCCACGTGCCAGTGGCCTTGTGGGGGTCCAGGGTGGCGGGCTCAGACCCGTTGCCGACCAGCAGGCAGACCTCACCCTCAGGGCAGGGCGGCCGGACAGGCGCCTGGGGGGCGCAGGCCGCCGCGGCGGTCAGGATCGCAGGGACGAGGATCGCCAGGGCGACCTTGGACGAAGAGAAGAGATTGCGCCGACCGCGGCGGACCTCTTCAATGAGGCTGGTAAAGATCATGAGGCAACCGATGACAGGTTTTTGGCCCGGGGCAAGACTCAGCCTGGCGCTGGCTGGTGCGTGCGCCTTTGCGCCCCTAGGCGTCCAGGCGCAGCCCCCCAGCGTCCCAGGGCGCGCCGCAGTGCTGCAATCCCTGCTGGACTGCCGGGGGCTCGGCGACGATGCCGCCAGACTGGCCTGCTACGATCAGGCCGCCGGGGCCATGGATCAGGCCGAGGCGAAGGGCGACATCGTGGTGGTCGACCGCGAGCAGGCCCGCAGCGTGCGCCGCCAGACCTTCGGCTTCACCATGCCCTCGATGGCGCTGTTCGAGCGTGGCGTCGCGCCGGAGGAGATGAACAACATCACCGGCGTCGCCAAACGCGCCTATCAGGCCGACGGCAAGTGGGTGGTCGAACTGGAGGACGGCGCGGTCTGGCAGCAGACCGACACCGAAGTGGTCGGCCGCCGCCCGCGCACCGGAACCAAGGTTGAGATCCGCAAGGCCTCCCTCGGCAGCTACTTCATGAACCTGGACGGTCAGCGCGCCGTGCGGGCCAAGCGCGTCCAGTAGGTCATGCGCTGGCGGCGCCTATCGGTCCTTGGGATCGATGGCGTCGCGCAGGCCGTCGCCGATGAAGTTGAAGCTCATCAGGGTGACGACCATGGTCAGGGACGGGAAGACCAGCAGCCACCAGGCCAACTCCATGTCCTGGGCGCCATTGGCGATCAGGGTGCCCAGGGACGCCATGGGCGGCTGGACCCCCAGGCCCAGGAACGACAGGAAGCTCTCGGCCAGGATTACGGCGGGGATGGTCAGGGTCACATAGACCACCACAGGGCCCAGCAGGTTGGGGATGATGTGCTTGGCGATGATGCCGCCGTCGCCCAGGCCAGCCGCGCGGGCGGCCTCGACGAACTCCTTGTGCTTCAGCGACAGGGTCTGGCCGCGCACGATCCGCGACATGGTCAGCCATTCCACGGCACCAATAGCCACGAAGATCAGGATGATGTTCGAGCCGAAGGTGACCATCAGCAGGATGACGAAGAAGATGAAGGGCAGCGAGTAGAGCACGTCGACGACCCGCATCATGATCTCGTCGATCCGGCCCCCCAGATAGCCGGCGATCGCCCCCCAGGCGACGCCGATGATCAACGACACTGTAGTGGCCACCAGGCCGATGGCGAGCGAGACCCGAAGTCCGGTCAAGAGACGCGCCAGCAGGTCCCGTCCAAGGGAGTCGGCGCCCAGGAGGTGGCCCTGGGTGAGCGGCGGGGCCCACACATGATCCTTGTTGATCTGGTCATAGGCGTAGGGCGTGAAGTAGGGGCCGATGATCGCCGCCAGCACCAGCAGGCCCAGCACGATCATGCCGCCCACAGCGGCCTTGTTACGCAACAGCCGGCGCCGCGCATCGTCCCAGAGGCTGCGGCCTCGGGCGGCCTTTTCCATGGTCTCGGCGCCAACCCGCGAGCCGGGCGTCAGGATGGTTCCGGTCATGACAGGCGCACCCGCGGATCGAGAACCGCGTGCAGCAGGTCGGCGATCAGATTGAGGATCAGGATCAGGGCGGCGTAGAAAATCACCATGCCCATGACCACGGTGTAGTCGCGCTGGAGCGCGCTGATGACGAAGAACTTGCCCAGGCCAGGCAGGTTGAAGATCTTTTCCACCACCAGCGAGCCGGTGATCAGGCCAGCGGCCGCCGGCCCTAGATAGCTCACCAGGGGCAGGATGGCCGCCCGCAGGGCATGGCGGCGCACGATGCGGTTCTCCGGCAGGCCCTTGGCCCGGGCGGTGCGGATGTAGTTCGAGCGCAGCACCTCGACCATGCCGGCCCGGGTCAGGCGCGAAATGATCGCCACCTGCGGCAGGGTCAGCACTACGATGGGCAGGATCAGATTGGGCAGCGCCCCGCCATTCCACCCGGCGCTGGGCAACCAGCCAAGCTTGGAGGCGATCACCAGCACCAGGACCGGGGCGGTGACGAAGGTGGGAATACAGACCCCCAATATGGCGATGGTCATCACCACATAGTCGGTGGTCTGGTTCTGTCGGAGCGCCGCCAGCACGCCGAGACTGACGCCGATGACAGTGGCCAGGATGATGGCCGACAGACCGAGCGTCAGGCTGACGCGATAATTCTCCTGCAGGATCTGCAGGACGGTCTTGTCCTTATATTTCAGCGACGGCCCCAGATCGCCCTGCACCACGCCGGCCAGATAGGCGCCGTACTGTTCGTGCAGCGGCCGGTCCATGCCGTACTTGGCCATGACATTGGCCTCGATCTCCGGCGAGAGCTTGCGGTCCCCGTCGAACGGGCTGCCAGGGGCGGCGCGCATCATGAAGAAGGCCACCGTGATCACGAGGAACAGGGTGGGAATGGCGATGAGAAGGCGTCGGCCTATGAAACGCAGCATGAGGGGTGGCTTGGTCTTCCGCTGAAGGCCTGCGGCGTGGGGCCGGGCGTTGCGAAACTTTCATCGCACCCCGATGATGTCAAACAAAGCCGTAACCCTCGTCACATCCAAGGCCCCCATGACCCTGTTCAGACGTGTCACCGACCAATTCTCCGTCAGCCCGCAGATCGCCGTGGGCGATGTGGCGCAGGCCGCTCGGCAGGGTTTTGCGCTGATCATCAACAACCGCCCCGATGGCGAAGACCCGGCCCAGCCTGATGGGGCGGAGATCGCAGCGGCAGCCCGGGCGGCAGGCCTCGACTATGTGGCCATCCCGGTGCGCGGCGGCCCCGATGCTGGCCAGGTCCAGGCGCAGCTTGACGCCATCGAAGAGGCCAAGGGGCCTGTCCTGGCCTATTGCCGATCGGGCACCCGCTCCATTGTGACCTGGGCGATCGGTCAGGCGCAGTCAGGCGCCATGGACCGCCAGACCCTGGTCGCCCTGGGGACCGACGCTGGCTATGACCTCACCGGAATATTGGGTTGAGGCCAGAGCGCCTCAGGGCAGCTCTGCGAGGCTGACCCGCGCGGCCATGGCCGACGGTTCGGCTTCACAACTGGCCAGCGCCAGGGTCAGTTGGGCCGCCATGAGACACAGCATGGCGAAGGCGGCGCGCTGGAGCCGTTTTGAGACAAAAATAGCGGCGTCTGCGATCATGTCTGACTTCCCTGCCCTATCACCGCCTCTGTTCCGCAACTTCGGCGCCGCCAGGATCGCCGCCCCCGGGAGCCCCCTTCGATGATTCCCTATGTCCGTGAGATCCAGTTCGAGTACGGGATCTGCGATCAGGTCTCTCCGCTGATCCGCCGGGTGGTGGCGCGTAATCCTGGGCCCTTCACCTTCATGGGCACGGGCACCTACATCGTCGGCCGCGGCGAGGTGGCGGTGATCGATCCGGGCCCTGATCTGCCTGAGCATCTGGAGGCGATCCTGGCGGCCCTGGAGCCCGGCGAGCGGGTGACTCACATCCTGGTGACCCACCACCACAGCGACCATTCTCCCCTGGCCCGGCCGCTGAAGGCCAGGACCGGGGCGACGATCTATGGCTGCGCGGTCGGGGCTGCGGCCGAGGAATCCACCATCCGCACCGAGGCCGGCGCGGACTTCGACTTCGCCCCGGATGTCAGCCTCTGTGGCGGCGGTCAGGTGCTGGAGGGGCCGGGCTGGACCTTGGAGGCGGTGGCGACGCCAGGCCACACCTCAAACCACATCTGCTTTGCTCTCAAGGAAGAGAACGCCCTGTTCTCCGGCGACCACATCATGGGCTGGTCGACAACCGTGATCACCCCGCCGGATGGGGACATGACCGACTACATGGAAAGCCTTGAGCGGGTGAAGGCTCGGGAATTCGACGTGCTGTGGCCGACCCACGGCCCGCCGATCCGGGAGGTCACGCCGTTTATCGAAGCCTATGCCGCCCACCGCCGCGCCCGGGAGGCGCAGGTGCTGGCCGCTGTCGGCGAGGGCTATGAGCGGATCGTCGACATGGTGCCGAAACTCTATGCCGAGACGGATCCTCGGCTTCACCCCGCTGCGGCAAGGTCGGTGCTGGGGCACATGATCGATCTGGTCCGCCGGGGCAAGGTGGCCACCGACGGACCGCCGGCGATCGACAGTCGCTATCGCCTGGCGGGTTAGGCCTACACTCCCAACCCGCCGCTGGCGGCCAGGACCGCCAGGGTGACGACACTGATCAGGATGGCCACGAAGGCCGGCAGCCAGTAGCGCCGGAAGCCGGCCACGGCGGCGACCACAATGGCCATGACGCCCGTAAAGGCGCTGGCCATGGCCACCTGGGGGAACCATCCCAGGAAGGTTCGAGCGAGGTCGCCGTTCACCCAGCCGTAGCTCCAGCCATAGGTTCCAGCCGCCCACATGGCCGACGGCGCCAAGGCGATCAGCACTGCGAGGACCATGAAGAGCCCAGCCAGGGGCGAGGACTTGCGCCGTTGCGGCCGTGAGGTCGGCATGAAGATCGGCGAGTCATCTGCGGTCTGGTCCGCCGCCTGCGCCGGGGTCTCCGCCGGCGCCTCGGGGGCGAAGGCCGGCCAGGGGTTGGACGCTGCGGCTGCGGCTTCAGCCCCTACCGCCTCATCGGGAAAAGGGCCGAGGGCCTCCGCCACAGCCTCCCCGCTCTCGGTTGCGTGGGATCGGCGGGCCTCGTCCGCATCTGCGGCGAAGACGGTCAGACCTTCACTGGCCGGCGGGGTTTCACCAGGGCCGGGCGCCGGCGTCCATACTGAGGCGTGCGTGTCAGACTCCCCCTCGGAGGTCTCCGGATCGGGCGCATAGAGCTTGGGCGAGGAGGCCTGGAGCGGGGCGGCTGGCGCCGGCTCAGCGGTCGGCAGGCGATAGTCGGCCATCTGATCGCGGATCAGCTTCTTGTCGATCTTGCCAGTAGCGCCCAGGGGGATGTCGTCCACGAAGACCACGTCGTCGGGCATCCACCACTTGGCGATCTTGCCCTCCAGGAAGTCGAGGAACTCCTGCTTGGTGGCGCTCTCTCCGTCCTTCAGCTTGACCAACAACAGGGGGCGTTCATCCCACTTGGGATGGGCGACGCCAATCACCGCGGCAAGGACGGCCTTCGGGTGACCAGCGGCCAGGTTCTCGATCTCGATGGAGCTGATCCACTCACCACCGGACTTGATCACGTCCTTGGCGCTGTCGGTGATCTGCATGAAGCCGTGGTCGTCGATGGTCGCCACATCGCCGGTGTCGAAGAAGCCTTCGCCGTCGAGGATCTTGCCGCCATCGGCCTTGAAGTACTCGCCGACCACGAAGGGGCCCTTGACCTTCAGCCGCCCGAAGGTGGTCCCATCATGAGGCAGGCGCTTTTCCTCGTCGTCCACCAGCTTCATCTCGATGCCTAGCGGCGGGCGGCCCTGCTTGAGCTTGAAGCGGAGCTGCTCCTCTTCGCTCATAGCGGCGATCTTGTGGTTGGGCGTGGCCTGGGTGCCGAGCGGCGAGGTCTCGGTCATGCCCCAGGCATGAGTGACATCGACGCCATACTCGTCGCGGAAGCCGCGGACGATGGCTTCGGGCACGGCCGAACCGCCAATCACCACGCGCTTCAGGCTGGTCAGCTTGCCGCCGGTGTCGCGCAGGTGCTGCAGCAGCATCTGCCAGACGGTGGGCACGGCGGCGGAGAAGTTCACCTGCTCGCTTTCCAGCAGTTCGTGCACCGAGGCGCCATCGAGCTTGGGCCCCGGCATGACCA
>DJWR01000161.1 GCA_002441055.1 Caulobacteraceae bacterium UBA6225 | reverse complement strand
CACCACGACATCTACTCGATCGAGGATCTGGCCCAGCTGATCCACGACCTGAAGAACGTCAACCCGAAGGCCCGCATCTCCGTGAAGCTGGTCTCCGAGGTCGGCGTCGGCACGGTGGCCGCAGGCGTCTCCAAGGCCCGCGCCGACCATGTGACCATCTCAGGTTTCGAGGGTGGCACCGGCGCCTCGCCGCTCACCTCCCTGACGCACGCGGGCTCGCCCTGGGAAATCGGCCTGGCCGAAACCCAGCAGACCCTGTTGCTGAACGGCCTGCGCTCGCGCATCGCCGTGCAGGTGGACGGGGGCCTGCGCACGGGTCGCGACGTGGCCATCGGGGCCCTGCTGGGCGCCGAGGAGTTTGGCTTCGCCACCGCGCCGCTCATCGCAGCCGGCTGCATCATGATGCGCAAGTGCCACTTGAACACCTGCCCGGTGGGCGTGGCCACCCAGGATCCCGTCCTGCGGGCCCGCTTCAACGGTCAGCCCGAGCACGTCATCAACTACTTCTTCTTCGTGGCCGAAGAGCTGCGCGAGATCATGGCCCTGCTGGGCGTCCGCACCCTCAATGAGATGGTTGGCCGCGTGGACCTGCTCGACGCTGCGCCTGCGGTGGATCACTGGAAGGCGCGCGGGGTTGACCTCTCGCGGCTGCTCTACCAGGCCCCCCTGGAGAACCCCAAAGGCCTGTGGAACACCGAGCAGCAGGATCATGGCCTGGCCATGGCCCTCGACCACCAGCTTCTGGCTGCGGCCCGCCCGGCGATCGAAAAGGGTGAGGCCGTCCGGGCCGAGTTCGAGATCCGCAACATCAACCGCACGGTGGGCGCGATGCTCTCGGGCGAGGTGGCCATGGCCCACGGCCATGCCGGCCTGCCCGACGGGACGATCTCCTTCACCTTCCGGGGCACCGGCGGCCAGAGCTTCGGGGCGTTCGCGGCCCGGGGTGTGACCCTGGAGCTGATCGGCGATTCCAACGACTATGTGGGCAAGGGGCTGTCAGGCGGTCGCGTCATCGTGCGCCAGCCGCCCAACTCCAAGCGCGAGCCGACCCAGAACATCATCATCGGCAATACGGTCCTCTACGGCGCTATCGCCGGCGAGGCCTATTTCGAGGGGGTGGCCGGCGAGCGTTTCGCTGTCCGCAATTCCGGCGCCGTGGCGGTGGTCGAAGGCGTGGGCGACCACGGCTGTGAATACATGACCGGCGGCGTGGTCGTGGTGCTTGGCGACACCGGCCGCAACTTCGCGGCGGGCATGTCGGGGGGGATCGCCTATGTCTACGATCCCACCAACCGGTTCGACGCCCTGTGCAACAAGGCCATGGTGGAGATTGAGCCCATCGCGCCGGCGACCGCCAGCGACCCGGCCGAGGACGCTCAGCGTCCGCGGCAGAAGTCGGTGTCTGTGGACGACAATGGCATGGGCGATGTCCTGGCCTTTGACGCCGAACGCCTGCGCATCCTCATCGAGCGGCACCAACTCTATACCGGCAGCGCCCGGGCCCGGAAGATCCTGGAAAACTGGGACGCCGAGCTGGCCAATTTCCACAAGGTGATGCCGACGGACTATCGTCGCGCCCTGCTGGACCTGGCTCAGGAACGCAAGGCCGCCGCCGCCGTCGCCACCGAATAAGACTGAAGATCGGAGCACCGTCATGGGAAAGCCCACCGGCTTCCTTGAGATCGAACGTCAGGACCGTGGCTACGAAAAGCCCGAAGAGCGCCTGAAGACCTGGAACGAGTTCGTCAAACCCCTGGCCCAGCCGGACCTGACCAAGCAGGCGGCCCGCTGCATGGACTGCGGGATTCCGTACTGTCACAACGGCTGTCCGGTGAACAACCAGATCCCGGACTTCAACAACCTCGTCTATCGCGAGCAGTGGTTGGCGGCGCTGGAAAACCTGCAGTCGACCAACAACTTCCCGGAGTTCACCGGGCGGGTCTGCCCCGCGCCCTGCGAGGCCGCCTGCACTTTGAACATTGTCGACACCCCGGTGACCATCAAGACGATCGAATGCCAGATCGTCGATAAGGGTTGGGAAGAGGGCTGGATCACGCCCCAGCCGTCGGCTCGCGGGACCGGCAAGCGGATCGCCGTGGTCGGCTCTGGCCCGGCGGGCCTGGCCTGCGCCCAGCAGCTGGCCCGGGCTGGCCACGCGCCGACCGTCTTCGAGAAGAGTGACCGGATCGGCGGCCTGATGCGCTACGGCATTCCGGACTTCAAGATGGAGAAGCACCTGATCGACCGTCGGGTGCGCCAGATGGAGGCCGAAGGCGTCATCTTCCGCACCAATTTCGAGGTCGGCGTGAATGTCTCGGTCCAGCGCCTGCTGGATGACTACGACGTGCTGGTCATGGCCGGCGGGGCCGAGAAGCCCCGTGATCTGGAGATCGAGAACCGCGATCTGGACGGCATCCATTTCGCCATGGACTTCCTGACCCAGCAGAACCGCCGCGTGGCGGGCGACGCCGAAGAGGTTGCGGCCCCGACCGGCACCCTGTCGGCCAAGGGCAAGCATGTGGTGGTCATCGGCGGTGGCGACACCGGCTCAGACTGCATCGGCACATCCAACCGTCATGGCGCAGCCTCGGTCACCCAGCTGGAGATCATGCCCCAGCCGCCGGCCCGCGAAAACAAGCTGATGACCTGGCCCGACTGGCCGCTGAAGCTGCGCACCTCGTCTAGCCACGAAGAGGGCTGCGAGCGGGACTTCGCCGTGGCCACCAAGCGGGCCATCGGCAAGGACGGCAAGATTGAGGCCCTGGAATGCGCCCGTCTGGAATGGGTGAAGGGCGACGATGGCCGCATGGTCATGAAGGAGATCGAGGGCAGCACCTTCCAGCTGAAGGCTGACCTTGTTCTGCTGGCCATGGGCTTTGTCAGCCCCCGTCATGAGGGCTTTGTCGACCAGGCGAAGGTCGATCTCGATCCCCGGGGCAATGTGAAGGCCTCGGTGGACGATTACCGCACCTCCGAACCGCGCATCTTCGCCTGCGGCGACATGCGTCGGGGTCAGTCCCTGGTGGTCTGGGCGATCCGCGAGGGCCGTCAGGCCGCCCAGGCGGTGGACGCCTATCTCATGGGCGCGAGCAAGCTGCCCCGCTAGACCTGCGAACGCCGGCGGCGGCCTTCGGGTCCGCCGCCGGCCTTTGCGAGAAGAGATCGCGGGTCTCAACATTACGGCGCAAATGCGAAAGATTCGCATTGCCGTTTCCCTGAGCTGCAAATAAGAACGCTTCGCAATCTTATTTGAGTCTTGAGGGTTCCCGTACATGACAAAGCCAATCAAGGGCGTTCGCGCCTAAGCCCGACGCGCCTGGACGCCGGCCGCCGTCGCTGGTCTGGCTGGACTGGCCCTGGCGCCGCAAGCCCATGCCGAGGACGCGCCCCATGAGGTCGCCGGCGTCCAGGTGGAGGGCCATCTGGCGGCGGAGCCGGTCTCGCCGAAATTCACCGCCGACCTGCTCGACACGCCCCGCAGCGTCACCGTCATACCGCAGGTGGTGATCGAGCAGACCGCGGCCACCTCGCTGCAGGATATTCTCCGTACCTCGCCAGGCATCACCTTTGGCGCAGGCGAGGGCGGCCAACCCCTCGCCGACCGTCCGTTCATTCGTGGCCAGGCCTCGGGCAACAACGTCTTTGTGGACGGGGTCCGCGACAGCGGCGGCCAGGTCCGCGACATCTTCAATCTGGAGCAGGTGGAGGTCGTGAAGGGGCCGGACTCCGCCTACAACGGCCGGGGCTCAGGCGGCGGCAGTATCAACCTGACCACCAAGCAGCCCAAGCTCGTGGAAGAGACCAGCGCCAGTCTGCGGGGCGGAACCGACTCGTACGTCCGCGGCGCTGTGGACGCCAACTTTGTCCTGGGCGAGACCAGCGCGGTGCGGGTCAACCTGATGGGCGCCCAGGGCGACGTGCCCAAGCGGGACGCGGTGGACTTCGACACCTGGGGTGCGGCGGTGGCCGCCGCCCTGGGCCTGGGGACCGACAGCCGGCTGACGCTGAGCTACCAGCACCTGACCCGCAACGACATGCCCGACTACGGGGTCCCGCTCTCGCGCAAGCTGCCGGGAGTCACCCCCACCGAGACCGGCATTCTCGATGTGCCGCGGGACGCCTTCTATGGCCTCACCGCCCGGGACTTCCAGAAGACCACCGCCGACATCGCCACCCTGGTGGGCGAGCATGACATCAACCCGGCCATGACCTTCCGGGGCGTGTTCCGCTACGCCAAGACGGTCAACGACTATGTCGTCACCAACCCCGGTGACGGCGGCGCGGCCCAGTTCGTTAACGGTCAGTGGTGGATGAAGCGCGGCCTCAAATCCCGCTACAATCCCGCCACCACCGTAGCTGCGGTGGTCGACATCTATGGCCGCTTCACCACCGGAGCGGTCGAGCACAGCTACGATGTCGGGCTCGAACTCTCGCGCGAGAAGAACGAGAACGCCTCCTACGCGGTCACCACCCTCTCCGGCGCTCCTTGCCCGGCAGGCTTCACCAATCCCGGCGCCGGCGACTGCACCCTGGTCTATGCGCCAAACCCATCCGACCCCTGGGAAGGGACGATCGTCCGCAACCCCCTCTCCTCCACCGTCTCCAAGACCGCCGGGATTTATGTCTTCGACACCCTGTCCTTCGGGGAGCGCTGGATGCTGAACCTGGGTCTGCGCCACGATCAGTATTCGGTGACCGGCCGCAGCGTCTCGACCACCGCCATCACCTCGAGCGAGGGCGATTGGAGCTTCACCAACTATCAGGCCGGCCTGGTCTTCAAGCCGACGCCAGATGGCAGCCTGTATGTCTCCTACGGCACCGCCTCCACCCCGCCGACCATTTCCGGGGGCGACCAGAACAACGCGCCGACTATGGGCTCAGGCAACCTCGCCAACGCCCTGCTTGAGCCTGAAGAGACCGAGTCTGTCGAGATCGGCGTGAAGTGGGCCTTCTTCGGAAAACGCCTTTCGACGTCGGCGGCGCTCTTTCAGGTCACGCGCCAGAACGCCCAGATCCAGATCTCTCCGGGAGTCTATGCCCAGGCCGGCGAAACCGAGGTGCGAGGGCTGGAGCTCTCGGCTTCGGGTCAGCTGACCCCGACCTGGTCGGTGTTTGGCGGCTACACCTATATGGACTCCGAGCTGGTGCGGGGCGCCTACAACAACGTCAATGTGGGCGATCCCCTGGCCAACACGCCTGAGCACAGCTTCAGCCTGTTTTCGACCTATCAGCTCACCCCCGCGCTCAGCTTGGGCGGCGGCGCCTACTACGTCTCTGACAGCTTCGGCGGCAATCAGAGCGGCGCTGGCGGCGGGGGCAATGGTGTCTATGCGCCAGACTACTGGCGCTTCGACGCCTTCGCCAGCTACCGGATCAATGACCGCCTGAACCTGCAGCTCAACGTCCAGAACGTCACCGACGAAGACTACATCGCCCGCACCAATGGGGTGCACCACGCCGACTATGGCCCGGCCCGCCAGGCCCTGTTGACCCTGAACGCCAAGTTCTGACCCACACGGGACGCGCCTTCAGTTCCTGGCCCCGCGGGTTCGCCCGCGGGGCCGCCTCTGCTTCCGGCCGCGGGCCAAGGATCCTTCCCATGATGCTGCATATTCCAGAGGTGCTGACCAAGGGGCAGGTGGCCGACCTTCGCCGCCTGATTGACGCCGGGACCTGGGTCGACGGCAATGTCACGTCTGGCACACAGTCGGCGCTCGCGAAGCACAACGAGCAACTGCCGGAGGCGTCGCCCGAGGCGCGGGAGGCGGGTGAGCGCATTCTCGACGCCCTATCGCGCAATCCCCTGTTCGTCACCGCCGCCTTGCCGCAGACAGTGTTTCCGCCCCTGTTCAACCGCTATGGCGGCGGCCAGACCTTCGGCCTTCACATCGACAACGCCGTGCGCCAGAGCCCAGACGGTCGCGTGCGCATCCGCAGCGACCTGTCGGCCACCCTCTTCCTCACCGAGCCCGAGGACTATGACGGGGGAGAGCTGCTGGTGGAGGACACCTACGGCGTCCACGAGGTGAAGCTGCCGGCCGGGGATATGATCCTCTATCCGGCCTCAAGCCTGCACCAGGTGCGCGCCGTGACCCGAGGCGCCCGGGTCTCCAGCTTCTTCTGGATCCAGAGCATGATCCGCGACGACGCCCAGCGCAGCCTGCTGTTCCAGATGGACATCGCCATCCAGCAGCTGGCCGGCAAGGTGGGGGCCGGGGCGCCGGAGCTGGTCGCCCTGACCGGCGCCTATCACAACCTGTTGCGGATGTGGGGCGACCTGTAGCCGCCCCACCCCGTGCCTTTGCGTCAGGCCCGGCCGCCGGCCAGATAGTCCATCTTGCCGATGGGCGCGCCCTTGTGGCGCAACAGGGCGTAGGCCATCGAGACGTGGAACAGGAAGTTGGGGAGGGAGAAGGTCAGGACGAAGTCCTTGGCCGTGAAGGTCATGGCGCCGCGGGGCAGGGGCAGCTCGATGGTCCGCTCCACGTCGTCGCTCACCTGATCAGGGGTGATGGATTCGACGAAGGCCAGGGTCTTGGCGACGCGGGCCTTCAGCTCGTCATAGGTGGTCTCGGTGTCGGGCATGACCGGCGGGGCGACGCCGGCCAGGCGAGCTGCGCCTCCCTTGGCCGCGTCCGTTGCCAGCTGGATCTGACCGATCAGCGAGGGCATGTCCGGGGCCAGACGGGCCTCCAGCAGGTCCGAGAGCGGTTGGCCACTCGCCTTGGCGTGGGCCTCGGCCTTGTTCAGCAGGGCGGCGAGGTTGCGCAGCATCTGCACATAGACCGGGATCGAGGCGTCAAAGAGGGTCAGGGCCAAGAGAGCGTCTCCAGAGGTTAAGCTTGAGCCGACATGGGGAGCCGCGCGTCCCCGCGCCATGGCAGAATCGTCCTAAGGTCCGCTTAGATCATCTGCGGGAGCCCGCGACCATGAAGCGGCTCGTCTTCGATCTCGACGGCACTCTGACCCACGACGACCCCGGCGTCCCCTATGGCGAGCGCCGGCCCAACCGCGCGGTGATCGCGCAGCTGCGCGTCTACCGGGCCAGGGGCTTCGAAATCATCATCTGCACCGCCCGCAACATGCGAACCCACGGGGGGCAGCTGGGCAAGATCAACGCCCTGACCCTGC
>DJWR01000213.1 GCA_002441055.1 Caulobacteraceae bacterium UBA6225 | reverse complement strand
GGGCCTTGGGATGTGGTGGGCAGCGCGCGGCGGGTGCGGCTGGCCGATGGGACGTCGGTGCGCGAGGAGATCCTGGCCAGCGCGCCCTGCGACGGGGCGCCGCCGAGCGGGGGCCGCGCCCGGTTCGCCTATCGGGTGGACGGGTTCACCGGCCCGCTTTCGGCCCTGACCACGGCGGCCTTTGGGGAATGGACCTTTGTGGAGACCGCGCCGGGGCGGACGCAGATCACCTGGCGCTACGCCTTTACCCCCCGCTCGGCCCTGATGGCCGCGCCGCTGTCGGCGCTGATCGCGCTGTTCTGGCGGACCTATATGCGCCGGGGGATCGAGAACGTGCGGCGACTGGCGGAGGCGGGTTGAGGCCTCCTCACTCCCGTCGCCCTCGGACTTGATCCGAGGGCCCATGCACACTGACCTGCGCCGGTGTTCATGGATGGCCCGGTCGAGCCGGGCCATGACGGTTGAGGGGTGGGCGGATAGGTGGACCCTCTACGCCTTGCGATAGCCGATGAGGCCGAAGGCTGCGCCCTGGGGGTCGAGGCAGTTTATGGAGAATTCGCCGCCGGGGATCTCGTCGGGGCCCTGCACCACCTGGCCGCCGCCGGCCTCCACCGCGGCCTTGGCGGCGTCGATATCGGGCACGCGGAAATAGGTGGTCCAGGCCGGCTGTTCGCTGGGCATCACCGCGCCGATCAGGCCCCCGTGGCGGATGAATTCGTAGCGGCCCAGGGGGCCCATATCCATGTCGCCGTCCTTCGCCCAGCCGAACATCTCCCCATAGAAGGTCCAGGCGCCGGCCGGATCGGAGGTGTGCAGCTCGTTCCAGGCGGCGTGGCCGACCCGGGGCCGGTCAGAGGCGAAGGCCAGGCTGAGCTTGCGGGATTCCGGCGTCATCACATAGAGCGGCGCCCCTTGCGGGTCGGCGACCATGGCCATGCGCCCGACCATGGGGACATCCATGGCCGCCATCTGCACCGATCCGCCCTTCTGGGTGATGGCGTCCACGGCGGCGTCCACATCGTCCACCGCGAGGTAGGAGAGCCAGACCGGCGAGGCGCCGTGCTGCGCCATCTCTGGCGTGATGGCCATCAGGCCAGCCACCTCATGCTCCGGCGCGCTGATGATGCGGTAGTCCATGTCGGCCTGACCGGAATCGGCGAAGGTCCAGGGCAGGATCTGGCCATAGAAGGCCTGGGCGGCGGCCGCGTCGGTGGTCAGCAGCTCATACCAGATGAAGTCGCCGGCCTTGTTGGTGGCGGGCGCCTCAAGCGTCACCACCGGGGTGAAGCCGCCATAGATCATCCGGGCGCCGTCGAACGGCATGGGGTTGATCTCTGGGTTCATTCGCGGATCGGTGGCCATCATCGCCTCCATCCGCCCCATGGCCGCGTCCCGGGTGGCCTTGTCCGGCCATTCGATCCAGGAGAAGACCACCGTCTCCTCCGCCGTCGCCTGCACAGCGCGGCGGAAGTCGGTCTGCTTGCCGTCGGGGACGTCGTCGCCCCAGCATTCCAGGATGCGCAGGGCGCCCAGCTCCATGAAGACGCTGTTGCCGTTGAGCGCGTGGTCGATGAACTTCTGGCGGTTGGCCGTGGGGACCGCGATCACGAAGCCGTCGATATAGGTCATGGTCGAGCTCCAGGGTCAGTGCAGGCCAGCCGATGCGGCGCCCGAATGGACCTAGGACGGGGCAGGCGAGCGTGAGCCGACACTCAACCCGAAATTTCTCCGTTTTATGACGGCGGGGCGCAGCACCGCCTCAGATCTTCGCCGCCACCAGATAGGGCCGGGGGTCCTGGCGTCCGGAGCCGTGACGGGCGCGTTCGACAATGGCGAAGCCTGAGGCGGTCAGCTCATCCTCCAGCTCGGCTGCGTCAAACACCGCCACATAGGGCGCCTTGCCCACCGCCTGCATGAGCGGGATCACCGCGCGAATGAGGGGGTTCATCTCCTTCAGGCACGGGGTCTTGGAGATAAACAGCCCGCCGGGCTTGAGCCCGCGATGGGCCGCCTGCAGCAATGCGCCCCGGGCCTTGACCAAATGGAGCAGGTTGAAGGCCAGCGCCACGTCGAAACGCCCCTCTGGTCCGGGCGTGGCCTCGGCCGGGGCGACCTCGAAGGTCAGCTGGGGGAGGCCCGCGCCTTCGGCCTTCTCCCGGGCGATGGCGATCATTTCTGCCGAGACGTCGGTGGCCACATATTCGGCGACCCCTGAGGCCAGCCGCAGGGCCGTGGTCCCGGTCCCACAGCCCAGCTCCAGCACCCGATGCTCTGGCGCCAGGCGCTGGGCCACAGCCTCAGGGTGCGCTCATAGCCGGCCGGGTCACCGATCGGGTCACGGGCATATTTTCGGGCGGCCTTGTCCCAGAAGCGGGCGTCATTGGGGGCGGGCATGGGGCGTCCTTGTCCTCGTCTTGCGAGCCCACACCTAGCATATGCGCTGAAGCTTAGAATTGCCGCGCCAGGCACAAGGTATATACGCAAACGCATGACGCCCCTGGACTGGAACCGAGCCCGCGCCTTCGTCGTCACCGCCGAGGCCGGCTCCCTGACCGCCGCCGCCCGGCGTCTGGGCCTGACCCAGCCAACCCTGTCCCGGCAGATCGCCGCCCTGGAGACCGAGCTGGGGGTCGCCCTTTTCGAACGGGTGGGTAAGCGCCTAGTCCTGACCGCCACCGGCGCCGCCCTGGTCGAACACGGGCGGGCCATGGGCGAGGCCGCCGCCGCCATGGCTGTTGCGGCGTCCGGCAGCTCGCTCGCCATCGCCGGGCGGGTCAGCATTTCTGCGGCCGACACCTACGCCGCCCATGTCCTGCCCGAGGTGGTCGCCCGCATCCGCCAGGCGGCGCCGCAGATCAAGATCGTCGTCATCTCCAGCAACACCCTGAGCGACCTGCGCCGGCGTGAAGCCGACATCGCCATTCGCCATGTGCGGCCCACCGAAGACGGCCTGATCGGCCGGCTGATCGGCGATAGTACGGCGCACCTCTACGCCTCCCGCGACTGGATCGCGCGCAAGGGCTGGCCGGCCTCAGTCCAGGACATCGCCGCTGAGGACCTCATCGCCTATGAGGACACAGACCAGTTCGCCGATCTCATGGGTGGCATTGGCCTTCAGGTGCGCCCTGACGACTTCCGGCTGGTGTCTGAGAATTCGGTGGTCGTCTGGGAAATGGTCAAGCAGGGCCTGGGGATCTGCGTCATGAGCCGGGAGATCGCCCGTGGGACGCCGGACATTGTCGACCTGTTCCCCGACGCCCCGCCGGTGAGGTTCCCCGTCTGGCTCGTCACCCACCGCGAACTGCGCACCAGCCGACGGATCCGGCTGGTCTACGACCTTCTCGCCGAGGCGCTGACGGAGCTCATCGGCGGGGGTGAGGCGCGACGCCCTGAGGCCTAACGGGCTCTTCGCTCCTCCCGCTCCAGGAGCTGGCGCATGAGGTCGAGCTGTTCCTGCTGGCGGACCAGGATGGCCTCGATCTGCTGGACCCGCAGGTGGTCGAGCTTGTCGTGCAGAGCCATGATCTCGATCTCGGCCTTGAGGTTCACCTCATAGTCGTGGGCCGCATTGATCCGGTCCTTCGCCGCCTGCCGGTTCTGGCTCATCATGATGAAGGGCGCCTGGATGGCCGCCAGCATGGAGAGCAGCAGGTTCAGGAAGATGAAGGGGAAGGGGTCAAACGCCCCGCGCCCCAGGGTCAGGTTCAGCAGGGTCCAGGCGCTGAGGAAGGCGGCGAAGGCCAGGATAAAGGCCCAGGAGCCCCCCACCGACGCCACCCGGTCGGCCAGACGCTGACCAAAGGTCTGTTCGCCCTCGAAGGTCTCGTTGACGTCGCGGCTCACCGGACTGCGGTCCACCGTCGTGGCCAGCACCCGGCGCTCGGCCGCATCCAGATCGGTCTCGGCCTTGTCGAACCATCGCCGGGCGGCCTTGCCCAGGCCGCCGCCCTGCTCGTTCATGGAATCATCCTCGTCTGGCCCAGCATCCCCATCGGCGGTTACAGCCGTCGTCGCACGCGGGGGCTTTGATCCTGGACAAGGACGCGCCAGAGTCGAGGGGCGATGCAGCAGGCTCCCCCACCCCAAGGGCAAGGCCAGGGCTAAAGCAGTAGGAGGGACAGGACCATGATCGAGGCGGTCAGATACGGCTTCGCCAACTATATGAAGTTCGACGGGCGCACCGACCGCGCCACCTTCTGGTGGTGGGTGCTGGCGGTGTTCCTGGCGGCCATCGCCGCGAGCATCCTGGACGACGGCCTCTCCACCGGTGGGGTGGAGCCCTTCAGCCTCCTGCTGACCCTTGGCCTGTTCCTGCCCCATCTGGGCATGGCGATCCGCCGGCTGCATGACACCGGGCGCAGCGGCTGGTGGGTTCTCATCGGGCTTATCCCGCTGCTCGGCCTGCTGGTGCTGATCTACTTCTATGTGCAGCCGAGCGATCCGGCCGGCGAGAAGTACGATCCTCCAGGCCCCGCGCCTCTGCCCCCCGAACCCGGCGAGCCGCCAGCCGCGGGCTGACCGCAACGCCCTTCGGTGACGACCCTGCAGGTCGTTGGCCCCAGGCCCGGCCCCCGTCAGACTGTTCCCCGTTCAGCGTGAAGGCGGAGACAGCGATGACGGGGTTCTGGCGGATATGGATGGCGGTGTGGCGCCTGTCGGTGGCGGGGTTTGGTCTGGTGCTGGCCGGCGCCGCCTCTGAGGCCGCCAGCGGGCCGGTCGGATGATCTTCGCCCCGATCGGCGAGCCCCTGCCGGCGGAGATATCCGCCCCCTTGAGATTTTCCATCGACCTGATGGGGGC
This sequence comes from Caulobacteraceae bacterium UBA6225, assembly GCA_002441055.1. GTDB lineage: Bacteria > Pseudomonadota > Alphaproteobacteria > Caulobacterales > Caulobacteraceae > Phenylobacterium. The sequence continues at coordinate 4,102 of DJWR01000213.1, read as the reverse complement.
GGTGACCCTGGGCTGGTGGCTGACTCTTGAGGCGGCGTTTAAGGCCATCGACCTGCTGGGCGACCGCGCGGGGCCCGTGTGGCGCGGGGTCACCCTGTCGGTGGTCGGCTGGTACGTCATCGACGGCGCCCTGTCGGCGGCCACCGGCTACGCCCTCAACATCATTCCCAACACCCTGCTGCTGGTCGGATACCTGATCCCGGTCCTGGCCACGGGGGTGATGCGCAGGGGTTAAAGGAGCTTCTCGGCGCCTGGCCTCAGGGCAGCCGGGAGAGCGCCACCAGGCCATACCCCTTGGCTTTGAGCGCGTCGTCGGCCTGCCGCAACAGCGGCCAGGGCGAAGACAAGCGATCTCATGGGGACGTCCCTCCGGTTCCCCTGGACTTCGCCCCGCCCACTGTGGAGGTTACAGCGGCCGGCTCAGCCCTTGAGCAGGGTCAGGCAGCGGCCCACCGCCATGCCATTGGCCTCGGCGGTCTTGAGCTTCAGCTTGCCGCCCATAACCAGGCCGCGGAGATGCTTGCGCATCAGCTTTTCGATATCGGAATCGGCCTGGACGTGGGGCGCCACCGTCTGGTGCATCAGCTTGCCCTCGGGCGAGAGCGCGGCGACGCACTTGTTGGCGGCCGGGTTGGCCAGGGCCGGGGCGGCGCTGAGGGCGACGAACGTCAGGGCGGCGGCCATGGTGGCGCTAAGGGTGTTGCGGGTCATGGGAGGGTCCTTGGCGGCGATCGCGCATGGAGCTGAAGAGGAAGTGGCGCGTAGGCTGCCAAAGCCTTACGGCGCAATCAAGGCGTCGGAGCGCTGCCCCCTTGGCTTGCGGGGCCATCCGTGGTCCCAAGGTCCCCATGGTCCCGCCCCGCAAAACCCCTGAACAAACCGGCGCCTCGGAGGGGCCAGAGTCCCGCGCCCCGGCCGGGTGGGTTGTCGCTGTCCTGTTGGAGCCCGGCCGCGATCCGGAGCAAGGTCGGCGCTACTTCGCCATTGGCCGACCCGATCGGGCCCAGGCCGAGTGGGTGGCCGTGGACATGGCCATCAGCCTTGGCCTGCGGGTGGCCGCCAGTCCGGCGGGCGGGGATGAGCCGGTCCAGGCCCTGGCTCCCCTGCCGCCGGTGCGGATGCGGGCCCTTGGCCTGGCGGCGGGCGAGCGCCGGGACCTGGGCGACCGACGCCCCCGACGGTGGCTCACCGGTTGATCGGTCAGGAACGGCTGGCGCGCCGGCGGGACCATGTTAAGTCTCCAAAGGCACAACCCCTGGAGGCGCCATGGCCGATACCGGCAAATTCCATCATCCCTCCGCGATCATGCCCAGGTCATTCTATGGCCTCAAGGATGGCGCGCCCATCTTCAACCTGGTGGATGGCCTGGCGACATCGCTGCCCAGCCCTCGAGGGGTGTTTGTTGGCGACAATCTGATCACTTTCGAGAAGCGCCTGGGCTTCCTGGATGACAAGATTCTGATGGACGCCTTCCTGCGCAACGCCGAGACGGTGGCCGAGCGGGGCGCGCTCTGGCGCATCGTGACTCTCGCTTGGGCGGCGCGCTCGGCTCTGCGGGTGGAAGGCGATTTCGTCGAGTGCGGCTGCTACAAGGGCAATTCCGCGCGGATCATCTCAGAGGTGGTGGGGTTCGCCGACCTGCCCCGCCACTACTATCTCTACGACCTCTTCCAGCACGACGAGTCCATGCCCCATCACAGCATGATGGAGCATAGCGAGACCCTGGTGGACCAGGTCCGGGCGCGGTTTGCCGACATGTCCAATGTGACCATCACCCAGGGCCGGGTGCCCGACAGCCTAGCCGTCGCGGCGCCTGAAAAAATCGCTTTCATGCACCTGGATCTGAACAACGCTGAAGCCGAGATCGGCGCCCTGGAGGTCCTATTCGACCGGATTTCCCCCGGGGGAATCCTGGTCCTCGATGACTTCGGCTGGTTGGCGTACCAAAGGCAGCTGGTCGCCGAAGTTCAGTGGATGCTGCCCAGGGGCTACCGGATCCTGGAACTGCCCACCGGCCAGGGGCTGGTGATCAAGTAGCCGCTAAAGCACTTTCCGATAAGTGTGACGTGGTTATCGGATCAAAAGAGCTCCAGGACGCGGCTCCAGGGGCATCAAATCAGGCCGGTTTTCGCGGCCATTGGGGGAGTGAAGTCCATGTTGCGGTCCGTCGCGCGCGTCCTTGTCGGCCTCTGTCTGCTGGCCCCGGCCCCCGCCCTGGCCGACCAGGCCTATATCCACGCCGGCGCCCTGCTCGATCGTCCAGGCCAGGCGCCGCGGGGCGCCTCGACCCTGGTGGTCGCCGATGGGAAGATCGTTCAGGTGGCTGAAGGCCACCTTCCCGCGCCTGCCGGGGCGCGACTGATCGATCTGTCGACCCAGTTTGTCCTGCCGGGCCTGATCGATTCCCACGTCCACATCTTCTCCGACGACGATAAGGTCGCCTCCCGTCTGGAGGCCATGACCCGGGACGCGGAGGACCGCTTTGTCATCGGCCTGGACAACGCCCGGCGGACCCTGGCGGCGGGCTTCACCACCATCCGCGACCTGGGCTCTGATCCCCCGGCCATCACCGCCCTGCGCGACGGCGTCGAGAAGGGTCTGGTGGAGGGCCCGACCATTGTGAACGCCGGGCGCATGATCTCCATCAGCGGCGGCCACGGGGACGGCGCCAACGGCCTGGCCCGCGACTATGCGGCGTTGGAGCGCGAGCACGCGGTCAACACCTGCGACGGCCCCGAAGACTGCCGCCGGGCCGTGCGGATCCAGGTGTCCCAGGGCGCCCAGGTGATCAAGTTCGCCGCCACCGGCGGGGTGTTGTCCAATGTCGCCGGCGGCCTTGGCCGCCAGATGTTCGATGACGAGATGAAGGCCATTGTCGAGACCGCCCACGCCTTTGGCCGCAAGGCCACCGCCCACGCCCACGGCAAGGACGGCATCATGGCCGCCCTGCGCGCCGGGGTGGATTCGGTGGAGCACGCCACCTTCACCGATCCTGAGAGCCTGGCCCTGTTCCGCCAGACCGGCGCCTATCTGGTGCCCACCATGATCGCGCCCGAGGCCGCCGTGCAGCAGGCCCGCGCAGGCGAGCGGCCGCCGGCGGTGCTGGCCAAGGCCGAGGAGGCCGCCCGCATCGCTTTCGCCGAGCACATCGACCAGTTCGCCGCGCCGGGGGTGAAGATCGCCTTTGGCACCGACACCGGCGTCTCGGCCCACGGGGACAATGCGACGGAATTCAAGATGATGGTGGACGCCGGCATGACCCCGGCCCGGGCCATCCGCACCGCCACGGTGGACGCCGCCGATCTGCTGGGCCTCTCGTCCAGCCTGGGGACCCTGGAGCCGGGCAAGTCAGCTGACATCATCGCCGTGGCGCAGAGCCCCCTGGAGGACATCACCGAGCTTGAGCGGGTGCGGTTCGTCATGCGCCGCGGCGTCGTGCACAAGCTGGACGGCGCCCGCCAGCCCTGGCCTGCCGACTAAAGCGAAAAGCGCCCGGTGTCGAAAAAGGCCTCCAGGGCCGCCTCGTAGGGGGCGGTCTCGATGCCGGAGGCCGCCAGCCAGTCGGGATTTGACAGGGTGCTGGCGTAACGCTCGCCGGAATCGCACAAGAGGGTGACCACCGAACCCGCCTGCCCCCTGGCGGCCATGGCCTCGATCACCTGAGCGCAGGCCCACAGATTGGTCCCCGTTGAGCCGCCGCAGGACCGGCCTAGCCGGCGGCTGGCCACCCGGGCGCCGGCGATGCTGGCCGCGTCCGGCACGGCGATGGCCCGGTCGATCAGCTCAGGATTGAAGGACGGCTCGCAGCGGGCCCGGCCTATGCCCTCGATGATGGAGCCGGGCGCGTCGCTGGTGGTGGTGGCGCGGTCGGCCACATGGCGGTGAAACACCGAGGCCTCCGGATCGGCCAGGCACAGGCAGGTGGGCGCGCGATTGTAGCGGATGAACCGGCCAAGGGTCGCCGTGGTCCCGCCCGTGCCGGCGCCGGCCACGATCCAGGCGGGAACCGGATGGGGCTCCTGGGCCAGCTGGCTGAAGATCGACTGGGCGATATTGTTGTTGCCCCGCCAGTCGGTGGCCCGCTCGGCATAGGTGAACTGGT
>DJWR01000153.1:4738-10572 GCA_002441055.1 Caulobacteraceae bacterium UBA6225 | reverse complement strand
GCGAACAGGGCGCGGGTGGAATAGAGCACCCCTTCCTGGCGCAGACCGAACTTCAGTTCGTTCTCGTCGGCGATGTCGGCCAGGGCCGACATGATGCTGATCGACAGCACGCTGGCGGCCCCATAGCTCAGCACCGAAAACGCGATGAGAATGGCCAGCAGGCTCGGCGTCTGCTGCGTCAGGGCGCCGCCGAAACCCATCAGGATCGGGATAGACGGCGCCAGCGCATAGACGATGGCCGAGACAATCATGGTCGCCCGCTTGTCGAACTTGCCGTGCAGGGCCGCGGCGAACAGGAATGCGGTCAGATAGCCGGCGAAGGAGCCGATGACGAAGAAGCGGATCTGCTCAGAGGTCAGGCCCCAATAGTAGGTGTTGGTGTAAAGGTGCAGGCCGCCCCTCAGGCCGATCATCATGCTGAGGAAGAAGTAGGCGACCAGCAACCAGACATAGTTGATGTTGTTGAACGCCTTGCCGATATCCTTGAAGAATTCGAAGGGGCTGTATTTCGGCAGGTTCTCTGGCGGCCGGGGCAGGTGGGGTATGCGGTCGCGGGTGAACCAGGCCGAGGCCGCCAGCAGGGCCAGAGCAATGGCGCCCATGATCACCGAGAAGGGGCCATAGGGCTCCGGATTCAGCAGGCCGCGGGGATATTCCGGCGTCGCCTTGAAGAAATAGGACAGCGCGATCCAGGTTGTAGCGGCCGCGCCGGCCCAGGCGAAGAAGCTGTTATAGGCCATCACCTTGGAGCGCTCGGTGTAGTCGCGGCTGAGCTCGCTGCCCAGCGCGAGGTGGGGCGTGTGATAGAAGGTCATCGATTGGCGCAGCATGACCACGGTCAGGGCGAACCAGGAGAACAGCGCCCAGGTCCCCAACCCCTCCGGCGGATTGAACACCGCCCACAGGGACAGGACGATCGGGATGGGGGCGAAGAACATGTAGATGTGGCGCCGGCCCCAGCGGGACTTGGTGCGATCCGACAGGGACCCGACCAGGGGATCGGAAATCCCGTCCAGGAACAGGCTGGCGGAGATGGCCAGGCCCGCCAGATGGGCCTCAAGCCCCAGGACCTGATTGTAGTAGAGCATGGCGTAGGAGCCGACCGAGAACAGCGCGATGGATTCCGCGCCGCTGCCGACCCCAAAGGCGAGCTTGGTCTTGAACGGCAGCCGTTCGCTGACGCCCGATGAACTCTGGGCCAATTTCAAATCCTCCCCGAGCGCTCTTAAAATGGATCGGCGCATCGCGAGGGGGGAGCAAGCCTCAGGCAGACCCGCTCGTCAACCGGGCAGCGGCCATACCGAAGGCTAGACAGTCAAGCTTGAAAGCCAGCTTGAGGGACCTTGAAACCATGCCGCAGACCGCGCCCCTGATCGTCACCGCCGCCCTGGATGAGGGCGGGTTCGCCTGGTTCGACGACCTGCGCCGCGCCCATTTTCCAGCCCATCGCAATGTGGTTCCAGCCCACCTGACCCTGTTCCACGCCCTGCCCGGGGAGGAGGAGCCAAGGATTGCGGAGGTGGTGAAGGACGCCTGCGCCAGGCGCGGGCCGATGCGGCTGGAGGTGCGCGGCCCCTGGTTCATTGGCCGTGGGGTGGCCTACCGGATCGCCGCGCCGGAACTGGAGGCTTTGCGCGCGGAACTGGCCCAGGCCTTCGCACCCTGGCTGACGCCCCAGGACCGCGCGGCCTTCCGCCCGCACATCACCATCCAGAACAAGGCCGATCCTGTTGAGGCGCGGGCGCTGTGCGAACGGCTGCAACTGGAGTTCGAGTCCTTCGACATCACCGCCGAGGGACTGCTGATCTGGCGCTATCTCGGCGGTCCGTGGGCGGCCGTCGGGCAGGTGGGGTTCGAAGGTGAGGCCGTGGCGGAGGTTGGCTAAGCGCCGGGGCGTCTTGACGGTGATCAATCCCGACAGGCGACGTCGCGCCTAGGCTCCTGGTGGGCGCCGAACGGGCCCGAACAGGAAAGGGTGTTGCGATGGTCGAACCCCGCCGGTCCATAGAGATGATCCCCCATGTCCGCTGAACGGGTCGAGTCTGCGGCGGTGGAAGGCCTGCGCGAGGCGCTCCTGGCTCGCCTGGGGGCTGAGGGGCTGCTGATCGGTGAGGCGGCCGCCCAGGCGGGCTTCAGCCCCTGGACCCGGGTCGGGACCCCCTTGATGGTGGCGCGGCCAAGATCTGTGGACGAGGTCTCGCAGGTGCTGGCCGCAGCCCACAAGGCCGGGGTCCCCCTCGTGCCCTGGGGCGGTCTGACGGGACTGGTGGGCGGGGCTATGGCCGATGGGGCGGTGGCGCTCAGTCTTGGCCGCATGAACGCCATCGAGGTGATCGACACCGATCAGGCGCTGATGACGGCGCAGGCCGGGGTCGTGCTGGAGAACGCCTGCGCCGCAGCCCAGGCGGAGGGGCTCTTCCTGCCGCTGGATCTGGGGTCGCGGGGGTCTGCGACCCTGGGCGGGGTGCTTTCCACCAATGCCGGGGGCAACCGGGTTCTGAGATACGGCATGGCCCGGGACATGGTGCTGGGCCTCGAGGTGGTGCTGGCCGACGGCACGGTGGTGTCGTCCATGAACGGTCTGATCAAGAACAATACGGGCTATGACCTGAAGCAGCTGTTCGTCGGTTCGGAAGGCACGCTGGGCGTCATCACCCGGGCGGTCCTTCGCCTGCGGCCGGCGCCGCGGAGCCAGGAGGTGGCCCTGCTGGCCGTCAGTCGCTTTTCCGATCTGGTGCGCCTGTTGCGGCGGCTGGAAGTGTCCCTGTCAGGGGCCCTGTCGGCCTTTGAGGTCATGTGGCCGCGATTCTATCAGCTGGTGACGACGCCCCCGGCCCAGGGCCGGGCCCCGCTGCCAGCCGGGCACGCCTATTATGTGCTGGTTGAAGCCCTGGGGGGCGCGCCGGCCCAGGACCGGGAACGGTTCGAGCAGGCCCTGGCCGAGGTGATCAACGAAGGCCTGGCGGTGGACGCCGCGGTGGCCAAGTCCCAGGGCGAGCGCGACAAGTTGTGGGCCCTACGGGACGATGTCGCCCAGACCGCAAGGGACGGGCCGATCACCGCCTTTGACGTCAGCCTGCCGCTCGGGGCCATGGAGGACTATGTGGCGTCGGTTCAGGCCGCCCTGGAGCACCGCTGGCCGTCGGCCAAACTGACGGTGTTTGGGCACCTGGGAGATGGGAATCTTCATCTGATCGCCGGGGTCGGCGATGCGGCCGCCAGGTCGGAGGTGGCCGCCCTGATCTATGATCAGTTGCAGCCCCACGGGGGCTCCATCTCCGCCGAGCATGGAATCGGCCTCGACAAGCGGGCCTATCTGAACCACTCGCGGACGCCGCAGGAACTCAGCCTGATGCAGCGGCTGAAGTCGGCCCTGGACCCGAGCAACCAGCTCAATCCCGGGAAGGTTCTGCCCTGAGCCTGAGGCGGTCAGGGGGTTCCGCTCAACGAAGCTGCTGGCGATGGTCGTGTAGCCACGGATAGCTATGGGATTGTCCCATGCTTGGCCCCGCGGCAAGTGGGCGCGGTATCTCCTAAACTGACTGCCCGGCGCTCCAGCCGGACGCCCAGGCCCATTGGAAATTGTAGCCGCCGAGCCAGCCGGTGACGTCGACCACTTCGCCGATGAAATAGAGGCCCGGGACCTTGCGGGATTCCAGGGTGCGGGATTCAAGCTCATTGGTGTCGACGCCGCCCAGGGTGACCTCGGCGGTGCGGTAGCCTTCGGAGCCCACGGGCTTGACCCGCCAGGTGTTCACCGCTTCGGCGAGCGGGCGCAGGACCTTGTCGGACTGGTCGGCCATATTGCCCTTGGGCGCGTGGGTTTCAGCCAGATACTGCGCCAGGCGCTTGGGCAGGAGTTCGGCCAGGATGGTGGCGGGCGCGGCCTTGGCGCGGCTGGTGCGGGCGGCGCGGAGGTGGGCGTAGACGTCCTGGCCAGGCGCGAGATCCACGGTGATCTCCTGGCCTTCGCGCCAGTAGGAAGAGGCCTGCAGGATCGACGGGCCGCTGAGGCCTCGGTGTGTGAAGAGCAGGGCCTCGGCGAACCGGGTCTTGCCGGCGACCACCGTGGCGTCCACGGCGACGCCGGCCAAGGGGGCGGTGCGCTCCAGCAGCGAGACGTCGAAGGTCAGAGGGACCAGGGCTGGCCTAGTCTCTGTGACCCGCAGGCCAAACTGGCGGGCCACGTCATAGCCGAAGCCTGAGGCCCCCATCTTGGGGATCGACTTGCCGCCGGTGGCGATGACCAGGCGCTGGCAGGCGACCTCGCCGGCCGAGGTCTGCAGGGTGAAGCCGTCGTCGTTGTGGCTGATGGCCTGGATGGAGGTCGCAAGGCGCAGCTCGGCGCCGCCCTTGGCCATTTCCGCCAGCAGCAGGTCGATGATCTGGCGGGCCGAGCCGTCGCAGAACAGCTGGCCCAGGGTCTTCTCGTGGTGGGCGATCCCATAGCTGTCCACCAGGGCGATGAAGTCCTTGGGCCGGTAGCGGCGCAGGGCCGAGATGTAGAAGCGTGGATTCTCCGACAGGAAGTTGTTGGGCGTGGTGTTGATGTTGGTGAAGTTGCAGCGGCCGCCGCCAGAGATGCGGATCTTCTCGCCGGGCGCCTTGGCGTGATCGATGACCAGCACCTTGCGGCCCCGCTGGGCGGCCTGGGCGGCGCACATCATGCCGGCGGCGCCGGCGCCGGCCACCACCACGTCGTATCTGGGTTCCATGGGGCTCCTTAGCCGAGAATTGGCGATTTGGGGCGAAGGAAGGGCTGGGGCCGTGGCGACTGGACTTTTGAGGCCTCAGGCCCTAGGTTGTCGGTTCGACATTTCGTCGCGCGACGCTCGATCTAAGTCCGTTTCAGCGCGGTTCTCTAGAAAGCCCGCCATTCAAGCCTCCTCCATGCGCCGGTTCGCTGGCGCAGAGCGGGGCCTTTGGCGCGTCTGAACCGCTCTGCCGCCGCCTGGCGGGGACCGCCCATCCTTGCGGAAGGGCCCGGCCATAAGGCCGGCTCGCCGGGCGTCGGCGGCCAGCAGGAGACGATACGTATGTCCAAGGAAGAATTCATCGAGTTCGAAGGCGTGATCACCGAGCTGCTGCCCGAGGGCCGGTTCCGGGTTCAGCTGGACAACGAACACACCATCCTCGCCTACACCGCCGGCCGCATGAAGCGGAACCGCATCCGCTCGCTGGTGGGGGACCGGGTCACCGTCGAGATGACCCCCTACGACCTTGAAAAAGGTCGCATCACCTATCGTCACAAGACCGAAGGCCCGCGCATGGGCGGCGGTCAGCAGCGGCCGCAGTTCCGCCGCCGCTAGGGACGCCCCGCGCGGCCCTTGAGCTGTGCAATAACGGGAAATTCATTGGGGCTGCGACCGCCTGTCGCTATTGATGGGCGCGCACCCATTTGACGTCATCGACTCGAGGGCCAATTTGACCCTGGCGTGGATCGCCCTACTGCCGTTTCTGGGCGCGCTCGCCCCGGCCCTCACCATCCGTCTTGGTCGCAACGCCTGCGCCCTGGCCACGGGGCTCGTGACGGCGACGGCGCTCGGGCTATTGCTGAGCCTGGCCCCACAGGTCATGGCCGGTCAGGTGATCACTGCGCGGCTGGACTGGTTCCCGGCCCTGGGCCTGAACCTCAACTTCTTCCTTGATGCGCTGGGGCTGATGTTCGCCGGGATGATCCTGGGCATTGGCCTGCTGGTGATCATCTACGCCCGCTTCTACCTGGCCAAGTCCGACCCCATGGGGCGGTTCTTCGCCTTTCTGCTGCTGTTCCAAGGGGCGATGGTGGGCATTGTCCTGTCGGACAACATCCTGCTGCTGCTGATCTTCTGGGA
>DJWR01000153.1:0-4659 GCA_002441055.1 Caulobacteraceae bacterium UBA6225 | reverse complement strand
CTGCTCGGTGCCTTCACCAAGTCGGCCCAGTTCCCGTTCCACTTCTGGCTGCCTCACGCCATGGCCGCGCCGACGCCGGTCAGCGCCTATCTGCACTCGGCGACTATGGTGAAGGCCGGCGTCTTCCTGCTGGCTCGCCTGTGGCCGGCCCTGGCCGGCACCGAGGCCTGGTTCTATCTGGTGGGCGGGGTTGGCCTCATCACCATGGTGTTCGCGGCCATGGTCGCCCTGTTCAAGGACGATCTGAAGGGGCTGCTGGCCTATTCCACCATCAGCCACCTGGGCATGCTGACCTTCCTGTTCGGCCTCGGCACACCAGCCGCGGCGGTGGCGGGCGTCTTCCACATCATCAATCACGCGACCTTCAAGGCCGCCCTGTTCATGAACGCCGGCATTGTCGACCACGAGGCCGGCACCCGGGACCTGCGCAAGCTGGGGGGCCTCTTCACCCTCATGCCGATCGCCGCGACCCTGGCGGTGCTGGCGGCCGCGGCCATGGCCGGGGTTCCGCCGATGAACGGCTTCATTTCCAAGGAGATGATGCTGGAGGAGGCGGTCGGCGCCCAGGCCTTTGGCCTCACCTGGCTGATCCCGGCCATCGTCATGGTCGGAATCCTGTTCTCGGCGGCCTATTCGTTCCGCTATGTCGTCGGGGTCTATTTCGGACCCAAGCGGGAGTCCTATCCCTCCAAGCCCCACGACGCGCCGTTCGGCATGTGGGCGCCCTCAGCCCTGCTGGTGATCCTGGCGGTGGCCATCGGCCTGGCGCCGGCCCTGGTGGCTGGTCCGCTGGTGAGCGCGGTGTCGGCGGCGGTGACCGGCGGGACCGCAGGCGACAAGTACCTGGCCCTCTGGCACGGCTTCAACCTGCCGCTGGCCATGAGCGTGGCGGCCCTGGTGGGGGGCGCGCTGCTGCTGGCGGCCCATCGCCAGGCTGAGCGGGTCTGGCTGGCCCTGGGGCTGCCGGACGCCAAGGTCATGTTCGACAGGACGACTGAGGCTGCGGCCCGCGGCGCCCAGAGGTTCACCGAGGCGGTGCATACCGGGTCCCTGCAGCGCTACATGTTCATCATCCTGGCCACCGCCGTCATTGTCGCCCTGAGCGGCTTTGTCAGCGCCGACTACGTCCAGGGCGGTCGGCCGACCCTGCCGGCGCCTGGCGCCGCGGTCATCGCCTGGGTGCTGCTGGTGGGCGGGACCACCGCGGTGCTGCTGGGCCACAGGCACCGCTATCTGTCGCTGATCTTCATCAGCGTCATCGGCCTGATCGTCTCCCTGGCCTTTGTCTTCCTGTCGGCGCCAGACCTCGCCCTGACCCAGATCTCGGTGGAGGTGGTGACCATCCTGCTGCTGCTGCTGGCCCTGAACCTGATGCCCAAGACCACCCCGGTGGAGAGCAGTCGTGGGCGCCGCCTGCGCGACGGTCTGCTGGCCGGCCTCGGCGGGCTTGGTATGGCCGGCGCCACCTGGGCGCTGCTGCGCCGGGAGGGGCCGCCTTCCATTTCCGAATTCCACTGGGCCAATTCCTATTCCGGCGGCGGCGGCACCAATGTGGTCAATGTGATCCTGGTGGACTTCCGGGGCTTCGACACCTTTGGCGAGATCATCGTCCTGGGGATCGCGGCCCTGACCATCTTCGCCCTCTTGGAGACCGCCGGTCGCGGCGCCTCGGGCCGACGGCTGGCGGCCTGGTCGCCCGATCAGAGCCGCTCGCCTGAGCGGCATCCGATGATGTTGGTGGTGGCCACCCGGCTCCTGCTGCCGCTGGCCCTGGTGGTGGGGCTCTACATCTTCCTGCGTGGGCATAACGAGCCAGGCGGCGGTTTCATCGCGGGCCTCGTGGTCTCCATCGCCTTGCTGATGCAGTACATGGCGTCTGGCTATGTGTGGGCCAATCGCCGTCTGCCGGTGGACCATCACGGCCTGATCGGCTTTGGCGTCCTGGTGGCCGCCCTGACGGGTCTTGCGGCCATGGCTTTGGGCACGCCCTTCCTCAAGAGCGCCTATGAGTATGTGGCCATTCCGCTGATCGGTGATGTGGGCCTGTCCAGCGCGCTGGCCTTCGACATCGGGGTGGCCTGTACGGTGGTCGGCGCGGTGATGCTGGCTCTGCATCACCTGTCCAGCGTGGCCCAGCGGGCCGAGAAATCGCCGGGCAATGACCTGCCCATGGACATTGATCCCAGCCGCGGCGTGGGCTCGCCTGGGCCTGCGCCGAGCGGAGAGGGCGCATGAGCATCGAGTTTCTGGTGGCCACGGCGGTGGGCGTGCTGTCGGCGGCGGGCATCTATCTGGTGCTGCGGGCGCGGACCTTTCCCGTGGTGCTGGGCCTGGCCTTCATGTCCTACGCCATCAATGTCTTTCTGTTCGCGTCGGGTCGGCTGGTGATCAATCAGCCGCCGATCTGGGGCAAGGACGTGGAGGCCTATACCGATCCGCTGCCCCAGGCCCTGGTCTTGACCGCCATCGTCATCGCCTTTGGCATGACGGCCCTGGTCGTGGTCCTGGCTTTGCGCGCCTATCTGGAGACCGGCACCGATCAGGTCGACGGCCTGGCCGATGAGGCGCCTGGACCGGACTCGTCCCCGTCGCGAGAGGCGGGCCAATGAGTCACTGGCTGATCGCCCCCGTCCTGTTGCCGGCCCTGCTGGCGCCGCTGATGCTGCTGTTCCTGCGCAAGCGGCTGATGGAATCGCGGGTGGTGTCTGTGGCCAGCTGCCTGGCCCTGCTGGCCATGGCGTGTCTGCTGGTGGTCCAGGCCAGCGATGGGACCATACAGTCCTACGCCCTTGGGGATTGGCGGGCGCCCTTCGGCATCATCCTGGCTCTGGACCGGCTATCGGCCCTGATGCTGCTGATCACCGCGACCCTGGCCCTGGCAGTGATGATCTATGCGGTGGTGACCGGCCTTGATCGCAAGGGCTGGCACTTCCACCCCCTGTTTCAATTCCAGCTGCTGGGTCTGAACGGCGCCTTCCTCACCGGGGACCTGTTCAACCTGTTTGTCTTCTTCGAGGTGCTGCTGATCGCCTCCTATGGCCTTATGCTGCACGGGGGCGGCGGGGCCAGGCTGAAGGCCGGCGTCCAGTACGTTGTGGTCAATCTGGTGGGGTCGACCCTGTTCCTGGTGGCTGTCGGCCTGCTCTATGGCGCCACCGGCACCCTCAACATGGCCCATATGGGCGAGCGGGTGGCCCAGGCGCCGGCCGGCGACCACGGGCTGATCCTGGCCGGCGGCCTGCTGATGATCGCGGTGTTCGCCCTGAAGGCCGCCGTGGTTCCGCTGCACTTCTGGCTGCCCAGGACCTATGCCTCGACCTCAGCGCCCGTGGCGGCCCTGTTCGCCATCATGACCAAGGTGGGCGCCTACTGCATCCTGCGCTTCACCACCGTGGTGTTCGGCGACGGCGCTGGCGAGCTGGCCTGGGCGCCGGCGCCCTATCTGCTGCCCGCGGCGCTGGCCACCATGCTGCTGGGCTTTATCGGGGTGCTGGGCGCCCGCCAGCTGAGACACCTTGCGGCGTTTTCCGTCATCGGCTCCATGGGGACCCTGGTCAGCGCGATCGCGGTCTTTACGCCGGAGGCCACGGCCGCCGCTCTCTACTATCTGCCGCACTCCACCTTTGCGGCCGCCGCCCTGTTCCTGGTGATCGATCAGATCACCCGGCGGCGGGGGGATTTTGGCGACGCCCTGTCGCCGAGCCCGGTCTTCGCCCGCTCAGGTCCCCTGTCGGCCCTGTTCTTTCTGACCGCCATCGCCGTGGTGGGTCTCCCGCCCCTGTCGGGCTTTCCGGGCAAGCTGCTGATCCTCGACGCCGTGCGCGATGCGCCGGGGGGGTGGTGGATCTGGGGCTTCATCCTGGGCACGACGGTCATCAGTCTGTTGGCCTTCGCCCGGGCCGGCAGCGTGCTGTTCTGGAAGAGCGCGGCGACGCCTGGCGAGATCCAAGCCGCCGATCCGGTCGCCCCCGTGGCCTCGGCCCTGGTGGTGGCCGCCCTGTTGGCGGTGCTGGCGGGCCTGACCTTGGCCGGGGGACCGGTGAGCGGCTACCTTAACGACACGGCTGAGCAGATCTTTGAGGCCGGCGCCTATGGCGGCGCGATCCTGGGACCGGGGTGAGGGGCTGGGCATGATCAAGAAGCTGCTGCCCCATCCGGCCCTGAGCGTCACCCTCATCGTCGTCTGGCTGCTGCTGGCCAACGAGCTCAGCCTCGGCGCCCTGGTTCTGGGCGTGATCGTCGGCGTCGTGATCCCGATCCTGACCAGCCCCTTCTGGCCCGACCGCCCGCGACTTCGCTTCGGGCCGCCCACCTGGTTCTATCTGCTGCTGGTGCTCTGGGACATCATCACCGCCAGCTTCCAGATCGCCCTGATCGTCCTGTTCCGGCGGTCGAAGGACCTGCGCTCAGCCTGGCTCGTGGTGCCTTTGGACCTGCGCAGCCCTGAGGCCATCACCATGCTGGCGGGCACCATCAGCATGACGCCGGGGACGGTGTCCTGCGACGTCTCATCCTGCGGCCGCGCCCTGCTGGTCCACGCCCTGGACACCCCCGACCCCGAGGCCGAAGTGGCGCGGATCAAGCGCCGCTATGAGGCCCGGTTGAAGAAGGTCTTCGCATGATCGAGATCGCCGTCCTGTTCGCCATTTCCTGCGTGGG
>DJWR01000248.1 GCA_002441055.1 Caulobacteraceae bacterium UBA6225 | reverse complement strand
GCCACAACCTTTTCGCCCATCTCCTCGTCCGGGGCGCCGACCACGGCGGCGTCGGCCACCTTGGGGTGGGTGATCAGCAGGTTCTCCAGCTCCTGGGGATAGATGTTCACCCCGCCGGAGATGATCATGAAGCTCTTGCGGTCGGTGAGGTAGAGGAAGCCCTCCTCGTCCACCCAGCCCACATCGCCCAGCGTCGTCCAGCCGTGGCGGTTGGTGTTCTCGGCCACCTTGTCCGGGGCGTTGTGATAGGTCAGCGGCGTCCCGCCGGCGAAATAGACCACGCCTTCGGTGCGCGGCGGCAGGGGCTCGCCGTCATCGCCGCAGATCTTCACCTCGGCGGTGGTGCCCTTGCCCACCGAGCCCTTGTGGGTCAGCCAGTCGTGCGGGCCGATGTGGCAGAAGCCGTTGCCCTCGCTGCCGGCATAGTACTCGTGGATGATCGGGCCCCACCACTCCATCATCTGCTCCTTGACCGGGATCGGGCAGGGGGCGGCGGCGTGGACGGCCGACTTCATCGATGAGAGGTCGTAGCGGGTGCGAACCTCCGGCGGCAGTTTGAGCATCCGCACAAAGTGGGTGGGCACGAACTGGCCACAGTCGATCTTGTACTTTTCGATTAACTGCAGGGCGTGTTCGGGATCGAACTTCTCCATCACCACGACCGTGCCGCCGATCCGCTGATAGCCCATGCACCAGCGCAGGGGCGCAGCGTGATAGAGCGGCGCCGGCGACAGATAGGTCCCGTTTGGCGGGAAGCCGAACATGTGTTCGGCCATCATCGACAGCGCATTGGGGGCGTCGATGGGCCCGCCGGTCAGGGGCGGCTTGATCCCCTTGGGCCGTCCGGTGGTGCCCGACGAATAGAGCATGTCGGCGCCGGCGGTCTCATCGGCGATGGGGGTTTCAGGCATCGCCGCCCGGGCGGCCTCGAAGCTTTCATAGGGGGCGCGGGTCTCGCCGACCATGTAGAGTTTCACGCCCGGCAGCAGGGCCGGTAGCTCGTCCACCACCGGCCCGACGCCAGCTGAGGTGATCAGCACCTGAGCGGCGCAGTCGCTCATGATGTATTCGATTTCGCCAGCCGTCAGCTTGGACGAGATGCAGGCGTAGTAGAGGCCGGCCCGCTGGGCGGCCCACGCTACCTCGAAGAACCTGGCGTGGTTCTCCATCAGGATGGCGATCACGTCGCCGGCCTTCAGGCCCAGCTTGCGGAACAGGTGCGCGCCCTGGTTCGAGCGCGCCTCAAGCTCGCCATAGGTCACGGTCTCGCCGGAGCTGGCCATGATATAGGCGGCGCGCTCGGGGTGGGACTTCGCATGATGCGACGGATGCATGGGCCTGTTTCCTCCAGGTCGCAGCCCTCTTCATCGGGGCCGTCGGCCATCTTCAAATGATCACTGTTCAGGGATGATGGCGTGCTTGACCTCCCGTCCGTCAAGCGGCTCCGATAGCGCAAACCACAGATTGCGAAAGGGAGACGCCCATGGCCGCCAAGGTCCTCGCCGAATTCGAGACCCTGAAGCTTGAGCTGGAGGACGGGATCGCCCTTCTGACCCTGAACCGGCCCGAAAAACTCAACGCCTTCAATCCCCTGATGAACCGGGAGCTGATCGCGGCCTTCGACCTGACGGACGCTGATGATGCGGTGCGGGCGGTGATCGTGACGGGCGCAGGGCGCGGCTTCTGCGCCGGCGCGGACCTGGCTGGCGGCGGCTCCACCTTCGATTTCGACCGCCGGGACGCCGATCCCCTGGGGCAACGGACGGACTCCGGCGTCTATCGCGACGGGGGCGGTCTGGTGTCCCTGCGCATCTATGACAGCCTGAAGCCCGTGATCGCCGCGGTGAATGGCGCGGCCGTGGGCGTGGGCGTGACCATGCAGCTGCCCATGGATATCCGCCTGGCCTCCACCGAGGCGCGGTTCGGCTTTGTCTTCGCCCGGCGGGGGATCACCCCAGAGGCCTGTTCCTCCTGGTTTCTGCCCAGGCTGGTGGGTATGCAGACGGCCCTGGAATGGTGTTATTCGGGTCGGGTGTTCAGCGCCCAGGAGGCCCTGGACCGGGGCCTCGTCCGCTCGCTGCATGCGCCCGAAGACCTGCTGCCCGCCGCCCGCGCCCTGGCCCGGGAGATTGTCGATAACGCAGCCCCGGTCTCGGTGGCCCTGACCCGCCAGCTCATGTGGCGCATGGCTGGCGCCGACCACCCGATGGCCGCCCACCGCGCCGACAGCCGGGGCATCCAGGCCAGGGGCGCGTCGGCCGACTCCAAGGAGGGCGTCGAATCCTTCCTTGAGAAGCGGCCGCCCGCCTTCCCCGACAAGGTCTCAGATGGTCTTCCCGATATCTGGCCAGGGCGCACGCCCCCGGAATTCTCCTGAGAAGGCGGGGGCGCACGGGAACCCGTGGTTAACGCCCCTGTGGTGGAGTGGGCGTCCAGATGAGCCAGAGCGCGCCCCTTCCGGACGACCCGCCGCCGCAGTTCCGCGCGCGCGGCGCCTTGCTGCGACGGCTGGCCGATGTGGTCTGCCTGCCGTCCAGCCGGATCAACGCCTTCGAACGGGCGGTCACGGCCGACCTGCTGATCGAGATGCTGCGGGACGCCTCCCCCGAGGAGAGACTGCGTGTCTCCAGGCGCCTGGCGGGCCTGACTGAGCCGCCGGCGCAACTCGCCCGCCTGCTGTTGCATGACGAGCCCCGGGTGGCCCGACCGCTCCTGGAGGAGTGCGAGAGTCTCTCCGACGCCGAGCTGCTGGACTGCGCCCGGACGGCCGGGACTGAGCACCGCCTGATGATCGCCGCCCGCAAGGGGCTGAGCGAGGTGGTGGTGGAGGCCCTGGTGGCCGCCGGCGAGCTGAAGGTCATTGAGACCGTATTGGCCAATCGTGACGCGAAGATCGGCCATGCGGGCCTGGAAGCCCTGGTGGTCATCAGCCGTGATGCGCCCCAGCTGGCGCCTGCGCTGCTGCGTCGACCTGAGCTGCGGCCCGCCCAGGCCTATGTGCTGTTCTGGTGGGCCGATCCAGAGGCCAGGCGCACGATCCTGCAGCGGTTCGCGGTGTCCCGCGAAATCCTGCAGGATGCAGCCGGAGACATCTTCCCCATGGCCGCCCAGGAAGGGTGGCAAGATCCCATGTCGCGGAAGGCGCTGCAGTTCATCGAGCGTCGACAGCGCAACCGCGCAGCCATCGAGAAGAGCCCCTTCACCAGCCTGGAGGCGGCGGTCTCGGCGGCCCAGCACGGCATGACCCGCGAGGTGGCCGAGGAAATCTCCTATCTGGCCGGTCTCAAGCCCATGACCGGCGCCAAGCTGTTCACCGACCCAGGCGGCGAGCCCCTGGCGATCCTCTGCAAAGCCACGGGCCTGCCCCGCGCGGCGCTCCGCGCCCTCTGGCGAGGTCTGCGGCGCCCCGAGACCGGGGAGGACGGGGCGCCTAATCCCGCCTTTGAGCGCACCATGGTCATCTATGACACCCTGGCGGTCGACCGGGCCCAGACTGTGTTGCGCTATTGGAACTGGTCTTTGTCTTCGGCCATGACGCCGGAACTGTTGCAGGCCATTCGTGAGGGAGATGAAAGCGTCATTGACGAATACTCCCTGCCGCAGCGCGCGGCGATGCTGGCTTTTGCAAAAGAGCTTGGGCGCAACTAGCGACGGAGCAAGCGTAGGGCAGGCCTCAAATCTCGAGCCTGTGACGCCCGGTCGCACCTACTCAACTCTGACACGCAATTTCCAGGCTTTTGCTGCCACGAAGACAGTTTTGAGACCTATTGTCTTGTGCCCGGGGTTTGCGGGCGATAAGTAGCAGACAACTGATCTGGGAATCAGATGTTGTGGCGCTCAAATTGCGCCGTTCTGGGTAAATCAAATGGACGAAAAAGCAGAAGTCATCGAGATGACGGCCGATATCGTGTCGGCCTATGTCGGCAACAATTCGGTCGCTGCAGCCGACCTGCCGAACCTGATCCAGGCGGTGCATCGCGCGCTGGCTGGCGTCACCACGGCGCCGGAAGCTGTGGAAGCCCCGCCCAAGGAACCGGCTGTTCCTGTGCGTCGCTCCATTACGCCGGACTTCCTGATCTGCCTGGAAGATGGCCGCAAGTTCAAGTCGCTGAAGCGGCACCTGCGGACCAAGTACAATATGAGCCCTGAAGAATACCGCGCTAAGTGGGGCCTGCCCAAGGATTACCCCATGGTCGCCCCGAACTACGCCAAGGCGCGTTCGGACCTCGCCAAGCAGATGGGTCTTGGTCAGGGTGGTCGGCAGGCGGCGCGCAAGAAGCGCTGATCCTTCCAGCCTCCGGGCCGAAAAAAAACGCCCGCCTCCCCGTGAGGCGGGCGTTTTTTGCGATTTGTAGACCTTCTTCGTCGCAGGTGGCGATTTCGGCTTGCCCTAGATTCGCCATACGGGCGATAAGTGATTCGTCGCGATTCCAATGGGTTGTTAAGGAATCTGAACATGGCGGCTCAGATTGGGGCTTCGGCGGCTGCCGCCCGTGCTCACGAGGAAATTTACGGCTATTGGGCCGGCCTGCGCCGTGGCGCGCGGCTGCCTGCCCGCGGGGATGTGGATCCGGCGGCGCTCAAGCGCCTGTTGCCCACGGTCAGCCTGATCGACATCCGGCGCGATCCGCTGGATTTCCGCGTGCGCCTGGCGGGCACCGGGCTCTACAGCATCTACGGCCGGGAAATCACCGGCCGCACCCTGGGCGAGGTCTATAACGCCGCGGCCGCCGACTACTGGCGTGAGGAGTTGACCGCGGTCGTCCAGGAGCGCCGTCCAGGCGTCGGCGTCCACAGCCTGGCCTGGCGCGGGGCCGGCCATGTCTCCATCCTCTGGCTCAGGCTGCCTCTGGCCTCCAATGGGCGGGATGTGGACATGATCATGGGCTACGACACCGTCGTCGGCCTTCAGAGCGAGTCCGGCTTTTCCGGCATTCGCGCGGCCTGACCGGCCCGATTTTCAGCTATTGGCGGCGTTGAGCGCCGTGGCGTCCCGGGTGATGCGCTCGGCCATGGACGCCAGTCCATTGGACCTCTGGGTCGACAAGGCTCCCGACAGCCCCAGACGCTTGAAGGCCTCGCGGGCGTCAAAGGCCAGGATGTCGGAGGGGCGGCGCCCGGAAAACAGCCGTAGAAGAATGGCGATCAACCCGCGAACGATGTGGGCGTCAGAGTCCCCCCGAAAGGCGACCGACCCGTCGGCCTGGGGCTCAGTCACCAACCAGACCTGGCTGGCGCAGCCGCGCACCTTGTTGGCCTCCGAACGCTCGGCCTCGCTCAGGGGCGCCAGATCTCCCCCCAGCTCGATCACATAGCGATAGCGTTCCTCCCAGTCGCCCAGGAGGTCGAATTCGTCGGCCAGTTCGTCGAGGGTTTTCTGGATGCCGTCCATCTGGCCTCGCACTTAAGCCCCCCAAGGCCACGGCGCAACGCGCCAGTTGCCAGACAACAGGCTCAGGTCTGCGGGGCTGCGAGCCGCACCATGACCTTCAGGCCGCCTTCGGGGCCGGGGCCAAGGGTCAGTCCGCCCCCCATGCCGCGACAGAGCATATAGGCGAGAGGCAGACCAAGGCCGGCGCCCTCGCCGCGCCGGATCAGGGCGTTTTCCCCCTGTTCAAACGGGCGCAACAGGCGCGGAATGTCCTGGGCGGCGACGCCAGGCCCCTGGTCGATAAGGGTCAGGGTGACCCCCTCGTCCTCCAGGGCGGCGCCGATGCGAACCACGCCCCCCTCCGGCCCGTAGGCGAGGGCGTTTCCTACCAAGGCGGCCAGGGCGGTGCGCACGCCCTTTGGGTCTGCGACAATGTCAGGCAAGGTCCCTTGATCGACGACGATCACCTGGGCTCCGCGCCCGCGGATTTCCTCGCTCAGCCCGTCGATCACGTCGTCGAGCACATGGTCCAGGGGTTCGCGGCGGGCGGCGAGGTCGGCGGTCCCGCTCTCCAGCCGGGCGATCTCCAGAACCTGATTGGCCAGAGCCAGCAGCTTCTGCCCGCTGTCTCGGATCAGGGCGGCGTATTCCTTGTATTCCGGGGCGCCCAGGGGGCCGTAAATTTCGGCCTGGATCAGCTCCGAAAAGCCGAGAATGGAGTTCAGCGGCGTCCGCAGTTCGTGGCTGACCATCCGCAGGAAGGAGCGTCGATGCTCCTCGGCCCGGGCCTCCAGGCGTCTGTGCGCCGCCCGGCGGGCCTGGCGCTGGGCGGCCAGATGCGTGGTGCGATCGGGCTCGGACGGTGGGGGAGCGCGACGGGGGGCCGCATCTGCCATGGGATGGGGCTCATGGGGTCGGAGACGGGGTGATCGCCCAGACTGCGGGCGGGGGACTTACGAAATGGTTTCGCGCCTGGCGCCCACATTGGGTCGGCTGCGACCTCGTGACCATCGCCCAGGGGGCGAGCAGGCTCGCTAGCTGGGGGAGCGAGGGCTAGTGTCGGACGTTATTCCCGAGCGATTCCGCCCCGTGAGAGCCAGACTGCGACCCGAAATTCCCATGGACGCCCCCTCTGACAGCCCCGCAATGGGCTCAGTTGTGCCGCCGACGGAGGCCTTCTGGTGGAGCGTCGGCTGGCTGATGGCGGTCGCCGGCGGCGCGGTGATCGGGCTGGTCAGCGGCGTGACGCCCCCTGCGGTGAGCGCCCTCCTGATGCTGGGTGCGCTTCCGGCCCTGATCGATGTCGCTCTGACCCTGGCCCGGCGGGCCGCTGGCGGGCGGCTGCGTCTGGCGGCCTGGACCCTGGGTCCGGGGCTGGCCATGCTGCTCAGCGGCGGGACGCTTGGCCCCCTGGGCGCCTGGTGTCTTGCGCCGCTCGCCGCCAGCCTGATCGACGCCCGTCCGCGCAGCGCCGCTGCGGCGGGCGCCATGGCCCTCGGCCTGCTGGGGTTGGGGCTCCTGGTCAGCCTTCTGGGCGGCGTCCCGGCGGCGGCCCCAGCTGCAGCGCAGCTTCAGCAGGCGATCGCTTTGGTGAGCGCCGCGGGTGGTCTGGCCCTGGGGGGCGTCAGCCTGCTCCGCCGCATGGAACGGCGGGAACGAGCCCAGGCCAGCGCCATGGGACGGCTTCAAAGGTTGCTCTCCGAACAGCCGACACAGCTGCTTGATCTCCTGCCCGATGGTCGGATCGCCGGCGCCTATGGCCAGCCCCTTGCCGGAGCGGACCTGGCTGGCCGGGCCTTCTTCGACCTGGGTTTGCCGCAGGGCCGTCATGAGCTCGCCAGGGGATTCCAGGTGGCGTTGCGCGACGGTCGGGCCGACCTGGCCTTCGCCCCGGAGTTTGATCCCACCGGCTGGCTGGAGGTTCGTCTGCGCCGGGGCAGGTCCGCCCGCGTCGTGGCCATCCTGGCCGATGGCCGGGCCCGCCGCGATCAGGAAGCCGAGCTGGAAGCCGCCCGCGGTGAGGCCGAGGCGCAGAACACCGGCAAGTCCCGCTTCCTGGCCAATATGAGCCA
>DJWR01000122.1 GCA_002441055.1 Caulobacteraceae bacterium UBA6225 | reverse complement strand
CGAGGTCGGCCTCCAGCCGCGCCAGGGCCGGCAGGGCGGCGGCCTGGGCCGGATCGCGTCGGATGTCGCCGCGCTCCAGGCGGTCGCGGTAGGCGGCTTCAAGGGCGGATGTCATGCCTCCGCCCCTAGCCTGACCGGCCGCGCATCACAATCGGCCTGACGCCAGATCCGCCAAGCGCGACTTCAGATCGCCGCCGAATCGTCTGCCGCGGCGGGGGGTGGCGGTGGGGGGCCGTCCTCTTCACCCGCCGGGACCAGGGGCGTCTCGCTCTTGTCGGGCAGGCCCAAGTCTTCGCGCAGGAAGCGGTAGGTTTCCCGCCGCTCACAGGCGCAGGCCTTCATCTGGCCCTCCTGATCCCACCAGACCAGCAGCGGATAGGCGAAGTCGACGCCGTTGGCCTTCAGGAGGGGAACGAGCTCGTCGACCATGTTGCGGCCGGCCTCCACCACCGCGGTGCGGGCGGTGTCGCCATCGGCCGGCGGAATGCCCGGCGCGTCCCAGGCCGACACCGGAACGCTCACCCAGCGCTCGAACAGGCTCCAGTCGCGGTTGAGCCACAGCTCGGCCACCGTAGCCCGCTCGGCGGGGGTGGAGCGCTCCAGGCCGTTGACCTCACGCCGGGCGACCTCGATCACCCGGGTGTCGATCCCGGCCGCATGCAGGTCGGGGAACTGCTCAGCCTTGAACCGCAGGCAGTCGGGGCAGCTGCGGAATGAGACCATGTAGATGGCCCGGCCCTCAATGCCGGGCGACACCCAGCCTGAGCCTTCCAGCAGACGGGCGATCTCAGCCTGGTTCTTCGTCACGGTGGCGGGCCTCCAGCGCAGTTCGAGGTTCCAATAGGCGAAGGCGCCGGCGCCAGCCACCACCAGGACAAGGGCCAGGATGGCCCAGAGGCGGAAGTTCTTCATGCGCGCGCGCTCCTGCAATTCTGGCCCAGATGGGCCGGACGTCGTCTGAGTTTCAGTGTCTACTTCATCGTCGGGATGACGAAAGCCTGATCGCTCGCCTCGCCCTCGGGCCAGCGGGCGGTGACCGTCTTGACCTTCGTATAGAAGCGGACGCCCTCCATCCCGTGCTGGTTGGCGTCGCCAAAGGCGCTGCGCTTCCAGCCGCCGAAGGTGTGATAGGCCACCGGCACAGGAATCGGCACATTGATCCCCACCATGCCGACATTGACCCGGGAGGCGAATTCCCGGGCGGCGCGGCCGTTCCGGGTGAAGATCGCCACGCCGTTGCCGTAGGCGTGCTGCGAGGGCAGGGCGAGCGCCTCTTCGAAGGTCTCGGCGCGGGCGATCTGCAAGACGGGGCCGAAGATCTCGTCCTGGTAGGACTTCATGGCCGGCTTCACATGGTCGAACAGGGTAGGGCCGATGAAGAAGCCCTTCTCATGCCCCTGCAGGGAAAAGCCCCGGCCATCGACCACCAGTTCGGCGCCCTCATCGACCCCCATCTGGATGTAGTCGGTGATCTTCTGGCGATGGGCGGCGCTGACCACCGGGCCGTATTGGGCGGCCGAATCGGAGGAGACGCCGATCTTGAGCGTCTCGATCTTGGCGACCATCAACTCGCGGAAAGCCTCGGCGGTGCTGACGCCTACGGGCACCGCCACCGGCAGGGCCATGCAGCGCTCTCCGGCCGAGCCGAAGGCGGCGCCGAGAATGTCATTGGCCGCAGCCTCCAGGTCGGCGTCGGGCAGAAGAATGCCGTGGTTCTTCGCCCCGCCCATGGCCTGCACCCGTTTCCCGTGGGCCGCGCCGGTTGCATAGACGTACTGGGCGATGTCCGAAGAGCCGACGAAGCTGACCGCGGCGATGTCTGGATGGGTCAGGATGGCGTCGACGCAGACCTTGTCCCCGTGCACCACATTCAGGATGCCGGCCACATCGACGCCAGCCTCGGCGCCGGCCTCCATGAACAGTTCGGCGAGCCGGACCGGCACGCTGGGGTCTTTTTCCGATGGCTTGAGGATGAAGGCGTTGCCCACCGCCACGGCCACCCCGAACATCCACATCGGGATCATGGCCGGGAAGTTGAACGGCGTGACGCCCGCCGCCACGCCCAGGGGCTGGCGCATGGAATAGACATCGATGCCGGGACCCGCACCCTCGGTATATTCGCCCTTAAGCGCATGCGGGATTCCGCAGGCGAACTCGATCACCTCCAGGCCTCGCTGAATGTCGCCTCGCGAGTCGGCGATGACCTTGCCGTGCTCGGACGACAGGAGGGCGGCCAGCTCATCCATCCGCGCCTCCACCAGGCGCTTGAAGGCGAACATGACCCGCGCCCGGCGCTGCGGATTGACCGCAGCCCAGGCCGGCTGGGCGGCCAGGGCGGCCTGGACGGCTGCGTCCAGCTCAACGGCCGAGGCCAGGGCGACGCGGGCCTGAACCTCCCCAAGATTGGGGTCGAAGACCTCAGAGTGGCGGCCCGAGGTTCCGGCGACCGCGCGGCCGGCGATGAAGTGGCTGATCTCACGCATGGGGGGAAGCTTAGGCCGGGCCTGCGCCTACGCCTAGCGCTTGCCCAAATTGCAGGCTCAGGCGCATTCTGCCGCGGCATGAGCGTCGCTTCGTCCACGGAAATCCTGCGCCCCGCCGCGCGACGTCACGACCACATCGTGGACGTGCTCATCGCCGAGCGCGCACCGGCCCTGAGCCGCCACCCCGCCTGGCCCCTGTTGCGGCCGGCCCTCTATGGACTGCTGGACTATGGCAAGGCCCGGCGGATGGCCGACGCCATCGCCCCCCTGCCGGGCCGCGAGGCCCTGGAGCGGGTGTCTGGCCTGCTGGATGTGAAGCTCTCGGTGAATGGCCTCGACCGGCTGCCGAAACAGGGGCGCGTAGTGGTGATCGCCAACCATCCCACCGGCATCGCCGACGGGGTGGCGGTCTATGACGCCTTCAAGGCCCGGCGGCCGGACCTCTGCTTCTACGCCAATTCCGACGCCCACCGGGTGGCGGCCGGCTTTTCCGACGTGCTGATTCCCGTGGAGTGGGTGGAGGAAAAGCGCACCCGCGAACGCACCCGCCTGACCCTGCAGCGCACCCGGGAGGCCATGGAGGCCGAACGCGCCCTGGTGATCTTTCCCTCCGGGCGGTTGGCCCGGCGCCAGCCCGACGGCCTGCTGGCCGATCCCCCCTGGATGAGCAGCGCCGTCTCCATCGCCCGCAAGTATGAGGCGCCGGTCGTGCCCCTGCATGTGACCGGCCCCTGGTCGACCCTGTTTCACCTGTTCAACCGGTTTTCCGCCGAATTGCGGGACATCACCCTTTTCCACGAGCTGCTGAACAAGCGGGGCGGCCAGTATGGCCTGACCCTCGGCCCGACGGTCGCGCCAGCCGCCTTGGCCGGCGACCCACAGGCCGCCACCGAGGCGCTGAAGGCCTATGTGGAGCGTGTCCTGCCCGCCGAGCCGGACCGGCCCTTCGCATGAGGTTCGAGCTCGGGGGCGATCTGTGCCTGGAGGATGAGGCGGCCACCGCGCGCCTGGGCGCCGCCCTGGCTCGAGTGATCGGCCCTGGAGAGGCCATCTGCCTCACCGGTCCGCTTGGGGCTGGGAAATCCACCCTGGCCCGGGCGCTCATCCGGGCGCGCACCACGCCGGACGAGGACGTGCCGAGCCCGACCTTCACGCTGGTCCAGTTCTATGAGGGTGATGGCATCACCCTGGCCCATTTCGACCTCTACCGCCTGACCAGCCCCGATGAGGCCTATGAGATCGGCCTGGACGAGGCCCTGGAGGACGGGGCGGCGATCATCGAATGGCCCCAGCGCCTGGAGGGTCGCCTCCCCCCCCATCGCTTGGATATAGACATCGAACTGGACGGGGCGGCGCGCCGGGCGCGGCTCACCCCCCATGGCGCCTGGGAAGGACGTGCGATTGAGTTCTGACCGTGAGGGCCTGAAGGCCGACTTTCTCGCCCGCCATGGCCTGGCCGACGCCGAGCGAATCCCGCTCGCCGGCGACGCCTCGACGCGGCGCTATGAGCGGCTGTCGCGGCCGGGCCAGGCGAGCCTGATCTTCATGGACCAGCCGCCGGTGGAAACCGCCCCCTGCCCGCCGGACGCCAGTCCGGAGCAGCGTCGGCTGGCCGGCTACAACGCCATGGCTAGGCTGGCGGCCGGCCGTGTGGACGCCTTCGTGGCCACCGCCGGCTGGCTGCGCGACCAGGGGCTGTCGGCGCCGGAGATCGTCGCCCACGAGGCGGGCGATGGCCTGGCCGTGCTGGAGGACCTGGGCGACGACCTCTATGCCCGGCTGATCGAGACCGGAACCGATGAGACCCCGCTTTATGAGGCCGCGGTCGAGGTCCTGGCCCGGCTGCATGAGGCGACCCCACCGCCGGTTCTGGAGGCCCAAGGAGCCGCCTGGCCCTTCCTGACCTATGACGACCTGGCCCTGCGCACGGGCGGCGACATGTTCCTGGAATGGTGGCCAAAGTTCTCAGGCCTGCCCCCCTTCCCCACTGACGCCCAGGCGGAGTGGGAGGCGCTCTGGGCGCCGATCCGCGCCCGCGCCGAGGCCGGCGCCAGCGTCTTCTGCCACCGGGACTATCACGCCGAAAACCTGATCTGGCTGCCAGGCCGCAAGGGCGTGGCCCGGGTCGGCCTGCTGGACTTCCAGGACGCCGTGCGCGCCCATCCGGCCTGGGACTTCTCCATGCTGCTGCACGACGCCCGTCGTGACGTCTCACCCGAGCGCGAGACCGCGGCGCTGGCCCGCTATCTGGAAATCCGCAGCGATATCGACGCCGACGTGTTCCGCGCCGACTATCATGCCCTGGGCGCCCTGAACTCGGCGCGCATCCTGTTCATCTTCGCCCGGCAGGTGGCGGGCTTCGGCAAGCCGCGCTACGAGGCCTTCATGCCCCGCACCTGGCGCTACCTCGAACGCTGCCTCGCCGATCCCGAGCTTGCGCCGATCAAGGCCTGGTTTGACGCTCATGTGCCTCCGGAGGCCCGCCGGTGAGCGCCGGTCAATTTCCCAAGACCGCCATGGTGATGGCGGCAGGCCTGGGCACGCGCCTGCGCCCGCTCACCGACCACAGGCCCAAGCCCCTGGTGGAGGTGGCCGGCCGCGCCCTGGTGGACCACGTGCTCGATCGCCTGGTTGAGGCCGGGGTCGAAACCGCCGTGGTCAATGTCCACCACTTCGCCGACCAGATGGTCGCCCACCTGGCCCGGCGGGACGACATCCGCATCAAGATCAGCGACGAGCGGGCCGCCCTGCTGGATTCCGGCGGCGGCATCGCCCATGCCCGTCGCCTCCTGGGGGAAGATCCCATCCTGGTGGCCAATATCGACTCCCTCTGGACCGGCGGCGAAACTCCGCCCCTCAAGACCCTGGCGCAGGCGTGGGACCCGGAGATCATGGACGTCCTGCTGCTGCTGGTCCCCCGGGGCCAGGGTCTGGGCTTCGAAGGACCGCAGGGCTTCTTCCGCGATGAGGCCGGCCGCCTGACCCATTCGGCCGAGCCGGAGCCGCCGACCCCCTTCGCCAATGTGGGCTTCCAGATCCTCAAGCCGCAGATCCTGGACGGTGTGCGCGAGGACGTCTTCTCCATCGTGCCGATCTGGCGACGCCTGGCCGAGCAGGGCCGCCTGCACGGGGCGGTGATGGACGCCTTCTGGATGCATGTCGGCGACCCGGCCGCCCGGGAGGCCGCCGAAGCCAAGCTGGCCACGTGAGCCGGCCGTCGCTGTTTGACGGGCCCAGGCCCCGCTGGTTCAACATCCCGGCCCACCGGCCCTTCGTCCACGACCTCGCCCGGGGCCTCTATGAGGCCCTGGCGCCCCTGGGGCCCGAGGCCCTGTCCCAGGCCACCGTGCTCACCCCCACCCGCCGCGGGGCCCGGGCGCTGGCCGACGCCTTCCTGGCGGCCGGCGGCGGACAAGCCCTGCTGCCACCGCAGATCAGGCCGCTCGGCGACCTGGACGCGGGCGAGCCTCCGTTTGAGCCCGGCGATCTGGCCGCACGCCTGCCCGCGGCCATCGATCCCCTGCGGCGGCGGCTGGAGCTGACCCGGCTGGTCAAGGCCCACGAACACCTGCTGGCCCGCGATCTGGACGCCTCGGCCGCCCTGGAGCTGGCCGACGCCCTGGGCGGTTTCCTCGACAGCCTGCAGATCGAGGAGGTGGACGCCTCCGGCGCCCTGGCCGGGCTCGTGGACGCCGAGCTGGCCGAACACTGGCAGGTCTCCCGCGCCTTCCTGGAGACCGCCCTGGCCGCCTGGCCCGAACGCCTGGCAGCCCTGGGCGTCGTCGACACCAGCCAGCGTCGTGTGGCCCTGCTGCGCGCCCTTTCCGAACAATGGAGCCTCCGGCCGCCAACGGGCGTGCTGGTCGCAGCCGGTTCCACTGGCACCGCGCCGGCCACCGCCGACCTACTGGCGGTGATCGCCGAGGCGCCGCAGGGCTGCGTGGTCCTGCCGGGCCTGGACGAAAGCCTGGCGAGTGCGGCCTGGGACCAGGTGGACGAACAGCATCCGCAAGGGGCGCTCAGCCGCCTGTTGGCCCGGGCCGGCCTCACCCGCGAGGCGGTGGAGATCTGGCCAGCCTCGGCCCCCTATCAGAGCCAGGGCCGCTGGCGCCGGCGGGTGATCAACGAGGCCCTGCGCCCGGCCCAGGCCACCGCCGACTGGCTGAACGTCATCGGCGCCCTGCGGGCCGAGGGCGCCACGGAGGGGGTCGACCCCATCGCCGAGGGCCTGGCCGGCCTCTCGGTGGTCACCGCCCGTAGCGAGGAGGAGGCCGCCACCGTGGCCGCCCTGCTCCTGCGCGAGACCCTGGAAATCCCCGGCGCCACCGGCGCCCTGGTGGCGCCTGACCAGAACCTGGCGCGGCGGGTGTCCCTGAAGCTCGCCCGCTGGGGCGTGATCCCGGACTCCTCGGTGGGGACGCCGCTGATGGCCTGTCCGGCCGGTGTGCTGGCGGGCCTGGTGGCCCGGCTGGCGGCCGAGCCGCTCAATCCGGTGCTGATGCTCGGCGTGCTCAAGCTTCCGCTCACCCGGCTCGGGGAGACCCGCGAGGCCCTGGAAGCCCGGCTCATCGATCTGGAGCGCCATGGCCTGCGCGGACCGCGTCCGGCCGACTGGGCGGCCCTGACCCGCCGGCTGAACGAAAAGCTGACCGACGAAGCGCGCCGGGCTGGCGCGGCCGGACTGATCACCGCCCTTCGTGCGGCGCTCACGCCCCTGACCGACATGAGCGAACCCAGTGCGGGCGCCGAGCGGGCGCGGGCGCTGGCCCTCGCCCTGGAATCCCTGGCCGCCGACAGCACGGGCGCCTCGGGCCGCCTGTGGGGCGGGGCCGGGGGCGAGGCCCTGTCGCAACTCCTGGCCGGGCTGATGGCCGAGGCCGGCGCCCTGCCGCCGGTGACCCCCAAGGGCTTCGCCGACCTGCTGATCCGGCTGATGGGGGACGAGACCGTCCGGGTCGGGGGCGCGACCCATCCCCGCCTGCGTATCCTGGGCGCCATTGAGGCGCGGCTCGTTCGCGCCGACCGGCTGGTGGTGGCCGGCCTGGAGGAGGGCGTCTGGCCGCAGGGCGCGCCGCTGGACCCCTTCCTGTCGCGGCCCATGCGGGAACGGCTGGGCCTGCCGCCGCCGGAACGCCGGGTGGGCCTGGCCGCCCACGACTTCGCCCAGGCCGCCTGCGCCCCCAATGTGGTGCTGCTGCATTCGGAGCGGCGAGACGGCCAGCCGACGGTGAAGTCCCGCTGGCTCTGGCGCCTGGAGACCTTGGCCAGGGGCGCAGACCTCACCCTGCCCGGCCGGCCTGACCTGCTGGACTGGGCGCGCGCCCTGGACGCCGCCGCGGACTATGAGCCCATCAGCCGGCCTGCGCCGCGCCCGCCGACCGTCGACCGTCCGACCCAGTTCGCCGTCACCCGGATCGAGTCCCTGACCCGCGATCCCTATGCGGTCTGGGCGAGGGACATCCTGAAGCTCTATCGCCTGGAGCGCCCTGACGAGCCGGTGGAGGCCCGCGCCCGGGGCACGGCCATCCACGAGGCCTTCGAGATCTTCGCCAAGCGCCATCCCAAGGCCCTGCCGCCGGAGCCGGCCCGGGAGTTCGCCCAGCTGTATCTGGAGGCCCTGGTCGCCGCCGGCGCCCCGCCGGAATCCCTGGCCCGCGAGCAGGCGCTGGCCCAGGAGGCGGCGGCCTGGGTGGTCGGCCTGGAGGCCGAGCGGCGGGCTGATGGCCGCGACATCCATGTGGAGGCGGGGGGCGAGATCACGGTTCGCGCCGGCCTGCGCGACTTCACCCTGACGGCCAAGGCCGACCGGATCGAGACCGGCCCGGATGGCTACGCCCACATCCTCGACTACAAGACCGGCCAGGCGCCGTCGAAGAAGATGGTCGAGACCGGGTTTTCCCCGCAGCTGACCCTGACGGCGGCCATCGTCGCCCGCGGCGGATTCAAGGACGTGCCGGCCAGGCCGCCCGGCGACCTCGTCTATCTGCAGGTCACAGGCCGCAAGCCCGCCGGCAAGGTGGAGATCCGCGGAACGGCCGGCCCTGAGAGCCATGACGCCGCCGAACAGGCCCTGGCCGGCGCCCTGCGCCTGCTGGCGCAGTTCGATGATCCGGAGCGGGCCTATCTGTCGCGGACCGCCCCGCAGTTCGTCCATGACTATGCTGGCGACTACGCCCATCTGGCCCGGGTGTTCGAATGGTCCACCAGCGGCGAAGACGGCGAGGGCGAGGCATGAGCCAGATTCTCGACATCGACCCGCAGCGCACGGCGGCCGACCCGGACCTGTCGGCCTTCGTCACGGCCAATGCGGGCTCAGGGAAAACCAAGACCCTGATCGACCGGGTGGCCCGCCTGTTGCTGGCCGGCGCGGCGCCCGCCGCCATCCTGTGTGTCACCTACACCAAGGCCGCCGCCGCCGAGATGCAGCGCCGGCTTTTCGACCTGCTGGGCCAATGGTCGGTCTGCGATGACGCAGCCCTCCGCGCCGCCCTGGCCAAGCTGGAAGGGCGCAGGCCTGACAGCTACGACGCCGCCCGCCTGTCGGCGGCGCGGGCCCTGTTCGCCCAGGCCCTGGAGACGCCGGGCGGCCTGAAGATTCAGACCATCCACGCCTTCTGCGAGAAGCTGCTGCGGCGTTTCCCCCTGGAGGCGGGCATCTCGCCGGGCTTCAGGGTGATGGACGATCCGGCCGCGGCCCTGATCGCCCGGGCCGCCCGCCAGGCCGTGGCCCGCCACGCCCTGACCGGCGAGGGCGCCGTGGCCCAGGCCTATGCGCGGCTGTCGGTGAGCCTCGATTTCCGCGCCTTCGAGCAGATGTTCGCCACCTTCGAGGCCCGCCGCGGGGCGCTCGACGCCTTTGTCGCCCGCGAAGGGGGACTGGAAGGCGCGCTCGCCTGGATCTGGGAGACCTGCGGCTTTGACGGCGAGGCTGATCCGGAAGCCGTGGCGACCGCCGCCATGGCCAAGCTCGACCGGGCGCTCTGGCGGGAGGCGGCCGAGGTCCTGGCGCTGGGCGGCAAGACCGACCAGTCCTGCTCCCAGACGCTCGCGGCTGTGGCGGCCAACCCGGAGGCCACGCTTTCCGATGCGCTCAAGGCCCTGTTCACTCAAGGGGGCGAGGGCACGCCGGCCACCTGGGTCGCCAAGACCAAGGCCCTAGCGGCGGCCGAGCCCCTGCGCCAAACCCTGCTGGACGAGCAGGACCGGTTGGCCCTGGCGCGGGACAAGGTGCGGGCCGCCAACATCGCCTGGGACAGCGCCTATGTGCTGGTCTTGGCGAAGGCCTATCTGACGGCCTATGGCCAGGAGAAGGCCGCCGCCGGCGCGCTCGACTTCGGCGACCTGATCGAGAAGACCCGAGCCCTGGTGGCCGAGCGGCCCATGGCCGCCTGGGTGCTCTACAAGCTGGACGGCGGGATCGACCACATCCTGCTGGACGAGGCCCAGGACACCGCCCCGGAACAGTGGGAGATCCTCAGCGCGCTCACCGCCGAGTTCTTCGCCGGCGAGGGCCGCGAGCGCCAGGCCCTGCGCAGCCTGTTCGTGGTCGGCGACGAGAAGCAGTCGATCTATTCCTTCCAGGGCGCAGCCCCCGAGCGCCTGCGCCTGGAGACCGAGACCTATCTGGCCCGCATCCGGGACGCCGGCGCCAGGGCGCAAAGCGTGCCGCTGGCCGCCTCCTGGCGCTCCACGGTCGATGTGCTGAGCTTCGTCGATGCGGTGTT
The DNA here is from genome assembly GCA_002441055.1 of Caulobacteraceae bacterium UBA6225. Taxonomy (GTDB): domain Bacteria; phylum Pseudomonadota; class Alphaproteobacteria; order Caulobacterales; family Caulobacteraceae; genus Phenylobacterium. Next base: position 3,664 of record DJWR01000122.1, on the reverse strand, counting down.
TTCCGCGCCCGAAACCCAAGGGGGCGTGCCACCGGCCCGGGGCGAGGACGCCGTGCGCCACATCCCCATGCGTCGCCACCACCGGGGCTGCGTCGACCTCTGGCCCCTGGAGCGCGAGCCTGAGGGGGAAGAGCGCGAGGCCTGGGACGCCCCGCTGGACGTGGAAGGGCCGGCCAGCGCCAACCGCCGCCTGGCTGAGGACATCGCCTGTGAGATCGAGGACCTGGTGGCCCGCGGCGACGGGGTGTTCGACAAGGACCTGGACGGACCCGACGGAACCCGCGGCGCCTGGCGACCCGCCCGCTATGGCGACGTCCTGATCCTGGTGCGCCGACGCAAGGCTCTGTTCGAAGACATATTGCGGGCGCTCAAGCGCCGCGGCGTGCCGGTGGCCGGCGCCGACCGGCTGGCCCTGTCGGAACACATCATCTTCGACGATTTGCTGGCCGTCGCCCGCTTCGTGCTGTTCCCGCAGGACGAGTTGAACCTGGCGGCCCTGCTCAAGAGCCCCTTCTGCGGCCTGGACGACGAGGCCCTCTACGCGCTCGCCAAACCCCGCAAGCCCGGAGATCTGTGGAGCGCCCTGCAGGCCCGCGCGTCTGAGCGCCCCGACTGGACCTCGGCGCTCGCCTTCCTCACCGCCGCCCGCGACGAGGCGCGGGCGCGGCGGCCGTTCGAATTCTATGGCCGGCTGCTCACCCTTCGGGACGCCGCCGGCGCCTCCATGCGCCAGCGGATCGTGCGCAGGCTGGGGACCGAGGCCGAGGACGCCCTGGACGAGTTCCTGGCCCAGGCCCAGGCCGCCGAACAGCGGGGCGTCTGCGACCTGGAGGGCCTGGCCGATGCGCTCGCCGGCCTCAACATCACCGTCAAGCGCGAGATGGAGGCGGCCCGCAACGAGGTCCGCGTCATGACCGCCCACGGCGCCAAGGGGCTGGAGGCGCCCATCGTCTTCCTGCCCGAGACCACCCTGTCGGGCCTGGGCCGCGGCTCGCCGCTGCTGGANNTGCGCGCCCGCAAGGACGAGGAAGAGGCCTATCGCCTGCTCTATGTGGCGCTCACCCGGGCCCGCGACCGGCTGGTGATCTGCGGCCGGATCGCCGCCAAGACCAAGGAAGAGAACCTGAAAGGTTGGTGGGCCGCCATCCAGGCCGGCTTCGCCCACGAGATGGTCGGCCCCCACCTGCGCCCCGCCGCCTGCGGCGAGGTGGAGGCCCAGCGGTTCGGCGAGGACCCGCAGGTTCTGGGCCGGGGAGCCGCAGACGATGAGACCACCGCCGCCCTGCCGGCCTGGGCGCGAGCCGACGCCGCCGTCGATCCCCTGGCCCGCTTCGCCTCGCCGTCCGATCTGGGGGAGGCCGAGGAAATCCTGGCCCCCTCGCCGCTGGCTCGCGTGGGCGGGCTTGGCCGGTTCCGCCGGGGCGAGCTGATCCACCGGCTGTTGCAGATCCTGCCCGACCTGGCCCTGGCTGAGCGCGAGGTCGCGGCCACAGCCATCCTCGCCCGCGAGCCGGACCTGACCGAGGACCAGCGGGCCGAGATGGCCGGCGCGGCGCTTGCCGTGCTGGCCGACCCCCAGTTCGCCGAGGTCTTCGCCGCCGACGGCCGGGCCGAGGTGGCCATCGCGGGCACGGCTGCGGCCCTGCCCAAGGGGCTGCAGATCTCCGGCCGCATCGACCGGCTGGTGGTGCGCGCAGACCGCGTGCTGGTGGCCGACTTCAAGACCAACCGGCCCTCGCCGGCGCGGATCGAGGACGCCGACCCGGCCTATATCCGCCAGATGGCGGTCTATGCCGCGGTGCTGGCCGAGGTCTTCCCCGGCCGGGCCATTGAGGCGGCGCTGGTGTGGACCGATGGGCCGAAGCTGATGGCGGTTCCAGAATTCCTGATGGCCCAGGCCCTGGCCGATCTCCGCTCCAGGAGTTGATCGGCAGCCCTCAGGGTCTTAAATCCTGGATCGAGAAGCGGTCGGCGCGCGTTGTCGCCGGACCGCAAAAGGAGGTTCCATGAGCACCGTCACCGTCACCGACGAGTCCTTCGAAAAAGACGTGCTGCAGGCGCAAGGCCCGGTCCTGGTGGACTTCTGGGCCGAGTGGTGCGGCCCCTGCAAGCAGATCGCGCCTGCGCTGGAGCAGATCTCCGACGACCTGGCCGGCCAGGTCACCATCGCCAAGCTGAACATCGAAGACAGCCCGACCACCCCGTCGCGCTACGGCGTCCGCGGCATCCCGACCATGATGCTGTTCAAGGACGGCCAGATGTCGTCCATGAAGGTCGGCGCCATGCCCAAGCAGAAGATCCTCGAATGGCTCTCCGAAGCCGGGGTCCAACCGGCGGCGTAAGCCGGCTGGGCTGAGGCCTGAGAGATTGCAGGAGGGTCGGCGAAAGCCGGCCCTTTTTCGTTGGGGGGCCGAACATGGGCCCGACTCAGCCGCTGGCCAGCTGCGCCGATCCGGTGCGCCCAGTGGAGAGCCATGGACGGCGTCCACAACCGCAACCTGCTTGTTTGGCGTTTAACTGAGGGTCACGAGGCTAGGGGACTCGGCGATTCAAATTGGGGGTAGTCAGGCATGCCTGTGTTGAGGCGTCGTACTGGCGTACTCATTCTTAACTTCGGTTTTAAGCGAATGGGCGGGACGCCAGTGACAAATTGTCAAGATTACCTTGTGCGTATCGAGAGCCGAGTTGATGCCAATCGTCGTGCAATCGAAACGCCGCGTGCGCCGTTTAAATATGGTTGGGACGGAGGTATTGAGAAATGAACAGCCACCTCTCATGGCTTCAAATTCTATCTTCCGCTTCCCTAACGATAATGGGTCTGACTGTTTCAATATTTGCCGCCGCTTTTAACTTCCGCAATAACTTTGGATGGCCACCCTTAGTCCTAATCACGGGACATGGGTTTATGTCTGGCGGCGGCGTCGGGGGAAATTATCGAGCGTTTGTCAAAATAGGATTTTGGAACCTAAGAAAATACCCGATTATAGTTAGGTGTGTTAATGTGAGAATTGACGGCTTAGATTTGGTTCGGGAAATTAATTCAGACCTTGGAGGATGTTACTTAAACAGAGGATCCCTCGTTCTTTATGATGCGCGCACGGTTGCGCCTCAAACACACGAGGATTACAACGTGTCGGCACCATTCGCGCCGAGGTCACTCGATGGACTTACGTGTCCAGTCGTTGTTGATGTGTCGGTCTTTGATCCACGGGTCAATAAGACTGAAATCGTCACAACAAGAGGGCTGTACTCACTCGGTACCTCACCTGAACCAGCCAGTTCCCGTGCGGGGTGGATCGACTCCCTCTCGTCCTAAGAGCGACCTGCTCCTGCGAGACTGCGCCGCGCAACTCTAGACTCTCGGCATTCTCGGGGGACGGGGCTTGACTGCCCAGCAGCTTCTTCGACCGCCTGCTCTCCCAGCGTGCTCTGCTTCTGGACGTCCGACACGCTCATGCCACTTCGCTTCCAGCGGTAGAATTTTTGCTCGCTGATCCCGTGCGCCGGCACACCTCCGCCGTCGGACTCCCGGCCTCCTGCTCCCGCAGGACGCCAATGGTCTGCGCCTCGCTTGACCTGCTCTTTTCACGTCCGTCTCCCGTGATGACGGACTCTCTCTCTCAAAACGCGGGATCAGGAGTAGCCATCCGGTGAGAGCCGCGGC
>DJWR01000202.1 GCA_002441055.1 Caulobacteraceae bacterium UBA6225 | reverse complement strand
CGCGGCGAGAGCACCTCGACCAACTCCATCGCCTCGATCTTCGCCTGGACCCGGGGCCTGGAGCACCGGGCCAAGCTGGACGGCAACGAGGCCCTGGACCGGTTCGCCAAGACCCTGGAGGCGGTCTGCGTCTCCACCGTCGAAAGCGGCTCCATGACCAAGGATCTGGCCCTGCTGGTGGGTGACACCCAGGGCTGGCTGACCACCGAAGGCTTCATCGACAAGGTGGCCGCCAACCTCGAAAAGGCCCTGGCCGCCTGAGGCCAGCCTCCGGGTTTGGGCCTGCCCTGATCGGGCGGCTGAAGCCGGTGGAATGCTCAATGTCACTGACGGCCGCCTCCTCTGGGGGGCGGTCGTCGGCGGCCCCTTAAGGTTGACCTCTGTGGCCTCGCCCCGTCGACCGTTTCAGAACCCCGCTCGGCTTGTGCCTCTTGCGTTTCTGATCGCCATCGCGGTTGGGACCGTATTGCTGATGACGCCCCTGGCGCGCATTGGCCCGGAGGGGGCGCCGCCGCTCACCGCCCTGTTCACGGCGGTCTCAGCCGTCTGCGTCACGGGCCTCATTGTCGAGGACACCCCCAACTACTGGTCCCAGTTCGGTCAGGTTGTGATCCTGCTGCTGTTCCAGATCGGCGGCTTTGGCATCATGACCGCCGCAACCCTTTTGACCATGATGGTGAACCGCAAGTTTCGGCTCCGCAGCCGGCTGGTGGCCCAGGCTGAAACCAAGAGTTCGTCCCTGGGCGAGGTGGGCGGCGTCCTTCGCCTCGTCTTCATCGTCACCTTCGTGGTGGAGGCGATTGTCGCCCTCGTGCTGATCTGGCGCTTCCGCCTGGGCTACGATCACGGCTGGGGCGAGGCCGTCTGGCATGGGGTGTTTCAATCCGTCTCGGCGTTCAACAATGCGGGCTTCTCCACATTCTCCGACAGCCTGATGGGTTTCGCCCAGGACCCGCTGGTGCTGGCCCCTCTGATGGTGGCGGTGGTCATTGGCGGCCTTGGCTTCCCAGTCCTCTATGAGCTGCGTAAGGCGCCGCGGGCGCCATCCCGGTGGTCGATACACACCAAACTGACCGTGTTGGGTTCGATCGGGCTCTTCCTCGTGGGCTTCATCGCCGTGGCCGCCTATGAGTGGAGCAATCCCCGCACCCTTGGCGCCTTGGACTGGCCCTGGCGTCTGCTGAACGCCGCGACCCAGTCGGTCATGACCCGAACCGCCGGGTTCAACAGTCTCGATGTGGGCGCCTTTCAAACCGAGACCCTTTCGGTCAGCTATGTCCTGATGCTGATCGGGGGCGGTAGCGCGGGCACCGCTGGGGGGATCAAGGTGACCACCTTCTTCCTGCTCGGATTTGTCGTCTGGGCGGAAATCAGAGGCCGGGAGGACGCTGTGGCCTTCGGCCGGCGGATCTCCACCGGCGCTCAGCGCCAGGCCCTGTCGGTGGTCTTGCTGGCCGCCTCCGCCGTGGGCGCAGGCATTCTCATCCTGCTGTCGGCCACCGAGCTTCCCCTGGAAGACGTGGTCTTCGAGGTTATCTCAGCCTTCGCGACAGTCGGCCTCTCCACAGGCGTGACCGCCGACCTTCCTCCGGTCGCCCTGATCACCCTCTGCCTGCTCATGTTCATCGGTCGGGTGGGCACCATTACCGTGGCCACAGCCCTGGCTCTGAACGAGCGCACCATCCCCTACCGATATCCCGAGGAGCGACCCATTGTCGGCTAAGACGAAAATACCCCAGGGCGATAGCGTCGCCGTCGTCGGTCTGGGTCGATTTGGCGGCGCCGTCGCAGAGTCCCTGCTCACCCTTGGCCACGAGGTTCTCGGTCTCGATGAGAACCCTCTGCTGGTCCAGAAATGGGCTGATCGACTGACCCACGTGGTGCAGGTGGATAGCTCGAACATCGACGCCCTGCGTCAGCTGGGCCTGCCGGAATTCAGGCATGTGGTAGTCGGCATCGGCTCGAACATCGAGGCCAGCGTGCTCACCGTCCTGGCCTTGTCGGAGCTGCATATTCCCGACATCTGGGCCAAGGCGGTCAACGCCAATCATGGCCGCATCCTGGAGCGCACCGGCGCCCACCATGTGGTCTATCCCGAAGCGGCCATGGGGGAGCGTGTCGCCCATCTGGTCACCGGCAAGATGATCGACTTCATCGAGTTTGATGACGGCTTCGCCATTGTGAAAACCCGCGCCCCACGCCAGCTGGTCGGCCTGACCCTGGCGGACTCGGCGGCGCGGACCAAGCACGGGGTGACCATTGTGGGCGTCAAACGGCTGCGCGAAGACTTCACCTATGCGCGGCCAGAAACGGTGGTCGAGCCGGGCGACATCCTGATCGTCGCTGGCGCCACGCGCCTGGTTGAGGCCTTCGCCGCCCTGACCTGACACCGCTCTGGCTCAGGTCAGCGTCCGCGCGCACTACAGCCGCGCCCGTCGCGCGGGTCCGCCATGGGCCACCACAGCGCCGAACATGCCCCGGCGCGCAGACAGGTCCGCCAGGTCGCTGGCGTTGCCGATGCACCGGCGACCATCGGCCATCACCTTGTCCGCATGGACCTGCAGAACAGCCAGGCGCTCAGGGTCACGCTCCAATTCCGCAACCAGGGTCAGAACCTCCAGGATCCTGATCAGAACCGCCGGCGACCCGGCGCCGTTCTGGCGGATCATGTCGAAGCTGATGTCCACCAGGCCCGCATAGTCGCTGACCGGCCGGACCAGGACCACACGGCCATCGCGCACCGTGACCCCTGAGACAAAGCTCCGGCTGGCCACTCGACACAGGGCCGAGGCCAGTTGGTCGAGAACGGCGATGGCGGTCATGGGATCGTTGATCCCTGGCGACAGGGCGCGGACGGCCACCTCAACCAGCTGTCGGGCGCTGTATTCCAGATCAGCCCCGGAGGTCCGGCGGGCGCTGAGGGCGGTCGCCTCGACCACGGCCTTTTCCGCGCCTTCCACCTCTGGCGGCCAGACAAGGGCCACACAGCCGCCGGCCATGATGAAGTCGCCGGGCCGGACCAGCAGGCGGATTCGCGCGTCATTGGCCAGGGCCCAGGCCGCCAGGTCTGTGGTCTCCAGTTGCTGCAGGTAGCCATTGCGGGGATCGTGAACCGGCCGGGCCTGAGACCAGTCCAGGTCGATATCGGCCGGCTGCAGGGGACTGACATCCGGCTTCGGCTGGGTCTGGCTGTCCAGGGCGGCGAAGAAGTCGCGACGGACCAGGTCGATCACTGTGTCGATATTGATCCGGCTCGACATGTGGTGGACGTAATAGACCAGTAGCGCCACGCAGAGAGCGGCCAACAGCATGGCCCCGGCCAGCGCCAGACGCGGGACGAACAGGTCATCCTCCCCGCCTCGGACCTGGCGCAACACCACAAGGCAATAGGCGAAGGCGCCGAGGAACACGCCCAGCACCACCTGATTGCCCCGGTCCCGGGTGAAGTTATCCAACAGGCGGGGACCCATCTGGCTGGAGGCCAGGGTCAGGGCGGCGATGGTGATGGAAAACAGGGTGCCCGTGACGCCGATGGTCGAGGTGGCGATCGCCCCCAGCAGGGTCCGCGCGCCGCTCTCGCCCCCCTGGTAGAGGATCGCCAGCAGGGGTTCCGGGATCCACTCCGCCCCTTCGGCGCCCACCGCCGAGAAGGCGGCCAGCACGCACAAGGCCACAAGCAGGGCCGGGACGAGCCAGAAGGTCGACCTCAGGTCATGGATCAGTTTGTGAAGACGCGCCCCCATTAGCCCCTCAACGCACAGGTCAAGCTTCCGCTCCCGAAATTAGGCCAACGCACCTGTCGGGCGAGGAAAATAGCGAACCCCCATCAGCCGTGTTAATCATTCCCCACAACCTGCGAAGCTTGGCCGAGGGGACCCGACCGGCCCATGGTCAGACGTCAGCTGTTTCAGATCTTTGTCCTCTGCCTGGTGCTGTTTGGCCTGGCCTTTGCGCTGGCGCCCTGGTTCGCCTTTCGGGCCCTGAAGGCTAACGCCCGGGACCATGATGTGGCGGGCCTGAGCGAAATGGTCGATCTGCGCGCCGTTCGCGCCAGCCTGCGCGATCAGGTGGAGGAGCCCGGGCGCCCCGCCCCAGAGCCTGGCCAGGCGGCGCCGGACATCTGGCGCGACCCATTGGGCGCCATGCGCCGGGCGCTGGAGCCTTTCGCCGAACCCCTGTCGCCCCTGACGCCGGCCCCCGCGCGACTGGAACCCTATCTTACGCCCGCCGGCCTCTATGATCTGACCCGGGGCTATGCCCCGGGAGCCGCGCCGCCGGAGCCCCCGCCCCCCGAAGGCCTGGAGCGCGTCGTCGCCGTCCTCAGTGAGCCATGGCCGTCCCTGCGGTTCTGGGGGGTCAACCGGGTGCGGTTCGCCGTCCATCCGCCCGAACAGGCCGGCGAAGTGACCGTGCTCACCTTCCAGCGCACAGACCTCTTCCAATGGAAGCTGGTGCATGTGCGCCTGCCCGACCGCGACGCCGTCTAGCGCCCCGTCGTTTCGGCCGTGGACCTGATTGCGCGTATTGCGCCATTTTTCGCGATCATCGCCGCCGGCGCCGTGGCCGGCCGCCTGGGATGGCTGGGCCCCCGTGTGGGCGGCTGGCTGTCAGCCTACACCTTCTGGATCGGCTTCCCCGCCCTTCTGATCCGCTGGCTCGGGGATGCGCCGCCGCCCAACGCCAGCCAGGGGCTGGCGCTTGGCCTCTATGGCCTGACCATGGTCCTGCTGCTGCTAGGCGCCTGGCTCGCCGCGCAGCGCCTGGGGATGTCGCGCGAGACGACCGCAGGCCTGCCCATGGTGGCCGGTCTAGGCAACACCGCCTTCCTGGGCGCCCCCCTGGCCGTCGCCGTCCTGGGCGAGGGCGTGCGGCCCCAGGCGGCGGCCCTGGTGGCTGTCGACTTCATCCTCTTGATGGGCCTGGCGGTCGCCATCCTTCAGACCGGCAGCGCCGCGGTGGGCCTGGCCGGCGCGCTGCGGCGGGTGCTGGCCAATCCGACAGTCCTGGGCGCCGCCTGCGGTCTGGTTCTCGCCTCCACCGGCGCGCGCCTGCCGGGGCCGGCCGATCAGGTCCTCACCTGGCTCGCCCTCACAGCCAGTCCGGTAGCGCTCGTCGCATTGGGCGGATTGATCGGCCGCGAAGGGGGATGGCCGCGGCGCGAGGAACAGGGGCCGCTGGTCCTGGCCCTGGCGATCAAGCTGGCGCTCGCCCCCCTGCTCGTCTGGCTGGTCCTGGGGGCGGCGAACATCGCCCCGGAACTCCGGGCCACCGCCACCTTGCTGGCGGCCTGTCCCACCGCCGTCAACGTCTTCATCCAGACCCGCAAGATGGACGTCTTCGCCCGGGGCGCGGCCGAGTCCGTGATCGCCGGAACCGTCCTCAGCGCCCTCACGCTCAGTCTGATCGCCCACTTCCTCGCCTGAAGTGTTCCCGTTATGTTCTCACCGTGGCGCTTGGCCACGGATGGGAGAGATGATCATGAGCACGCCCCCTGGCCTGGGCTATGTGACCCTGGGCGCTGAGGACCATGCTGGCGCTCAGGCCTTCTATGACGCCGCCCTGGCGCCGCTGGGCCTGCGCCGTCTGCACGAATTCGAGAACTGGACGGGCTATGGGCGAGAGGATGACCCCCACGGTCAGACCATCTGGATCTGCAAGCCCTTCGACGGGGCGCCGGCCCTGGCGGGGAATGGGGTGATGGTCGGGCTCTATGCTTCGACGCCTGAAATGGTCGACGCCTTCCACGCCGCCGCCATGGCCCATGGCGGCGCCTGCGAAGGCCCGCCGGGCCTTCGGCCGCAATATGGAGAAGGCTGGTACGCCGCCTATGTGCGCGACCCGCAGGGCAACAAGCTGGCCTGCGTGCGGACCCCGCCCGCCTGAGGCCAGGGTGGCCTGGCCGGGACAGGTGGCGGCCCGGCGGGCGGCCCAGAGCATTTTCCGATAAGTGTGACGCGGTTATCGGACCAAAAATGCTCTAACTTTATGATTTAG
>DJWR01000083.1:14370-14689 GCA_002441055.1 Caulobacteraceae bacterium UBA6225 | reverse complement strand
GCCACGCCGAAGAAGCCGGCTTCCGGATTGATGGCGTAGAGCCGGCCATCCTGGCCAAAGCGCATCCAGCAGATATCGTCGCCGATGGTCTCGGCCTTCCAGCCCGCCAGGGTGGGCTGGAGCATGGCCATATTGGTCTTGCCACAGGCGCTGGGGAAGGCCGCGGCGATGTAGCGGACGTCGTTGTCCGGCGAGGTAAGCTTGAGGATGAGCATGTGCTCAGCCAGCCAGCCCTCATCGCGAGCCATGACCGAGGCGATGCGCAGGGCGAAGCACTTCTTGCCCAGAAGCGCATTGCCGCCATAGCCCGAGCCGTAGG
>DJWR01000083.1:0-14360 GCA_002441055.1 Caulobacteraceae bacterium UBA6225 | reverse complement strand
AGGGCCACGGCACGTCGGCCTGACCGGGGTTCAGGGGCGCGCCGACGCTGTGGACGGCTGGCACGAAGAAGCCGTCCTCCCCGAGCTGCTCCAGGGCCGCGGCGCCCATGCGGGTCATGACCCGCATGGAGATGGCCACATAGGCGCTGTCGGTGATCTCCACGCCGATGGCGCTGATCTTGGAGCCCAGGGGTCCCATGCAGAAGGGCACCACATACATGGTGCGACCGCGCATGCAGCCGTCGAACAAGCCGTCCAGCTTGGCGCGCATCCCTTGCGGCTCTGCCCAGTTGTTGGTCGGGCCTGCGTCGGCCTCGTCCATAGAACAGATGAAGGTGCGGCTCTCGACCCGGGCGACGTCCCGCGGATCAGAAGCGGCGTAGAAGGAATTGGGACGCAGGTCGGGGTTCAGCGGTTTCAGCGTGCCGCTTTGAACCAGGTCGGCGGTCAGCTTGGCCCACTCCGCCTCAGAGCCGTCGCACCAATAGACGGCGTCGGGCTTGGTGAGAGCGGCGATCTCGTTCACCCAGGCATTGAGCCCGGCATGGCGGGTGGGCGCGGCGTCCCGGCTGATCGTCGCGGTCGCTTCCGTCATGAAGGTCTCCATCACCTGGCCGTCGGCCCGGCCGGCCATCGGCCGCCAGTGTCGTTTATGAACAAGTCCATAATGCGTGACGTCGAGTGTGCAAACCGCAGGCCGCGGGAAATTTGCATTTTGCCTGGAGCAGACGGCGCCCGGCCTAGCTCGGCGCCCAGCCGAGAGCCACGAAAACCAATACCAATGGCCAGGGTGCTCAGGCCCTTCTGACCAGGCGGCGCCTCACTGCCCGACTGACCCAGGCCCCGCCAGCATAGACGGGAACCACAGGCAGGATGACGAGCCACATGCCGATCAGGCCAATAAGGCGGGCCGCCGCTTCGCCTTGGCCCAAATCGGCCTCCGCCCGCGGTGAGTAGCGCTGAGAAATGGAAGAATGCATGCCAACGCCTCCTGCCCACAGGAGAGACGTTGCCGACGCTGAGTTCAACGATCAGGCCGCTCAGCCTGGGCGCCTCGAGGGACGGGGCGGCGTGACCCCTATGGCGGGCCTGGACGTTCAGGTCTGAAGAGGCCGCTCCAGAGGAGGCTATCCTGGCGGAGCGGCCCAGCAGACGAAGGTCAGATCTGTTGGATCAGAAGAAGCGTTCGGTGATCCGGATGGTGTCACCCGGCGCGACCGGCGTGAGGGGCGTCAGCGGATACTCCCGCTCATCGTCGGTGTCGCTGCGCTTGATAAAGACGCGCTTGTTGTTGGCCCGATAGGTGAAGCCGCCGGCCGTCGCCACCGCGTTCAGCACCGAAAGACCATTTGTGTAGGGATACTCCCCCGGGGTCTCGACCTCACCCAGGATGTAGAAGGGCCGATAGTTCAACACCTCGACGCTGACCCGCGGGTCGCGCAGGTAGCCTTCCTTCAGCGCGGTCTCGATCGAAGACTGGATCTCTGGAATGGTGAGGCCCTGGGCTTTCACCTCGCCAATCAGCGGCAGGGAGATGTTGCCCGATCCACCCACGAAGAACTCGCCGGTCAGGCTCTCTTCGCCATAGGTGATAACCCGCACCTTGTCGCCCGAACCGAGCCGGTACTCAGGCAGGACGCGGATGTCAGCCACCGCCGCCTCTTGGGCGCTCACCGCCGCCGGGGCGAAGGCCGCAGCAAAAAGGGTCGCCAGGGCGACCAGCAGGGACAGGTACCTCTGCATCTAAACCACGCTCCACATCTCTCAAGCGTCCCCCACCGCCTCCCTTCTACCGCAGTGCGGCGAGGCGGGAAACTCCCATGGGCGCGACCAGGGCCGACCGCCGGACTAAGGATAACAAAAGCAGAATAGAACATTTACCAGGGATGAACAGCCCATTCAGATGATGTAAACCTTAACAAGCGAGCAACCGCGTTTCGTAGAGATATGTATACCCTATAACTACAGCAATGCTTAAGCCGCTTTATCGTAAACACCACACAACAGAACTCCAGAAGGGGTGGGTGCGGTGTCGGTCAAAAAGACTCTGTTTACTCAGGTCGCGATTGTTAGTGCTTCAATAACCCTGGCGGCTTGCGCCACTATGCCGGAGGCGAGCAGCCCGATGGCCCTGGGCGTGACCGCCGCGGCCCCAACCGGCTATCTCGACTTCTGCCAACGGCAGCCGGAGGACTGCGGCGGCGCGCCGCCAGCGGTGGTCCGCAAAGTCGCCGAGGTGGAACTGGGTCGACGCAACAACTCTGAAATCCGGCTGATCCGTGCAGGTGGCCGCTCGACGACCACCGCCGCTCTTCAGGGTCGCAATGTGAATTGGGGGGCGGCCTTTGCCGAGGCGCGACAGCGCCGTGACGCCGCCGAACAGTCCAACGCCGCCATGGCGGCGGCCCTATCCGAGACGCAGAAGGTTGAGGCCAGCCCTACTGGCGCGATGAAAACCCTCGCCAGTGAGACGGGGGACGCCCCCCGGCTTCAGCGCCTGGGCGAGGCTGCGCCGGCGGCCAAGGCTGAGCGCGGGACGCTTCAACCCGCCGTCGCGCCGATCGAGCGCCCAACCCTAACGCCGACCCTTTGGGGCCAGATCACCCGCATCAATGACAAGATCAATCGACAGATCATCCGCCGCGGAGATTTTGAAACCTATGGGGTTCTGGACCGCTGGGCGACGCCTCTGAGCAGCAAGAACCCCTATGGCGACTGCGAGGACTACGTCCTGGAAAAGCGCCGCGCTCTGATCGCCGCGGGGCTTCCTGAGAACGCTCTGTCCATCGCGGTGGCGACCACGAGTTGGGGTGAGAGCCACGCCGTCCTGCTGGTCGCCACTGATCAGGGGGACTATGTGCTCGACAGCCTGACCCCCTGGGTCCTGCCCTGGCGCCAGGCGAGCCTGACCTGGCGTGAACGCCAGGTGGCCGGCGCGCCGTTCCGTTGGGCGATGGTCAGCCTGGAGACCGCGCGCTCGCCTCAGGCTGATCCTCTCCCGGCGACAACGGCGACAGAGGTCGCCTCGCCGCCGCCCCCTCGCCTGCTGCGCGCCAACACGTCTACCGGGCGTCCTTCCGGCGCAGGCCTGCCTCGTGAGGCGGACATGGAGCCGGCGCCTCTCATGACGCTTGCGCTGGCGAGCGGCAGCCCCTTGCGCGGACTCCTCCACTAGGAGAAAGCTCTGGCCGACGCCGGGCCGCGGCTTAAGTCTGGCCATCCCTGCGCTCGACAGGGGCGGCCAGAACGAGCGCCAGCGCGGGCCTTCGCGTCGGCGTCGGGGGAGTTGGGGGACGTGGGCTCTAGACGTAACGCAAGCCGATCGGGCGGGGGCGACAGCCCGCCGCGAGGTTTCTGGCCTCCGCCGGAGGGCGCTGGCCTTGCCGCCGCCGGGCTTGGCTTCATCTTCCTGGCGCATCTGGCCTATGGCGCCCTGCGGATCGAGGCGAGCCTGATCGCCGTCGGCGCTGCGGCCATCCTGCTGCTGGCCTGTCTTGCGGCGTCGGGGGTCCGCCGCGACCTTTTGCGCGTTCGCGGACTGGCCCTCCCCGCCATTCTGTTTGGCCTGGTTCTGCTGACGGGGCTCCTGTCTCTGACGTCCTTTGGCCCGGCCGGCGTCCATCCGGTATGGGCCTATGTGGGCCAGGCGCCAGGCGCCGCCACGATCGACCGCTCCGCCACAACCTTGGAACTGATCAAGCTCCTTGGCCTAGCGTGCATATTCCTGGTCGGGGCCGCCACGGGCGCCTCAGATGGTCGAGCGAGAACAGCTGTCAATCTGATGATCGCCCTGTCTGCCGTCTTCGGGCTGTGGGCGTTCTTCAACTTTGCGACCGGCGCGCACGGCTACCTCGGAGGCAACCGCCTTACGGCGACGCTGGGGAGCGCGAACACAGCGGGCACTTTCTTTGCCGTGATGATCATCGTCACCTTGGGACCATTGCTGCGCGAATTGCGCAACGTGCGAGCCGGGCAAGCCCTGCAGGTGGCGACCGGCTATTGGGCGGCGCTGATCATCCTCGTGGGCTGCCTGCTCGCCACAGCCTCCCGGGGTGCGGCCCTTGGAACGGTGGCGGGCGTCCTGGCGCTGGTGGTCATTCTGCTCTTCGCCGGTCGGGTAAGTTGGAGCCGCGTGAGCTTAATCATGCTGACCGCCATCATTGGGGCCATGGCCAGTGTCTATTTCGCCGGAGAACTTCTGCTCGAGCGGTTCACCAACTTTGAGCGGGACGCAGATACCCGAGGCGAAATGTTCGCCATGCATTGGCGCGCCTTCCTGGCCGCCCCCCTGGGCGGCTATGGCCTGGGCACGTTTGACACCATTCATCGCATCCTGCTCGACGCCTCCAACTTCAACGCCATGTGGACGGTCCGGGCGACCCACAACGTTTATCTGCAGTGGCTGGAGGAGGCTGGTCTGCTGGGCGCCCTGCCCATGTTCGGCGCCATCGCCTCGGTGATCATCATCAGCCTCTGGCGGGGCCTTCGTCGGACCCGGATGACCTATGTGCTGTTCGCCTTGCTGGCCGCCAACCTGGCGGTTCTGGTCCACGGCTTCACAGACTTTGCGCTGCAGACCCCATCGGTGGCCCTGATGTGGAGCTATATGCTGGGTCTGCAGTTTTCCATGTCGCAGGGGTCGCAGCGATGAAGTCGCCCTTCGTCATCCTGAGGATCACGGTCCTGGTCCTACTGCCTCTGGCCACGCTGGGTCTGGCCATGGCTGCGCTTGCCGCCCTGACCCCGACCACCAGCCCCATCCCCTCCCCGCTCGTTCTGACCCAGGGGCAAAGCCAAGCCGCAAACCACGCCCTGGGCGCTTCACCGCCAAACATCTACGCAGCGGTCGAAGCCAGTCGACGGGGGCTGGCGCAATCGCCCTACGATTCCAGTTCCCGCCTTCGCCTAGCCTATCTCGACAGTCTGGACGGGACCCTAAGCGCCGACGGGATCGCCCATCTTGAGCGATCCTATGAGTTGTTGCCGCTAGACCAATATGTCTCGACCTGGCGGGTGGGCTTCGCGCTGCAACATTGGGCGGATCTGCCGCCAGATCTGCGCAAGAAGGTCGAGAACGAGGCCTTTGTCTTTCTTCGCACATCCCGCCGTCGTGAAATGGTCGCAACTCTCGAAGCTGTCACCTCGCCCGCTGGCGTCGTGCCGGCGGTATTCTGGCGCGAGCGACTGAAGCGAGGCTCCCCAAAATAGGTGGGCGCGCGTCGCCCAACTTGGCTTTGCCGCAAGAACGGGTGGATCGGGTTCAATCGACGCGCGAGAATGACACAGTTTGGGGCCCTAATACTGCGTCACAGCACGAACCCCCTTGAGAAACGCCTCATCTTGTGGCCATAGGAAAGGCACGGCAGCTAAGCCGTTAACGTTTTTGAGGGGAGAGGCGACATGAGCCTCAAAGTGATTGGCGTCAGCGCCGTGGCGCGCGCCATGGTTGCAGTCACCGGTTTCGGTCTCGTTGCGCTCCCGGCCGCTGTGGCGATCGCGCAGACAACGACGGAAGCCGCGCAGGTCGAGGCGCTCGCCGAGGCGATCGCCGAGGCCGTCGCCGAAGCCGTCGCCGCCACCGAAGGCATGTCGGAAGACGCCCAGGAGGCTGCGATCGAGGCGGCCATCGCCCAGACCGTCGAAGCTAGCGGTCTACCGGCGACCGTCGTCGCCGCGGCCGTGACCCAGGCCTCCACGATACTGGCGGTCCAGGGTATCAGCACCCCGGCCGTCACCGCGGCGATCACAACGGCGTCGAACGCCGCCCAGTTGGCAGTGGCTCAGGCGCCGCCCGCCGCTACGCCTGACGGCGGCGCCCCCCCGCCGCCGCCCGCACCGCCGACCACGATCACTGCGCCGGTTTATGTGCCGCCGGGCGCCACGCCGTAAGCATTGCGTTCACCCCGCGAAGCCGGCCTGCGGGCCGGCGCTCCACCGGGGCCAGATTTGAACCGTTAAACTTGGCTTTGCGCCTTGCGCAGCCCACGAACCAAGGAGTCTGCCCGTGACTGCGGACAAGAGAGTGCTCATGGCCGGGGCGGCGATTGCGATCGCCGCTGGTCTTTCCACCCCGGCGGTTGCTCAGTCCGCCGGTCGCATGGCTGCGGCCAGCGACGCCCAGACCAACTTCGCGCGTGATCGCAATGTGTCGGTGATGCAGCGCCCCCGCGAGGGTTACGAAGCCGTCGGTCTGCGCATGGGCTCCTTCATGGCCTATCCGAAGGTCTCGCTCGGCGCCGAGCATAACGACAACATCTACGCCACCGACGGCGCGGAGATCGACGATCTGGTTTGGCGCGTCGCGCCGGAGATCAATGTCTCCTCCGATTGGTCGCGCCACGCTCTGAACGCCTATGCCCGCGCCTCAATCCTGCGCTACCAGGATTTTGGCACTGAGGACTCCGAAGACCTGTCGGTCGGCGCCTCGGCGCAGATCGACATGCAGCGCAACAGCTTCATCACGCTGGGCGCCGATTGGGCCGATCTGGTTGAACCCCGGACCTCGCCCAACGCCGCGGTTGGCGCTTTGGAGCCGACGGCCTACGAAACGACGGCCGCCCGCGCCGCAGTAAGCCATGAACTGAACCGCCTTCGCCTGTCCGGCGGCTACAGCTTCAAGAGCTTTGACTACGACGACGGCCGCAACCTGGCGGGCGGCGTTGTCGCCCAACAGTACCGTGACCGCGACGAGCACGTGGTCACCGCCCGCGCCGACTATGCGGTGAGCCCGGCCACGGCGCTCTTCGTGGAAGTCAGCCGCAATGTGCGTGACTATCGCCTGGCCCGCCCCGCCGTCACCCTGGTCCGGGACTCCGAAGGGACCCAGGCGCTGGTCGGCTCGAACTTCGAGCTCGGCGCCACCTCCCGCGGTGAAATCGCCGTGGGTTATCTGAGCCAGGAATACGACGACCCGACGCTGGGCGACATCGACGGCTTCGGCGCCCGGGCGCAGGTGGAGTGGTTCCCCACCCAGCTGACCACGGTGACCTTCACCGGCTCGCGCACCATTGAAGAAAGCGCCTCGCCGGGCTCGGCTGGCTACACCTCCGCCAATGTCGGCGTGAAGGTCGACCATGAGCTGATGCGCAACGTCATCCTGACCGGCAATGTCTCGCAGGGTAAGGACGACTATCAGGGCATCACCCGCGAGGACGACCGGTTCAATGCAGGCGTCGGCGCCACCTATCTGCTCAACCGCCATGTTGGTCTGACCGTCGCCTACAGCCATATGGACATGGACTCCAGCGGCGTCGGCGGTCAGGACTTCAAGGTGAACAAGGTCGGCGCGACCCTGGCTCTGCAGTTCTAAAATTGAGGGCCAGGCCCTGTTGGGTCTGGCCCTCTTTTCTCCCGGCGTCGTTCGGCCTTGAATGGCCTCTGGCTTGCAGACCCTGACTGTTGCAAGGCCTGTTTCGGGACACAGATTTCCATGAATGCTTTCTCCCACCCCTCCGCAGACCCCCACTCCGAGGAGGCTGGTGGGATGGCCAGCGGCCGTCGCGCCCCTGGGGGGCTGGCTGACCAGTTTGACCTGCGCCGGCTGTTCAACATCTTCAGGCGGCGCGTCCGCCTGTTCGGCGCCATCGCCGCCCTGGTCTTTCTCGCCGCGATCTTCATCACCTTCACCGCGACGCCCATGTACACGGCGACGGCCAATGTGATGCTCGACACCCGCCAGGAGCAGGTGGTCAATGTCGAGGCGGTGCTCTCGGGCCTTCCGGCCGATTCCAGCGTCGTTGATACAGAGGTCGAAATCCTCAAGTCCCGGCGGCTGGCCGAGCGCGTAGTCAACGCCCTGCAGCTGTCGCAGGATCCGGAATTCAATTCCGAGCTGGCGCCTCCGAGCGTCCTTTCCAACATCAAGGACTCCGTCCTTGGGGTCGTCTCCTCGGCCAAGCCCCGCGACATCCCCGACGATCCGGTCGCCAAGCAAAAGGCACAGGAACGCATTGTCGATGCGGTCCTCGGTCGCCTGTCGGTCCGGCGTGCGGGCCTGACCTACGTCATCAATGTGAGCTTCGAGTCGGAGAGCCCCACCAAGGCCGCAACCATCGCCAACAAGTTCGCCGAGCTCTATCTGCTCGAGCAGCTGGAGGCGAAGTTTGACGCGACCCAACAGGCCAACAGCTGGCTGAACTCCCGCCTTGAGGGCCTCCGCCAGCAGGTCCTCAGCGATGAGGCGGCGGTGCAGAACTATCGCATCGCCAACAATCTGCTGAGTGCGGCGGGCACCAACCTCACTGAAACCGAAATCTCGAACTACAACCAGAGCCTGGCCGAGGCGCGCGCTCAGGTGGCCGAGGATGAGGCGCGACTGAGCACGGCCAGGAACCAGCTTGCCCGTGGGTCGTCTGGGGATGACTTGGGTGAAGCGCTCAGTTCCCCAGTGATCCAGCAACTCCGGCAACAACGTGCGACGGTCTCGGCCAAGGTGGCCGACCTGCAGGGCCGTTACGGCGAGCGGCATCCTGAAATGCTGACCGCCAACCGCCAGCTCACCGACATCGACGCCCAGATTCAGGCCGAGATCCAGCGGATCATCTCCAACCTGGAAGCCCAGGTGCAGGTCTCTCGCCAGCGGGCCGCAGCCATTGGCGGCAGCCTGTCCAACGCCCGCGGCACCCTGGTCGGCAATAATCAGGCCCAGGTGCGGCTCAATGAACTGGAACGCACGGCAGAGGCCAGCCGGACCCTCTATGAGAGCTACCTGAACCGCTACAAGGAGACGAGCTCGCAGCAGGGGATCGAGCAATCGGACGCCCGCGTCGTCTCCTCGGCCACCATCCCCACGGGACAGAGCTCGCCGAAGGTGCCCTTGAACCTGGCCCTGGGCCTGGTCCTGGCCATGGGCTGCGGCTTGGGCGCCGTCGTCCTGGCAGAGATGTTGGACTCAGGTCTCGCCACCGCGGAGGATGTGGAGCACCGGCTGGAAGTCTCCTACCTTGGCGCCGTTCCGCTGCTCGCCTCTGTCGCGGAAGGCAAGATCGGATCACCCATCGACTACGTGATCGACAAGCCGCTATCGAGCTTCGCTGAGGCCTTCCGCAACCTGCGCGCCTCGGTGATCTATTCGCGCCTCGGTGAGCCAGTGAAGGTGGTGGCGATCACCTCTTCCCTGCCCGGCGAAGGCAAGACGACGACCTCGGTCTGCCTCGCCCGCTCAGCCGCTCAGCAAGGACTGAAGGTCATCCTGGTCGACTGCGACTTGCGCCGCCGCTCGGTGAACCGCCTGTTCGGCGCCGAGCCCACCAAGGGCCTGATCGAGGTCCTGGCTGGTGAAGCCTCCCTGGAGGAGGTGCTGACTACCGACCAGGTCACCGGCGCCCGCCTCCTGCCCCTGGCCAAGTCCAGCATGACGCCCAAGGACGTGTTCGGCTCAGCCGCCATGGACCGTCTGCTGGAAGAGCTGCGTCGCACCTATGACCTGGTGATCTTGGATACCGCACCGGTCCTGCCCGTGGCCGACACCCGGGTTCTGGCGCCCAAGGCCGACGTGGTGGTCTTCCTGGCCCACTGGCGCAAGACGCCGCAGCACGCCATCGAGGCCGCCTTCCGCCTGCTGTCAGGCACCGGCGCCCACCTGGCGGGCGTCGCGCTGACCCAGGTCGACATGAAGCAGCAAGCCAAATACGGCTACGGCGACCCCGGCTACTACTATGCGGAATACAAGAAGTACTATGTGTCATAGGCGCTGATCAGCGGCACCCTTACAACACGACTGAATTATCAATTGCATGTAACCGGGCAACGGAAACGACTGCCCCAACTTTCAAAGATTACAATATGAACGATGCTGAATTGGCAGAACTTCTCGCGAAGAATGCCGGTGATATATTACTCGGCATCAGGCGAAATAGTCCTCTCTCCGCCCAAATCCTTGGAAGAATTGGCGACGAGCTTTCAAATTCTTACCTCATGAAGACTCTTGAGGAAGTTAGACCGAATGACGCGATTCTTTCTGAGGAGAGCGCGGATGATTTGGGGCGGCTAAAACACTCTCGTGTTTGGATCGTGGATCCCCTCGATGGAACGCGGGAATTCACTGAGCATCGGAGCGATTGGGCAGTTCATGTTGCGCTCTGCATTGATGGCCAACCGCGAATTGGAGCGGTCGCCCTCCCCGCCGTTGGCCAAACGCTGTGCAGCGCCAGCGTCAAAGCGCGCACGCCAATTCAGTCTCAGTTTAAGATTGCGATAAGTCGATCACGCCCCCCTGAATTCGTAAGCCATGTGGCTGACATGCTAGGCGCGGAATTGGCGCCGATGGGCTCGGCCGGGGCCAAGGCCATGGCTGTAGTCAACGGTGATGTTCAGGCCTACATCCACGCTGGGGGGCAATATGAGTGGGACTCGGCCGCTCCGGTTGCAGTAGCGCTGGCTGCTGGACTACACGCTTCGCGGCTCGACGGTTCACCCCTCACCTACAATCACGCCAATACGCTCCTCCCTGATCTGGTTATATGTCGATCAGAATTAGCAGAGGTGATTCTGACGGAAATTCAGCGTCAAGTCGGAGAGATTGGCTGAGTCTGAACTGACAGGGTAATGTCGGTCGCCTCACTTTGCGTCAACTCCACCTCTACCCGGTTCTTAAGGGGCAATATGAGCAGGGCGCCGACAATCACGCTTACGCAGTTCAGCGTGGCAAAACGTGTCACTAGGTCAAGGACAGGAGTAACTGACCGACGGCCACCCAAAACGCTGCACATGCAAAAGCGACGGCCATCAGTCCAAGTCCAACTGACGTCGCAATGATAGGCCTCGGAGGGCTACGAGATGCCAGGAACATCAACCTGCTTTCAAGCGCCTCTTGCAACTCAAGGGCTGGGGACCGGATTGGCATCTCTGCACCGGACGCTAAGCCCAAATGGCGTGCCCTGGCTCGGGGCGCTAGCTCCCATTGCTTGCCGGCGATCCGCTTTTTCTGCGCTCGAGACATGAAGCCCACTCCAAGAGAGAGACCCAACACTCGCCCCAGCGGCCTTAAGGGGCCGTTTATTGCCAAGGTAAAGATGGCAAGCGAGTCGTCTCGCGGCGCAATAGAGGCATGCGCCTTGCTTGCAGCCCAGGGGTGTGTTTCAGGCTGGGGCGGCGTTTTGTCGCAAATGTGGTGGCATCATAGCTCGTGTGAGCAGGTGTCGCAGGGGGCGGCCAATGTGGGTGGTTGAGGGAATGGCGAGGGAAGGGGCAACGCCAGGGTCGGCGGGCCAAAATCTTAGCGGCTTGTTCACGACGTTGACGGCGCTGGGCGTCACGGCGGTGTGGACCGTGACGAGCATGGCGATTGTTGGTGGATTTGAGTTCTGGTTGGGATCAAGAGAA
Source organism: Caulobacteraceae bacterium UBA6225 (assembly GCA_002441055.1). Lineage (GTDB taxonomy): Bacteria > Pseudomonadota > Alphaproteobacteria > Caulobacterales > Caulobacteraceae > Phenylobacterium. The sequence continues at coordinate 3,038 of DJWR01000083.1, read as the reverse complement.
AATCAGGCTCACCTGACCTTAAATCTCACTTGCACATTTTTTGCTGCAGCCTACGCTTATCGACTTCATGGCCCATTAGACTATAAATTTGGCCAAGCTTTATTGGTGACGGCCGTTCTGTTCGGCCTGTACGCCTTGACTATTCTTGGGGGGCGATTGTTCTTCTCACGAAGTATGCTCCTCTCGGCGGTTCTCCTAACAGCGGCCGTCACGGTGCTCATCGTCGCCCTTCGTCATCGCCTTTCGCGGAACCGCGTGGCGGTAATAGGCCCCTTGATTGGCGAGGGTCGCTTGTCGCTCCCCAACAGCCGCGTAGTGACGGATCCGGAAACCGATCTGCGGACCTTCGACATTGTACTTGTGTCTCTGACCGAGGCGGTTAGCGCAGATTGGGCGCGCGCGTTGAGCCGCGCTATGCTGACGGGCTGCAGGGTCCGCCACATCGGTGAGTACATCGAGGAACTGCGTGGCGCGGTTTCACTCGACCACTTCGAGGTCGACCACCTACCACCTAACGGGATCGCTTCTTACCGTATTATCAAGAGAGCCATGGATATCGGTCTGGTAATCTTCATTTTGCCTGTGGTACTTCCCGTGCTCGCCCTAAGCATGCTCTCTATATTGGTGACCAGCGGTGCGCCAGTGTTCTTCATCCAGGAGCGCGTTGGTCTGGGCGCCGCCCCCTTCAAAATGTGGAAGCTGCGCACCATGCGGCTAGAGCGTCCCGATGAGGCGTTAAAGGCCGCTGTCATCGGCGACAGTCGCGTCACTCCGGTGGGCCGCATTCTGCGCCGTTTCCGGATAGATGAACTTCCGCAGCTGTGGAATGTCCTCAAAGGCGACATGAGTCTTATTGGACCGCGCCCCGAAGCCGTTCCCCTACACACCGAGTACCAGGGGAAACTGCCCAACTACGCCTATCGCTATCTGGTCAGGCCTGGCATCACCGGTTGGGCGCAGGTCAACGCGCCCCCATCGGCCAGCGCCGACGAGGCTAGGCTGAAACTCACCTACGACCTCTACTATGTGAAGAAACTCAGCCTGTGGCTGGACGTCCAGATCGTTATGCGGACCTTCTGGACTATCACGAGTGGCGGCGGGGTGCGGTGACGATGCACATACTCTTCATCACTCACTATTACCCGCCAGAGTCGAACGCGCCCGCCAATCGCGTATCCGAGCTTGCGGCGGAGTGGGTGCGCACAGGGCATAAGGTGACCGTGGTGACCTGCACGCCTAGTCATCCGGGTGGCCGCCCTTTCCCCGGGTATCGCAATCCAGCAATCTATCGCGAAGATTTGGCCGGCGTTGATGTCATCCGCGTGGGCACATTTCTTGCTGCCAACCAGGGAACGGTCCGCCGTAGCCTCAACTACCTGTCGTTCTTAGCCTCCACGCTCTGGCATAGACGGCGATACCCACGAGTCGACGTTGTCATCTCGACTTCACCGCAATTCTTTGCCGGGCTTGCTGGTGCGTTTGTAGCGCGTCATCAAAAGTGTCCTTGGATATTCGAGGTCCGTGACATTTGGCCGGAAAGCGTCTCGGCTGTAGCGGCCATGGGCAGCGGAGGAGTCATCCGGGTCTTAGAACACATTGAGTCGTGGGCTTACCAGACGGCGGATCAGGTCGTAGCCGTGTCACCTGCGTTCACAGATCACATTGAAAACCGGGGGGCGCTACGGAGGCCCGTCAAGATCGTCGAAAATGGGGTCGATCTGGCGCTGTTTTCCAGTGCTGACGGAAGTGATTTCCGAAAGCGACATGGGCTCCAAGACAAGTTGGTGTTCGGGTACGTCGGAACACACGGTATGGCACACGCCCTCCAGACGGTGCTATTTGCCGCTGAGCTGACCCGGGACGACGAGAAAATCGCCTATCTGATGGTGGGTTCTGGAGCCGAGCGAGAAAAGCTGCTTGCGATTAAGGAGGAACGTGGTCTCTCCAACGTGGTTATGTTGGATCACCAGCCTCGCAGCGCGATGCCAGAAATTTGGGCCGCGACCGACGTCAGCTTGGTTGTCTTGCGTCGCTCACCACTGTTTCACCGCGTTATCCCGTCGAAAATGTTCGAAGCGATGGCCATGGCCCGTCCCATCTTGCTGGCTGTTGACGGCCAAGCACGGCGCCTACTGGAGGCCGGTGACTGCGGCGTTTTCGTGGAACCGGAGGCCCCGGAGGCTCTAGCCTTCGCTATTCGGCGCCTGGCGGCAGACGAACGACTGCGTCGAGACCTCGGTGAACGGGGCAAAGCCTTCGTTGAACGCAATTACGATCGGACAGTCCTAGCTCATCGCTATCTGTCTTGTATAGAAGATGTTTTAGGCGCAAGGCCCCGCACCGCAGCGGCCACACGAAGCGGCCGCGATGTCCCTGAGCTCACCAGACGAAGCGTGACCTCAGCCCTCGAGCGGTAAGGTTGACCTGAGCCTGACCTGCCCCCTTCCTGATCCCGCGTTTTGAGTGAGAGTCCGTCATCTAAGGAGACGGACGTGAAGAAGAGCAGGTTCAACGAGGCGCAGATCATCGGCGTGCTGCGGGAGCAGGAGGCCGGGAGCCCGACGGCGGAGGTTTGCCGGCGGCACGGGATCAGCGAGCAGACGTTCTATCGCTGGAAGGCGAAGTACAGCGGCATGAGCGTTTCGGACGCGCAGAAGCTGAAGACGCTGGAGGATGAGAACCGTACGCGTCCGGTCATGGCCCGTCCTTCGCGCCATGATGGATCTCGGCTTCGGCTATGCGGCTGCCAGGTCGGCGTTGGTGGGCTGCCAGTTCCACGGCAGGAGCTCATCGATCCGGTTGGCGGGATGATCGCCGATACGGCCGATGATGTCGGCGAGATAGGCCTCGGGATTGATGTCGTTGAGCCGGCAGGTCTGGATGATGGTGTAGAAGACCGCGGCGCGGTCACCGCCAGAGTCGGAGCCCAGGAAGGTCCAGTTCCGGCGGCCCAGGGTCAGAGGGCGGATCGCGCGCTCAGCGGCGTTGTTGGTCATTTCCAGCCGGCCGTCTTCAGTGAAGCGGCAGAGCGCCGGCCA
>DJWR01000096.1 GCA_002441055.1 Caulobacteraceae bacterium UBA6225 | reverse complement strand
CCCGCGCCCAGGGCGTGGCTGTCAGTCTCTGCGAGGATGGACGCATCCGGGAGGGCTCCCTCACCCTCGGCGAGATTCTGGAGCCGGCCATGGCCGGCGCACGGATCGAGCCCTGGCTGCGCGCCGTCGACCCGGAATTTCTGCAGCAGGTGACCACCGCGGCCGAGGCCGCCAACCTGCCCCTCGTCGAATTCGTCCAGGACACGGTGGCCACCTTCCTCGCCGAGGCTTCTGACGAAGATTGGACCAAACTGATCTCCGCCGCCCGTGGCGGGGCGGACCCGGCCCTGGCGGGCCTCGCCGCCCTGCTTCGACAGAAGGTGGCCCCCAACAAACCCCGTTTCACGATCATCCGCAGAGCCTGAGCCCATGTCCCACTCCCCCCTCATGCTGGCCACCGTCCTGGCCGGCGCCGCAATGGCCACGACGGCTGTCGCTGCTGAGCCCACACTGATCCTGGAAAGTCGTCTTCGCCATGAGGCGGTGGATCAGGCCGGCTTCGCCAATGACGCCTCGGCGCTGACGCTGCGCACGCGGCTTGGGTTTGAGACCGCCGAATGGAAGGGGATCAAGCTCCTCATCGAGGGCGAGAACGTCGTGGCCCTCGGCGATGAGTACAATTCCACCACCAATGGCGAGACGGCCTATCCGATCGTTCCGGACCCAGAGACGACCGAGCTGAACCGGCTGCAGATCGCCTGGAAGGGCGACAAGGCCGCCGCCGTCGTCGGTCGCCAGCGGATCATCCTGGGATCGGCCCGCTTCGTGGGCAATGTGGGCTTTCGGCAGAACGAGCAGACCTTTGACGCCGCCCGGGTGGACTTGAAACCAAGGCCCGATCTGGCGCTCACCTATGCCTATGTGGATCGCGTTCAGCGGATCTTCGGCGACGACCATCCGCAGGGCGACTGGCGCTCGGACAGTCATCTGGCCCAGGCCGACTGGAAGCCCGCCTGGGGACACCTCACCCTTCATGGGGAATGGCTCGACTTCGCCAACGCCCCGACCCAGTCCAGCGTCACCCTGGGCGCAGGCCTGCGCCTGGAACGGCCGCTCTCTGACAATGGCTTGAAAGGCAGCCTGGAGGCCGCCTACGCCCGGCAGGCTGACTATGGCGACAATCCCGCCGACTTCGAGCTGGACTATGCCGCCCTCAATCTTGGTCTGCGCCAGAAGGACAACTGGGCGAGCGTCGGGCTTGAGCGCCTGGACGGGAATGGCGCGCAGGGCTTTGCGACACCCTTGGCGACGCTGCATGCCTTCCAAGGCTGGGCGGACGTGTTCCTGACCACTCCGGCCGATGGGGTCCAAGACCTCAACGCCAAGGTCGGGGCCACCGTGCGCCCAGAGGGCCTGCCCCCGGTTCGCCTGGCGGCGGCGCTGCATCGGTTCACCGCCCCGCAGGGGGGCGACGACTATGGGACCGAGCTTGACCTGCTAGCGGCTGCGCCCCTCACGCCCAACCTGTCGCTTGAGACCAAGCTGGCCTGGTTCGACGGCGATCGCCCGGGCTTTAGCGATCGCACCAAGGTCTGGATCAGCCTCGACTATCGCTACTGAACGTCCTTGGAGAGCCGGCCATGCCCAGCGCCCCGCCTGCGGACATCGAAGAAATCCCGCGCGAACTGCTCCATGAGCCCCTCGACTGGTTCTTTGCGGAGCACTATCGGCACAGGCAGCTCTGCCGGATGATCGANNTACGATCTGGCCCTTCACATCATTGATGAGGAGGAAGACCTCTTTCCCCTGCTCCGGCGCCGGGCTCTGCCAGAGGATGAGATCGAGAATGTCCTGGGGCGGCTGTCAGCTGAACACAGGACCGACGCCACCCAGTCTCAGGTGGTGCGTGAACGCCTGGAGTCGGCCCTGCTCGCCCAACGGGCCCCCGCCCTGGATCCGGAGGTGAAGTCAGTGCTCCTCGACTTCGCCCGGCACGAGCTTCGCCATCTGGCCCTGGAAAACGCCGTGGTGCTGCCCATTGCGCGCCTCAGGCTCACCGCCGCCGATTTGACGACCCTGAGCCGGCGGCTGGCCGCAAGGCGAGGTCTGGTCCTCGAAACGCCCTCATGATTCCCGAGCTGTTCGACAACAATATCCGCTGGGCGGCCACCCGGGCCCGTGTCGACCCGGAGTATTTTCGGCGCCTGGCCAATCAACAGGCCCCCTCCTACCTCTGGATCGGATGTTCCGACAGTCGGGTGCCAGCCAATGAGATCGTTGGCCTCGATCCAGGCGAGCTGTTCGTCCACCGCAATGTGGCCAATCTGGCGCCGCCGCAGGATGCAAACTTCCTGTCGGTCCTTCAGTTCGCCGTCGAGGTTCTGAAGGTCCGCCACGTCATCGTCTGCGGCCACTATGGTTGCGGCGGGGTTCGCGCCGCCCTGTCCGATGAGCGCCACGGCCTGATCGACCACTGGCTGACCCCGGTGAGGAGCCTCTCCTGGCGTTGCGAACACGAGCTTTCGCTGATCAGCGACCCTGAGGCCCGGGTGAACGACCTGTGCGAACGCAACGTAATTGAACAGGTCCGCCAGATCACAGCCAACCCGTTTGTAAGGGACGCCTGGCGCAAGAAGCAGCCCCTGGAGGTCCATGGCTGGATCTACTCCATTCAGGATGGCCTGCTGCGGGATCTTGAGGTGTCGGTCGGGCGTGTTGAGCGCGCGCGCGCTCTGTGGGAAGGGGGCGATCCCCGGGGCGCCTCGCCAAGGAGACGCTGATGAAGCTCTGCGTGGTGCTGGCCGGTGGCGCGGGCCGGCGGATGGGCGGTCGAAAACCCCAACGCCTGTACCAGGCGCAGACCTTGGGCGAACACGCTCTGGCCCGGGCGGCGGGCTTCGCCAGTCGGGTGGCCTTGTCGGTTCGAGAACGCCCGCAAGCTGAGGGGCTCCCCCCCGTCGACCTGGTCTTTGACCCGCCGGAGATCGAAGGCCCCCTGGCCGGTGTAGTGGGCGGACTTCGCTACGGGGCGGAGATTGGGGCCAAGCAGGTTCTGACCATCCCCTGTGACGCCCCTCACCTGCCCGATGACCTGTTCTGCCGGCTTGAGGCCGCGCTCGTCGCAACCCCTGAGGCCCTGGCGGCTTCGGCAAGGGATCCTCACCGCGACCATCCTGCCTGCACCCTATGGCGCACCGAGGCGCTTGAATCTGTCCTGGCCTACGCCCAGGCTGGCCATCGGTCGCTCCGCGGCCTGCTGGCTGAATTGAACGCCTGTCAGGTCCTTTGGGAGGATCCAGCCGGTCGGCAGTTTCTGAACCTCAATACGATTGAGGACCTGACCGCCTCAGGGGGACAAACCGCCGCGCCCGAGCGCCCTTCGACCCTGACATAGATCAAGGTTCGAATCCCCGGGCGCGTCATGTTCCGGCCCGTGTGGAGGACTGTGGATGCCGATCAAAGAGGCCGATCTCGAACGTATCCGGGAATTGCCATTCCTGAAGGCCGCTGGCGAAGACACCTTCCGCCGCCTGATCCAGGGGGCGTTTCTTCAGCGCTTTCCGGCGAGCACCACGCTGCTGACCGAGGGCGACAGCGTTGATTTCCTTTATATTCTGCTTGGGGGATCGGTCGAACTCTCCGGCACATGGAACGACAAGGAGACCATCCTCGCCCTGCTCGGTCCGCTGTCGACCTTCATCCTGGCGGCCGTGGTCCTCGACGCTCAAGCCCTGATGAGCGCGGCGACTCGCGATCGGTCCGATATCCTCATGATCTCCGGCGAGACCCTGCGGCGTGAAATGCGCGAAGACGCCGGCTTCGGCTTTGCTGTCTCCCAGGAACTGGCCGGCTGCTATCGGGGCCTCGTGCGCTCCATCAAGAGCCAAAAGCTCCGCGGCGGGATTGAGCGTCTGGCCAACTACCTGATCACCCAGCAGGTGCGTCAGGGCGATGTCGAGACCATCACCCTCCCCCATGAGAAGCGTGTCCTGGCCTCCCTCCTGGGCATGACGCCAGAGAACCTGTCGCGCGCCTTCGCCAACCTCGCAGACTATGGGGTGGTGGTGAACGGGCCGCTGGTGACCATCAGTCGCCCGGTGGTGTTGAGCCGTCTGGCCAAGCCCGACGCCCTTATCGACAACCATGCGCCCGACGCCATGCGCGGTCGCGGCAAGGCGATGTTTGAGGCCTGGCCGAACCAGCCGCAGCAGATGACGGTCTGATCCGTCCAAGGCTGACGAAAGTCTCCTGCGGGTTTGACCGACGACATTCGTCGCCCTTCCGGTGCGCCCTAGACCTCTTCGGGGCGCCTGTTTACGCCCGGAAAGGCCAATGATGCACCCCGCAGAAGAGCGCCTGTCTGCGCGCGTTCTGACCGATCTGGCGCTCGCCCTGCGGCCGCCTGTAGAGCTGCTGCTCAACCACGCCATCAAACGCGCCTGGCGGCGCTCGGCCAACGCCTTTGGCCGTCTAGGGCCCTATCAGGGGCGCCCCTATCTGATTGATCCCGTGGATCTTCCGGTCGCCTTTGCCCTGACCCTCACCGAGGATGGCGGGACGGTGAAACTGGTCCGCAGAACCCGGCGACCTGTTGGCTATGTCGCTGAGATAGCCGGCGATTTTGTGGACCTCCTGGCGCTTTTCGACGGCTCGGCCGATGCCGACGCCACCTTCTTCGCCGGGGAATTGACGGTGACCGGCGAGACTGGGGCGGTGCTGGCCCTCCACAACGCTCTGGAGGCGGCCGATCTGCGTCTGGCCGACCTTCTGGCGCCCGCCGCCCTCGCCCCCGGTCTCGATCCCGTCTTGCAGCGAATTGTCGAGTGGCGTCGCGCGGCCAAACGCACAGGAGGAAAGCCCCATGGGGTCCATTGAGCTCGTCTGCCCGGCTGGGTCGCCGGCCATGCTTGAGGCGGCCATCGAGGCTGGCGCCGACAGCGTCTATTGCGGCCTGCGCGATGAGACCAATGCGCGGAATTTTCCTGGCCTCAACTTTGATGCGGAAGAGCTGGCGCGCGCGGTGGATTTCGCCCATCGCCGGGGCGCCAAGGTGCTGGTGGCCATCAACACCTTCGCTCGGGCTGGCGGCGAGGATCGCTGGCGGGCCTCGGCTAAGACCGCCATCGGGGCGGGCGCAGATGCGATCATCGCCGCCGATCTCGCCGTCCTGGCCCATGTTCGCGAGCTGAGCCCAACCATGCGGTTGCACCTGTCGGTGCAGGCTGCGGCCAACACGCCTGAAGCCATCCGGTTCTATGTGGAGACCTTTGGCGTCCGGCGGGTGGTCGTCCCCCGGGTCATGTCCGC